>NZ_JAIZ01000693.1 GCF_000710465.2 Kitasatospora sp. MBT63 | reverse complement strand
CTGCAGGGCCGCCAGGCGGGCGCCCCGGTACTCCACCGACCGCTCATCCGCACCGCGCTGCTCCAGGCCCTGGAGCACCGGATCGGCCACGTCCACGCACACGATCCGGTAGGGGGCGATCACCCCGTCCGAGACTGCCTGCCCGAGCGGATAGCTGTGGGCGATGGGACCGAAGGCGGCCAGGCTCTCGTCGTCCATGCTCGCGATCAGCTCGGCCGA
>NZ_JAIZ01000692.1 GCF_000710465.2 Kitasatospora sp. MBT63 | reverse complement strand
CCCGGGCCCGGGCGCGGGCCCGCCGCGGACCCGTGGCCGCCCGCCGCGCGGCACCGGGCGGAACGGGCGCGGACCCGCCCGGGCCTGGCCGTTTTGAGTCGCCCTGTGTGCGGATGTGCCCCCCAGGCGGTAGCCTTCGGTGATTCCGGCGCCCGGGCGCCTGAGCAGGACCAACCGACCCCGGCGACGGAAATCCCGTTGCCTCGACGACCGCCGCAACGGATGCTGACCTCATGTTCGAGCCAGTGATAGCGCCCAGTGCCAGCCTCCTCGGCCTCCTCCAGCGAGGCCGCGGTGACGGGCAGCTGCATGCCCTGGCCGCCGACCGCGACGAGGCGATCGCCGCCCTCGAGCAGTGCGTCACCGAGGACCCCCGCGCCGACTGGCAGATCGAGAACCGCTCCCTCTACTACGCGCGCCTCTACATGGAGCTGGAGGCGCCGCTCACCGGCGTCGAGCTGCACCTGCACTCCGTCGAGGACGGCATCGACCGGGACGACGCCCGTACCGGCCTCGCCCTCGCGGTCCTCGGCCACCTCGCCGCCTACGGCCGCCGGGACGCCCTGGACCTGCTGCGCGGCTACGTCGCCGTCGGCGTCAACTGGGCCTGGGCGCTCGACGAGCTCGCGCTGCGCGACGACGACCGTTCGCTGCTCGCGCTCGCCCCCTCCGTGCTGCGCAGATTCCCCGACGGCCCCGAGGGCGACGCCCTGCTGAGGGCCGCCGTCCGCGCCGCGTACGAGCCCCGGCCCTGGCGGCTGTGGGCCGCCCACCACCCCCGGATCGCGGCGGCGAGCGAGCAGTCCCCGTTCGACCTGTGGCAGCGCCAGATGCGCCGCGGCGTGGTCACCCCGGGCTGGAGCACCGCCGACGTGCTCGCCTGGGCCGACCAGGCCGACCCCGC
>NZ_JAIZ01000691.1 GCF_000710465.2 Kitasatospora sp. MBT63 | reverse complement strand
ATTTCGGTCTATTCTTTTGATTTATAAGGGATTTTGCCGATTTCGGCCTATTGGTTAAAAAATGAGCTGATTTAACAAAAATTTAACGCGAATTTTAACAAAATATTAACGCTTACAATTTAGGTGGCACTTTTCGGGGAAATGTGCGCGGAACCCCTATTTGTTTATTTTTCTAAATACATTCAAATATGTATCCGCTCATGAGACAATAACCCTGATAAATGCTTCAATAATATTGAAAAAGGAAGAGTATGCGTAGCCGTAATTGGAGCCGTACCCTGACCGAACGTAGCGGCGGTAATGGTGCGGTGGCGGTGTTTATGGCGTGCTATGATTGCTTTTTTGGCGTGCAGAGCATGCCGCGTGCGAGCAA
>NZ_JAIZ01000690.1:2877-26322 GCF_000710465.2 Kitasatospora sp. MBT63 | reverse complement strand
GAGGGTGGGCGGGGAGCTGTGCTCCGGTCCGCTGTCCGGGAGGGCCGTCAGAGCCTCGATACGCCGACGGCCGCCCCGGGGGGCGGCCGTCGTGTCGTCTCAGGGACGCGCGATTCGTGGACCACCCGAGGGGTTGGTCCACCACCAGCAGAGGGTGTGCGGCGCGTTCATGGGCACGAGCGTAACCGATGGGCCGGGGGTGTGAACCCGATCACCGAAATGTCCAGCAGATGTCTCACCCAGCGGTCGGTCGTCACAATCCGGTTGTCGCACCCCGTAGCCTTGATCCTGTGACCGTGACGACTGAGACATCGAGGACTGGCCACTCCTGGCAGTCCCTGCCCGCGGCGCAGCAGCCTGAATGGCCGGACCAAGAGGCGCTGCGCAAGACCCTTGCGGACCTCGCCTCGTATCCGCCGCTCGTCTTCGCCGGCGAGTGCGACCAGCTGCGCGCCAGGCTCGGTGCCGTCGCGCGTGGTGAGGCCTTCCTGCTGCAGGGCGGTGACTGCGCCGAGGCGTTCGACGGGGTCTCGGCCGAGCAGATCCGCAACAAGCTGAAGACCCTGCTGCAGATGGCCGCCGTGCTCACGTACGCGGCCTCGGTGCCGGTCGTGAAGGTCGGCCGGATCGCCGGGCAGTACTCCAAGCCCCGCTCCAAGTCGACCGAGACCCGCGACGGTGTGACCCTGCCGGTCTACCGCGGCGACTCGGTGAACGGCTTCGAGTTCACCCCGGAGTCCCGGATCCCGGACCCGGAGCGCCTGAAGCGGATGTACAACGCGTCCGCGGCGACGCTCAACCTGGTCCGTGCCTTCACCACCGGTGGCTACGCCGACCTGCGCCAGGTGCACGCCTGGAACCAGGACTTCGTGCGCAACTCGCCGGCCGGGCAGCGGTACGAGAAGCTGGCCCGCGAGATCGACAACGCGCTGGCCTTCATGAACGCCTGCGGGGTCGCCCCCGAGGAGTTCAAGACGGTCGAGTTCTTCTCCTCGCACGAGGCGCTGATCCTGGACTACGAGACCGCCCTGACCCGGACGGACTCGCGCACCGGCCACCTGTACGACGTCTCCGGTCACATGGTCTGGATCGGCGAGCGGACCAGGCAGCTGGACCACGCGCACATCGAGTTCGCCTCGAAGATCCGCAACCCGATCGGGGTCAAGCTCGGCCCGACCACCACGGTCGACGAGGCGCTCACCCTGATCGACCGCCTCGACCCGGACCGCGAGCCGGGCCGCCTCACCTTCATCACCCGGATGGGTGCGGGCAAGGTCCGCGATCACCTGCCCGACCTGGTCGAGAAGGTCACCGCCACCGGTGCCCAGGTGGTCTGGATCTGCGACCCGATGCACGGCAACACCTACGAGGCCGAGACCGGCCACAAGACCCGCCGCTTCGACGACGTGCTCGACGAGGTCAAGGGCTTCTTCGAGGTGCACCGCGCGCTCGGCACCCACCCGGGCGGCATCCACGTCGAGCTGACCGGTGACGACGTCACCGAGTGCGTCGGCGGCGGCGACGAGGTGTTCGAGGACGACCTGCACCAGCGCTACGAGACGGCCTGCGACCCGCGGCTCAACCGCAGCCAGTCGCTGGACCTGGCGTTCCTGGTGGCGGAGATGTACCGCAGCCACTGAGCCTGCCGACGGCGCCAGGGCGCGCCGGTGTGACGAAGGCCCCTCCCCGCTCGGACGATCCGAGCGGGGAGGGGCTTTTTCCTGCACCGATCGCCGGGTAAGGTAAGGCTTAGCGAGGTAAGGCAAGGCTTTGCTGATCTTGCTCGCCGTACCGTCGGCACCGTCCAGCACCGCCAGCACCACCGGGAGAGACCGCGATGTACGTCTGCATGTGCCATGCGGTCACCGAGGCCCAGGTGAAGGACGAGATCGAGGCCGGCGCCGTCACTCCGCGCCAGATCGCCAAGGGCTGCAAGGCCGGCACCGACTGCGGTTCCTGCGTGCGGCGGATCCAGGCCCTGCTCGGGGAGCACGGTGCGCGCCCGTGCCCGACATCCAGGCTGGCGGCCCGGCTGGGGCTCGCCGAGCCGGACTCCGCGCCGCTGGCGGCGTAGCGCCCTAGGGGCGGGGGCGGGTCAGGACTCCGGCTGCTCGATCAGCTGGGCCAGGTAGAGCGGCTCGCCGAGCTTCTCCAGCAGTTCGAGCTGGGTGTCGAGGTAGTCGATGTGGTGTTCCTCGTCGGCCAGGATGTCCTCGAAGATGTTGGCCGAGGTGACGTCGTTCTTGGCGCGCATCACCACGATGCCCCGGCGCAGCCGGTCGATCGCCTCGACCTCGACCTGCCGGTCGGCCTCGAACATCTCCTTCACGGTCTGCCCGATCCGGACGTGGAACAGCCGCTGGTAGTTGGGCAGGCCGTCGAGGAACAGGATCCGGTCGGTGAGCGTCTCGGCGTGCTTCATCTCGTCGAAGGACTCGTGCCGGGTGTACTTGGCGAGCTTGGTCCAGCCGTTGTTCTCCTGCATCTTCGCGTGCAGGAAGTACTGGTTGATCGCGGTCAGCTCGGCGGTGAGCTGCTCGTTGAGGAATTCGATGACCTCGGGGTCGCCCTTCATGGCGGTGCCTTCCTTGTCCCATGCGTCGCACGCGCTACCGCGGTTGGTGGCATCGTGGCACCCTTGTGGCCGGTAATTCCAGTAAGTTCACACTCACTCGGACATGTGTCGTATTGTCCGATATCAGCCAATCGGGGGGGCGTGCGCGAGGGGCGCGCGAGGTGCGGCGCCCGCCGTCTGTCACCATGGAGAGATGGGTCAGCACCAACCGGAACAGCCTCAGCCGTCTGACCCGCGGATCCCCCCGGGCCAGCGGCTGCAGCGCGGCTGGCCGGTGCTGCACTACGGACCGGTGCCCCGCTTCAAACCGCAGAGCTGGGACTTCCAGGTGTTCGGCGCGACCGCCTCCGCCGAGAAGCACAGCTGGGACTTCACCGCCTTCCACGCCCTGCCCCGGGTCACCGTCCGCGGCGACCTGCACTGCGTGACCCGCTTCTCGATGCTCGGCAACGAGTGGGGCGGGGTCGCCGCCAAGACCGTCCTCGACCTGGTCCCGCCGGCCGCCGGCGTCACCCATGTGATGGTCTGGGCCGAGTACGGGTACAGCGCCAACCTGCGGCTGGCCGACTTCGCCGACCCCGGCACCGTCTTCGCCACCCACCACAACGACGAGCCGCTCACCCTGGAGCACGGCTTCCCGGTCCGGCTGGTGGTGCCGCACCTGTACGCCTGGAAGGGGCCCAAGTGGGTCCGCGCGGTCGAGTACATGCGGGCCGACCGGCGCGGCTTCTGGGAGGAGCGCGGCTACCACAACCTCGCCGACCCCTGGGCCGAGCAGCGCTACTCGTACCAGGAGGAGCCCGGCGACGGGCCGCTGCGCTGAGCCCGCTCCCCGGCCGCGCGGCCTAGAACAGCGCGGCCTAGAACAGGCTGAAGGAGATCGTCACCACGGTGCCCTGCGGGCGGGGCTGGCCGGCCGGCGGGGTCTGCGAGGAGACCTTGCCGGTACCGAACAGGTTGAGGCCCGCGGTCTGCACCTTGAACCCGGCATCGGTGAGCGCCTTGGTGGCCGCGTCCTTGTCCATCCCGACCACGTTCGGCACCGGGACCTGGCCCTTGCTGACCACCAGCGCCACCGGCGCACCCACCGCGAGCTGCCCGCCCGCCGCCGGGGAGGCACTGATCACCGAACCCTTGGGCACCGCGTCGTCGAACGCCTCGGTCACCGTGCCCGGGGTCAGCCGGGCGTCGGTGAGCGCCTTGCGCGCCGCCTCCAGCGGCTTGCCGGCGATCTCCGGCACCTGGACCCGCTCCGGGCCCCGGGAGAGCACGACCCGCACCGAGTCGCTCTTGCGGGCCCGCTGCCCGACCCCGGGGTCGGTCGAGATCACCTGCCCGGCCTGCACCGACTCGCTGAACTCCTGGACGTACGTGCCGTGCAGCCCGGCCTTGTCGAGCGTCGCCTGGGCCTGCGCCTGGGACTGCCCCAGCACGGCGGGCACCGTGGTGTACACCGCGCCCGACAGCAGGTAGGTAGTCAGGCCGACGGCCGCCAGCAGGGCCGCGATCACGCCCGCCCAGACGAACGGCTTGCGCGAGCGGCGCGGGCGCGGCGGGCGGACCCGGCGCAGCTGAACGGTGTGGTGCGAGGCGGGCTCGTCCACCGGCGGGCGCGGCGGCAGCAGGTCCGGCGGCACCTCCAGCACGCTGGTCCGCTCCACCGGCGGCGAGATCACCGAGGTGACCTCGCCGGTCGAGTACTGCGGGGTCAGCCGGGAGGAGGCCGGCGGTTCGGCGTCCAGCTGGGCCTGGCTCAGCGTGCGCCGGGCCCGCTGCAGGGTGGCCAGCAGCTCCACCGCGTCCCACGGCCGGGCCTCGGGGTCCTGGGCGGTCGCGGCGGCCACTATCGCGTCCAGCTCCGGGCCCACCGCCGGGGCGGACAGCGAGGGCGCCGGGACCCGCTCGTGCAGGTGCTGGTACATCACCTGGGCGGGGTGCTCGCCGGAGTGCGGCTTGGTGCCGGTGAGCAGCTCGTACAGCAGGATGCCGGCCGCGTACACGTCGACCCGCTGGTCGGTCGGGGCCTGCCGGATCTGCTCCGGCGCCAGGTACGAGACGGTGCCGAGCACGGTGCCCGCCTCGGTGGTGCTGGTGACCTCGCCGCCTGCCCCGGAGAGCAGCCGGACCAGGCCGAAGTCGGCGACCTTGACCATGCCGCCCTCGGTGATCAGGACGTTCTCCGGCTTGATGTCCCGGTGCACCAGGCCGGCCCGGTGGGCGGCGCCGAGTGCGGCCAGGATCGGCTCCATCACGTCCAGCGCGGCCCGCACCGACAGCGCGCCCCGGTCGCGCAGCACGTCCCGCAGGTTGGAGCCGGGCACGTACTCCATCGCCAGGAAGACGGTCTGGCCGTCGGCGCCCTGGTCGAAGACGTTGACCACGTTGGGGTGGGCCAGCCGGGCGATGGCCTTGGCCTCGCGGATGAACCGGGCCGTGAAGTCGCTGTCGCCGACCAGCGACGGGTGCATCACCTTCAGCGCCACCACCCGGTCCAGCCGGGTGTCCAGCCCCCGGTAGACCGTGGACATCCCACCGGCGGCGACCCGCTGCTCGATCCGGTACCGGCCGTCGAGCAGCGTTCCGATCAGGGGGTCGCGCAGCGTCATGTCCACCAGAGGAGTGTAGAGGCGCAGGCCCCGGGCGGGCCCGGGGCCCGCCCGTCACGGGCCGGTCTGTGCCGAAGTTGAGACCCGGTCAGAACGCCGGGCGCTCCCGCACGTCCAGTTCGGCCCGGCCGGCCATCGCCGAGGAGGCCTCGGCGTGGAACCGGCGCGGGATCCGCCCGGCCCGGTGGGCGAGCCGCCCGGCCTCCACGCCCCGGCGCATCGCCTCGGCCATCAGCACCGGGTCCTGGGCCCGGGTCACCGCGGAGGCCAGCATCACCGCGGCGCAGCCCAGCTCCATCGCCAGTGCCACGTCGGAGGCGGTGCCGGCGCCCGCGTCCAGCACCACCGGGACGCCCGCGTTCTCCACGATCAGCTGGAAGTTGTGCGGGTTGCGGATCCCGAGGCCGGAGCCGATCGGCGAGCCCAGCGGCATGATCGCCGCGCAGCCCACGTCCTCCAGCTTGCGGGCCAGCACCGGGTCGTCGTTGGTGTACGGCAGCACCGTGAAGCCGTCGTCGACCAGGGTCTCGGCGGCGTCCAGCAGCTCGATCGGGTCGGGCAGCAGGGTCCGCTCGTCCGCGATCACCTCCAGCTTCACCCAGTCGGTGCCGAGCGCCTCGCGGGCCAGCCGGGCGGTCAGCACCGCCTCCCCGGCGGTGAAGCAGCCGGCCGTGTTGGGCAGCACCCGGATGCCGTTGCGGGTCAGCACGTCGAGCACCGACCCCTGGGTGCCGGGGTCGACGCGGCGCATCGCGACCGTGGTCAGTTCGGTCCCGGAGACCAGCAGCGCCTGCTCCAGCACGTCCAGGCTGGGGGCGCCGCCGGTGCCCATGATCAGCCGGGAGGTGAAGGCCGTCCCGGCGATGGTGAGAACGTCGTCCGCCACGGTGCTCAGCCGCCCTGGACGGCGGTGAGGATCTCCACCCGGTCGCCGGCGCTCAGCACCGTCGCGGGCCACGACCCGCGCGGCACCACCGTCTCGTTGAGCGCCGCGGCCACCCCCGAGGGCGCCTTGCTCAGCTGGGCCACCACCTCGGCCAGCGTGGTCGAGGCGGGCAGCTCGCGGGGCTCGCCGTTGACGGTGAGCGGAATCTGGTTCATGACGGGACCTCTGCGGTGAAGCGGCTGGGGGAGAAGGGGGCGGCGAGTTCGGGCAGCACACCGGTGGCCAGCTGCTCGGCGATCAGATCGGCGGTCACCGGGGTGAGCAGCACGCCGTTGCGGTAGTGGCCGGTGGCGGCGGTGAGGCCGGGCAGCGCGGTCGGGCCGAGCAGCGGGGCGTTGTCGGGCGAGCCGGGCCGCAGCCCGGCACCGGTCTCCGCCAGCGGCAGCTCGGTGATGCCGGGGATCAGCTCGTGGGCGTCGCGCAGCAGCTCGTACACCCCGCCGGCGGTGACGGTGGTGTCGTGGCCCAGCTCCTCGCTGGTCGCCCCGATCACCAGCTCGCCGTCGGCCCGCGGCACCAGGTAGATGTGCTGCCCGCGCACCACGGCCCGCACGTTGCGGGACAGGAACGGCGCGTACGGCTCCGGGATCCGCAGCCGCAGCACCTGGCCCTTGACCGGGCGCACCGGCGGCAGCACCCCGGCGGGCAGGCCCGGCAGCAGGTGGCTGCGGCAGCCCGCCGCCAGCACCAGCTGCCCGGCGGTGAGCCAGGAGCCGTCGGCCAGCCGGACCCCGGTGGCCCGGCCGTCCTCGACCAGCAGCGCGGCGGCCTCGGACCGGTGCAGCACCACGCCCTCGCGTTCGCACGCGGCCAGCAGGGCCTTCGCCAGCCGCCGGCCGTCCACCTGGTGATCGCCCGTCACCTGGAGGCCGCCGCGCACCCCCGGGGCCAGCATCGGCTCGAGCTTGCGGCACTCGCGGCCGGTCAGCCAGTGCGACTCCAGGCCGAGCCGCTGGTGGAAGGCGAGCAGCTCGCGCAGCTCCTCGCGGTCGTCGGAGTCCAGCGCCACCGCCAGCGTGCCGGTCCGCCGGTAGCCGGTGTCCAGGCCGGTGGCGGCGGTCAGCTCCGCCGTGAAGCCGGCGTACCGCTCGTTGGACGCCATCCCGAGGCGCAGCAGCGGCTCCTCGCCGTACTGCAGCTCCGTGACCGGCGCCAGCATCCCGGCCGCGACCTGCGCCGCCCCGCCGCCCGGCGCCGGGTCGACGACCGCCACCGCCAGTCCGCGCTGCGCCGTCCGCCAGGCCACGCCCAGGCCGATGATCCCGCCGCCGATCACCAGCACGTCGGGCGTGCGCGCCGACGGCGTCCCGGCCACAGATGTCCGTGCCAAAGTCGGTAACTCCCTTCGCCGGCATGACCCGGATCAGGTTCGGACGGTCGCAGGCCGCACCAGCCCGCCTCTCAGCCCGGTGCACCGGGCTCCCGTGTGAGGTGCCCGTCCACCATAACGCCGGGCGCCGCCCATCCCGAAGGTGCGTACGGAGGGTGGACACCCCGCTGGATAGGCTGACCCGGTGGTCGAACTGAAGAGAACCGGACGAGTGGTCGTGGTCGGGGCGGGCATGGCGGGCGCACAGGCCGCCCTGGGCCTGCGGCGCGGAGGCTGGGAGGGCCGGATCTCGCTGCTCGGCGACGAGCCGCACCGCCCCTACGACCGGCCGCCGCTCTCCAAGAACGTGCTGCTCGGCCAGGCCGACAGCACCGCCTTCGACATCGACTGGGACCACCTCGGCATCGACCTGCTGCCCGGCCGCCGCGCCCTCGCCCTCCACCCCGGGGTGCTGCACACCGACGGCGGCGAGCTCCCGTACGACGGCCTGCTGATCGCCACCGGCGCCGCACCCCGCCCGCTGCCCGGCGCGCCCGGCGCCCGCCTGCTGCGCACCCTGGACGACGCGCTCGCGCTGCGGGACCGGCTGCGCCCGGGCCTGCGGCTGGTGCTGGCCGGGGCCGGCTGGATCGGCGCGGAGACCGCGACGGTGGCCCGGCAGCTCGGCTGCGAGGTGACCGTGGTCGAGGCGGGACCGGCGCCGCTGGCCGGCGCGCTGCCCGAACCCGTCGGCGCGGCGATGGCCGGCTGGTACGCCGCCGCCGGGGTCGACCTGCGCTGCGGGGTCGGCGTCCTGGCGGCCGAGCCCGCGGCGGTGGTGCTCACCGACGGCACCCGGCTGGCCGCCGACGCACTGCTGGTCGGCATCGGCGCCCGCCCCGCCACCGGCTGGCTGGCCGGGTCCGCGGTGGAGCTCGACCCCGCCGGCGCGATCCTGGTCGACGACCGGCTGCGCACCACCGCCCCCGGCGTCTGGGCGGCGGGCGACTGCGTCTCCTACCCCTCGGCCCGCTCCGGCGCCCGGCTGGCCGTCCAGCACTGGGACCACGCGCTGCAGTCCGGTGGCGCCGCGGCCGCCGCGATGCTCGGCGCGGACGTCCCCTACGACCCGGTGCCGTACTTCTGGTCCGAGCAGTTCGGGCACATGGTCCAGTACGCCGGCCGGCACGCCGGTGCCGACGAGCTGATCCACCGCGGCTCGCCCGAGGAGGCGTCCTGGTCGGTGCTGTGGCTGCGTCAGGGAGCGCTGGTCGCGGCCCTGTCGGTGGACCGCCCGCGCGACCTCAACCAGGCCAAGCGGCTGATCGACCGGGGGGTGGTGCTCGACCGCGCCCTGGCCGCGGACCCGTCCGTCCAGCTCAAGGCGGCGGCCGCCGGACCGGGGGCCTGACCGGGAGGTGGTGCGCGGGGGCCTCGGGAGGTGGCAGGCTGGGGGCGTGAGCAAGATTGATCCCAAGATTGAAGCCCTTGTCCCCGCGTGGCTCTACCTGCCCGACATCTCGGAGCTGTGGGGGGTGCAGATCACCGAGGTCCGGGACCAGGTGAGGAACCGGACCCTGCTGGCCGTCCGCCGTGGCGAGAACAACTCGCTGCAGGTGCCCGCCGACTTCATCGAGCCCACCGGACCGGTGAAGCACCTGGTCGGGACGTTGACCGTGCTGCGCGACTGCGGGCTCAACGACGAGGAGATCCTCGAGTGGATGTTCACCGAGGACCCGTCGCTGCCCGGCAGCCCGATCCAGGCGTTGCGGGAGAACCGGGGCACCGAGGTGAAGCGCCGCGCCCAGGCGATGCTGCTGTGACGGCCGCCGCCCGCACCGCGCTGGCGGACGCCCGGCTCTACCTGTGCACCGACGCCCGCCGCGAGCAGGGCGACCTGCCCGAGTTCCTGGACGCGGTGCTGGCCGGCGGGGTGGACATCGTCCAGCTGCGGGACAAGGGGCTGGAGGCCAGGCAGGAGCTGGAGTACCTGGAGGTCTTCGCCGACGCGGCCCGCCGCCACGGCAAGCTCTTCTCGGTCAACGACCGTGCCGACGTGGCGCACGCGGCCCGGCCGCAGGTGCTGCACCTCGGGCAGGACGACCTGCCGGTGCCGGCGGCGCGGGCGATCCTCGGGCCCGACGTGCTGATCGGCCGCTCCTGCCACGCCGAGTCCGAGGTCGACACCGCACTGACCGAGGCCGGCGTCGACTACTTCTGCACCGGCCCGGTCTGGCCCACCCCCACCAAGCCCGGCCGTCACGCGCCGGGGCTCTCCCTGGTCTCGTACGCGGCGAAGCAGCCGACCGACCGGCCGTGGTTCGCCATCGGCGGCATCGACCTCACCAACCTGGACGAGGTCCTCGCCGCCGGCGCCGACCGAGTGGTCGTCGTCCGCGCCATCACGGCAGCCGACGACCCGGGCGCAGCAGCCGCCGAACTCGCCCGCCGCCTCCGCAACCGCTAGCCCGGCTGCGCTCGGCGACGCCGCGCCTATTTCAGGGGCGCGGGGACTGCGCGAAACGGCAGGGCACCACCTGCAACTCGCCCACCGACCCCGGCGGAACGGTGATCCGCTTCCGATCTCGCGCAGTTCCTCGCGCCCCTTTGGGTGCCCCCCGGGGGCTTAGTACTTGCGGGTGGTGGCGGCTTCGGCGAGGGAGAGGAGGACGGTGCGGGTGGGGCCGGGGGCGAGGGGGGCGGCGTCGAGGGCGGACAGGGACTCCCGCATCAGCTCGTCGATCCGCTTCTCCACCAGATCCGCCGCCCCGCTGCGCTCGACCAGCGCCCGCAGCACCGGCACCTCCTCGGCCGTCAGGTCCGCCGCGCCGAGCCGCTCGTCCAGGTGCCGCGCGTCCGCCGGGGGCAGGCCCCGCATGGCGTGGGCGACCAGCAGTGTCCGCTTGCCCTCGCGCAGGTCGTCGCCGGCCGGCTTCCCGGTGACCGCGGGGTCGCCGAAGACTCCGAGCAGGTCGTCGCGGAGCTGGAAGGCCTCGCCGAGCGGCAGGCCGAAGGCGGCGTAGGCGGCGACCAGCTCGGGGTCGGCCCCGGCGAGGACGGCGCCGACCTGGAGCGGGCGTTCGATGGTGTACTTCGCGGACTTGTAGTGCAGGACGGTCCGGGCCCGGTCGAGGGCGTCGGGGTCGGCGGAGTCGCCGGCCACCGGTTCGAGGACGTCGAGGTACTGGCCGACCATGACCTCGGTGCGCATCAGGTCGAAGGCGGGCTTGGCGGCCCGGACGGCCTGCGGCGGCAGGCCGCAGTCGTTGAACAGCTCGTCGCACCAGATCAGCAGCAGGTCGCCGAGCAGTACGGCCGCGGAGGCGCCGTACTGTTCGCGGTCGCCGCGCCAGCCGCTGCTGCGGTGCAGCGCCTCGAAGCGGCGGTGCACGGAGGGCAGGCCGCGGCGGGTGTCGCTGCGGTCCATCAGGTCGTCGTGGACGAGCGCACTCGCCTGGAGCAGTTCGAGGGCGGCGGCGGCCCGGGTGATGCCGGGCTCCCGGTCGCTGCCGCCGGCGCCGCGCCAGCCCCAGTAGCAGAAGGCCGGGCGCAGCCGTTTGCCGCCGTCGAGCAGGAAGTCGCGCAGGGCGTCGGCGACCGGGCCGAGCTGGGGGGAGATGCCGTCCAGCAGGGCCGTGCGGCCGTCCATGAACTCGGCGAGGGCCGTGTTGACGCGGGTCCGTACGGCTTCCGCGTCGATGGGGTGGCTGGGCAGACCGGTGGGCGAACGCACGGGGAACTCCGGATCGATTGGCTGACAATCAGACTATCGGGGTGTCCGGAGGCCTTCTCACCACGGCGCCCGGCACCCCCTTCCCAGGGGGGCCGAAACAGTCTCGGGGGGTGTCTCACTTGGTGGACCTCGTTTGGTCGCGCTCTCCGCATCCCGGCTAACCTGCGAGCATGGCACTAGGGATTCCCTCCACCAGGACCGACCGTGCGCAGACCGTGCGCGATCTGCTGGCGGCAGGTGACCGCTCGTTCTCCTTCGAGTTCATGCCCCCGCGCAGCGAGGAGGCCGAGCGCCGGCTCTGGGACGCGATCCGGCGGGTCGAGTCGCTCGATCCCAACTTCGTCTGCATGACCTACGGCGCCGGCGGCTCCTCGCGCGGCCGCACGGTCAACCTGGTCGGCCGGATCGCCACCGAGACCACCCTGACCCCGGTCGCCCACCTCACCGCGGTCGACCACTCGGTCGCCGAACTGCGCAACATCATCGGCCAGTACGCCGACGAGGGCGTGCGCAACGTCCTCGCGGTGCGCGGCGACCCGCCCGGCGACCCGATGGGCGAGTGGGTCCGCCACCCGGAGGGCGTCACCTTCGCGTACGAGCTGGTCGAGCTGATCAAGGGGATCGGCGACTTCTGCGTGGGGGTGGCCGCCTTCCCGCAGATGCACCCGCGCTCGGAGAACTGGGACGACGACATCCGGCACTTTGTCGCCAAGTGCCGGGCCGGTGCGGACTACGCGATCACCCAGATGTTCTTCGAGGTCGAGGACTACCTGCGGCTGCGCGACCGGGTCGCCGCGGCGGGCTGCGCGACGCCGATCATCCCGGAGATCATGCCGGTCACCAACATCCGGCAGCTGGAGCGCTTCCCGCAGCTGTCCGGCTCGGACTTCCCGCCCGAGCTGGTGGAGCGCTTCCTGGCGGTCGCCGACAACCCCGACGCGGTCCGGGCGATCGGCATCGAGCACGCCACGACCATGTCCGAGCGGCTGCTCGCGGAGGGCGCGCCCGGTCTGCACTTCATCACGCTGAACCACTCCACCTCCACCCTGGAGATCTACCAGAACCTCGGCCTGCACCAGCGCTGATCGCCCGCCCCCCGGCAGCCCCGCGCGGGGCTGCCGGGGATGTGGGTCTGCGGGCCGGGAGCGGGTACAGTCGCCCGCAACCGCGCGGTACGCGACTGGAGGTAGCGGGGATGGGCATCGGATACCTGCTGCTGTACGTCGCGTTGGCGCTGGTGGCGCTCTGGCTGGTGGCCGAGCTGCTGCTGCAGAACCGCGCCCCGCTGCTCTGGCGGGCGCTCGCGCTGGCCGGATTCCTCTGCGTGGTCGCCGGGATGCGGCTGAGCTCGGTCCTGGTGATAGGGGCCGGCGCGGCCGTCTTCGCGGTCGGGCAGACCTTCGTCACGCTGGCGGTCAAGCGCGGCCGCCCGGTCGGCTGGTCGCTGCGCGGGGCCGACGGCTCCCTGCCGGGCCCGCTGGCCAAGGTCCCGCTGCTCGGCGCCGTCACCGGCGGCGCCGCGGCGGTGGCCGCCGTCGAGGCGGTGGCGCCGGTCGGCGAGGTCGGCCCGGTCGAGGCCGACGAGGCCGAGGCCCCGTACGCCTACGAGGAACTCCAGGAGATCGGCCCGGACGACGGCGTCTACACCGCGCAGCAGCCCGCCGCCTACCAGCAGGACCCGCAGCAGCCGCAGGAGCAGCAGGCCTACGCCTACGACGCCTACGGCCAGCCGCAGTACCAGCAGCAGGCCGCGCAGAGCTGGGAGTACCAGCCGCAGCAGCAGGCGTACGGGTACGACGTGTACGGGCAGCCCGTCTACCAGCAGCAGTACCAGGACCCGTACGGCCAGCCGCAGTACCAGGACCCCTACGCGGCGCAGCAGCAGCCCGCGCAGGGGTGGGAGTACCAGCAGCAGCCGTACCAGGGCATCCCGCAGCAGCCGCAGGCCTCGCCCGAGTACCAGCCGCAGCCCTGGGACTACCAGCAGCAGGGCTGAGCGGGGGACGGGCGCCGGGGCGGGTCAGGCCGGGCCGATCAGGCCCGCCGTGATCGAGGCGGACATGCCGACCCGGGCCAGCCCGCCGCCGGGGTGCGCGTCCGCGCCGACCAGGTACAGGCCGGGGACCGCCGAACGGTTCGGGGCACCGAGGTAGGCGCCGCCGGCCCCGGCGAGCGCGGGCGGCGGCATCGGACCGCTGATCCGCGTTTCGCGCCGCCGGACGCGCCCGCGCAGGTCCAGGCCGGCCGCGGCCAGGTGGGCGAGGAGCCCGTCGGTGTACGACTCCAGCTCGGCCGGACCGGGCTCCCCCTGCTCGGGGACGGTCACGGTCAGGGTGACCGCCTCGTGGCCGCCGGCGGGCACCAGCGAGGCGTCGTCGGGCCGCAGCACCTGGACGGTCGGCCGCTCGGGCAGGGCGCCCGCCCCGAACACCTCGTCCCACTCGCGCGCCGGGTCGGCGGCGTGCACCACGGTCCGGTGCGGGGTACCGGCGGGCCGCGCGCCGTCGAGGGCGAGGAAGACCGTCAGCAGCCGGGCCCCGGCCGACGGGACCGGCCGGGCCGAGCGGCCCGGGACCAGCCTGTCGTGCCCGCCGGCCGCCACCACCAGGTCCGCGTCGAGCGGCTTCCCGTCCGCCAGCACCCCGCTCACCCGGCCGCCGTCGGTCAGCACCTCGGTCACCGGAGTACCGAAGCGGAACTCCACCCCGCGCAGCTCGCACCGCCGGTACACCGCCCCGGCCAGCGCCCGGATGCCCCCTTCGACGTACCAGACGCCGAAGGACTGCTCCATGTACGGCAGCACGGTGGCCCCGGCGGGGGCCTCGCGCGGGTCCAGACCGAAGCGCAGCGCGTACTCGTGCAGCAGTTGGGCCAGGCCTGGGTGCCCGCCCAGCTCGTGGCGGGCGACCTCGGCCAGGGTGGCCCCGGGGCGGCGGCGCAGCCGGGCCAGGCCGCGCCGGGGTGCGGCGGGGTACGGGTCGGCGCGCAGCGGCGTGGTGTCGTCCGGGAGGGGTTCCTCCAGCAGGGGACGGCGGGTGGCCTCCCAGACCGCCCGGCCCCGGTTCATCACCTCGGCCCAGGCGGCGCCCGAGCCCGCGCCGAACGCGGCGTCCAGCGCCTGGCCGACGCCGCCACGGGAGGCGTTGGGCAGCAGCAGGTCGGTGCCGTCGGGGAACAGGTGCCGGCTCTCCGGGTCGACCGGCGCGAGCGCGACCAGCTGCTCCAGCGGCTCCTTGCCGGTCTTCAGCGCGAGGTCGCGGTAGACCGCGGGCAGCGTGAGCAGCGTCGGGCCGGTGTCGAAGCGGAAGCCGTCGAGCTCGTGCCGGCCGGCCTGCCCGCCGTAGGTGCCGGAGTCCTCGCAGACCGTCACCCGGTGCCCGAGGGTGGCCAGCCTGGCGGCGGCCGCGAGCCCGCTCATTCCCGCGCCGATGATGACGATCCGTGCCATGGCAGAAGATCCTAGGCCGTACCGGACCGCACCCCGGGCGGGCACCCGGGCGGCCGGCCTGCGCCCGCCCTCCCGGCGGGCGCGAGGCACCCCGCCCTGCGGGGCCACAGGGGCCCTCTCTCACGCATCCCCGGCCGTGCGCCCCCGCCTGCGGCCGGGACCCGCCCGGCGGTGGACGCATCGGTGAAGCGCCCCGGGCCGCCCGGTACGAGGGCACGATGCCGATCCGTGCGGCCGGGCGCGAGGCGGCGGCTCCGCCCCACGGAGGTCGGTTCCGCCACCGGCCGTGTCCAGCGGCCGGCGGCAGACGGCGGACCGGTGCGCGGCGGTGGGCGCCAGGCCGGGCGGCCGGCGAAGTGCCCCCGCCCCGGGCCGTACCCGGGCGATGCGTCGGTCCGTCCGGCCGGTAGGACGGGGGCGTCTCCCGGCGGGAGCTTCCGGACGCGCCCTACGCCAGCGCGGCGGCCGTGCGGCCGGCCCGGCGCTCGCGGCGGCGCTGCAGGAAGCGCCGGATCCGGGAGACCGCGAACAGCACCAGCAGCACCCCGAGCGCCATCAGGACCGCGGCGATCGAGGCGGCCGCCCACGGGTGGAAGACCGCCAGGGTGACCAGGCCGGCCACCGAGAGGTCCTCCAGCAGGCTGACGATGATGTTGGAGGCGGGCTCCGGCGAGGTGTTGACGGCCATCCGCAGCGAGGCCTTGGTCAGATGGCTGACCAGCGCGGTGGTGCCGCCCACCGCTCCGGCGGCGACCTCGCCCAGTGAGCCCGGGTCGTGCGAGGCCATCAGTGCGGCCACGGTGGCGCCCGCGGCCGGGCGGATCACGGTGTGCACGGCGTCCCAGACGGTGTCCACGTACGGGATCTTGTCGGCCACGGCCTCGCAGAGGAACAGCGCGCAGGCGGCCAGCAGCACATCGGTGCGCTCAAGCGCGGGCGGCACGCTGTCCGCCCCGCCGAAGCGGCCGAACAGGCCCAGCAGCAGCACCACGGCATAGGCGTTGATCCCGCTCGCCCAGCCGCTGGTGAAGACCAACGGAATGATGCTCAACTCTGTGCTCCCCTTCACCCGCCGCCGCACCGGCCCCCGGCCGGCCGGGCCACACCGTACCCGTACCGGGCCCGGCGCTGTCAGGACGCCGCGGGCGGCGGCGCGGTTGCACCCGGGCCCGGTCCCGTCCGGGCGGGCCGGAACTGAGTACGGATACTCAGTCCCGCACTTGAGTACCCCGACGGATGCTGTCCCACCTGCGAGGACGGCAGAGTGTGCGGGGCGCGGCCGGTCCTGGGGGGACGGCGGCGCGGGGGGAGATTCGGGGCGACGCGGCGTGCGGCCGCGCGCCCCGACTCGGCCTGCCGGGCGGCGGCGCCCGGTCGACCCACGGGGGAGTCGACCGGGCCCCGCCGCCCGTGCGCCCGTCCCGGGCAAGGCTGGTTCGCGGGCCGACGGCCATCCGACTTGTCAGTGGCGCGGTTCACGATGGTCCTGCACGGGTCAATCCGGCCCGGGCACCCGCCTCGGACCGGGGGAGCCATGACCGTCAGCCGTCCTGAGCCCGTCGCCCGCCGCTCTGTCGCCGACCAGCCGTCCGCCCTTCCGCTGCCCAGCGCGTACCCGCCCGCCGTCCAGGTCCCGAGGGCCCGCGGCGCCGATGTCCATCCCGTGCCCCGCCGGGCCGCCGCCCCGCCGGCCGCGCTCGACCTGCTGCGGCACGCCCACCGCACCCTCGACCAGGCCCGCGCCCTCCAGGACCCGCTGGAGCGCTACGCCACCGCCCACCTGGCCGCGCTGCGCTCCACGGCGGCGGTGCTGGCCGTCCGTGGCCGGCCCGAACGGCAGCCGCGCCGGCGGCAGGCCATCCGCAGCGCCTGGGAGCTGCTGCCCCAGGTCGCACCCGAGCTCGCCGAGTGGGCGGTGTACTTCGCGGCCGGGGCCCGGCGCCGCGCGGCCGCGGAGGCCGGCATCGCCGGTGCCGCCACCGCCCGGGACGCGGACGACCTGATCCGCAACACCGCGCTGTACCTGCGCCTGGTGCAGCGCCTGCTCGGGCTCTCGCCGGCCCCGCCGGCGCAGCCGCTCCCGCTGGAGGAGGCCGGCTGAGCCGACCGCCTCCGGGCCGGGTCCGCGGCGCCTGCGGCCCCTCGGTCTAAGGTGGAGCCGTCCGGCCGAACCACACGCCCGAGGAGCCCACCCGTGTACCCGACGCGTCCCCGCAGTGCCCTGCGTACCGCTGTGGTCTGGGAGGTGGTGCGGGCGGCCCTGGAGCGGCGGGCCGCCGAGTTGGACCAGCCGGTGCTGGACGTCCTCGACACGGGCGGCGGCACGGGCAACTTCGCCGTGCCCGTGGCCCGGCTCGGCCACCGGGTGACGGTGGTGGACCCGAGCCCCGACGCGCTGTTCGCGCTGGAGCGCCGGGCCGCCGAGGCCGGGGTCACCGAGCTGGTCCGGGCCGTGCAGGGCGACACCCAGACCCTGCCGGAGCTGGTCGAGGGCGGTTCGGTGGACGCGGTGCTCTGCCACGGCGTGCTGGAGATGGTGGACGACCCGGCGGAGGCCCTGGGCAGCCTCACCGGGACGCTGCGCAAGGGCGGCCTGGTCTCCCTGCTCGCCGCCAACCGCAACGGCGCGGTGCTGGCCCGGGCGCTGGCCGGGCACTTCGCCGAGGCCGAGGCCGTGCTGGGTGCCACCGACGGCCGCTGGGGCCCGGGCGACCCGATGCCGCGCCGGTTCACCGGGGAGGAGCTCGCCGAGCTGGCGGGCGCGGCCGGGCTGCGGGTCGCCTCGGTGCACGGTGTCCGGGTCTTCGCCGACCTCGTCCCCGGTGTCCTGGTGGACACCGAGCCCGGCGCCATGGAGGCGCTGCTGAAGCTGGAGCTGGCCGCGTCCGAGCAGCCGGCCTTCCACGCCGTCGCGACCCAGCTGCACCTGCTGGGCGAGCTGGTCTGAGGAAGCGGCCGGCCGGACCGGCGACGGCCGGACGGATCCCCGTCGCCGGGCGGTCCACCGGGCGTCGGCGGCAGGTCACCGGGATGTTTGCGCGCCGCCGGGCACTTGTCCGTGTCCTGCGGCGTTGGGCAGCGTGCGGGCCCACTGCCGAAGTGGCCCGAGCCACGCAGGATTGACCACGCCGAAGCAGGCCGCTGGACCGTATGATCTGGGTAAAGCCGGAAAGCATGACACCCGGACCCTTGGGGCATATGGACCACACAGGGCCAGCCAGGGGTGGCGGACCGGTCGCCCCGCGACCGACGAGTAGGAGGACTCCGTGCCGCTCTCGGAGCACGAGCAGCGACTGCTCGAGCAGATGGAGCGAGCGCTGTACGCCGAAGATCCCAAGTTCGCGTCAGCGCTTGAGGGAACCGGGCTGCGCACCTACACCCGTCGGAGGGTCTATCTGGCCGCCGCAGGGTTCGTGGCGGGCATCGCTCTGCTGATGGGCGGCATGGTCGCTCAGCTGATCTGGGTGAGTGTGGTCGGGTTTCTGGTGATGCTGGGTTGTGCGGTCCTCGCCGTCACCGCGTGGAGGCGGGGCCCGGTCGGGTCCGGTGCGGGCCCGAGAACGGCCTCACCACCGCGCCGCAAGGCCGGTGTCATGGATCGTATGGAGCAGCGCTGGCAGCGTCGCAGGGACGAGCACGACGGCCTGTAGACCAGGGCCGACGGGCACGGAGTCCGGGCGGATCGCCGGCTGGACCGGAGCAGGAGAGCCGAGAGGGCGGGCAGTCGGAAGACTGCCCGCCCTCTGCTGTGCCTGCCCCCGGGGGCCCGCCCGTCAGCGCCTGCGGCGCAGCGGCGCGACGGCCCTGGCGGCCAGTGCGCGGACCGCCTGGGCGGCCCGGCCGGTCCGCTCCCGGACCGCCTGACGGGCCGCCATGACGCGGTCGGCCGCCCGCCACCAGATCCGCAGCATGGAGGCCGGCAGGAGGACCGCGCGGGCCCGTCCGACGCGTCCGGCGCCCGCCTTCAGGCCCTCCCGGGCGGTGCGGACGTCCGGACCGAGCGGGGCCAGCGGGCCCAGCTCGCGGGCGTACATGACCTGCTCGGTGGCGAGTGCCACCCGCCCGGCCGCCTCGGCCGCCGCGGTGCCGAGGTCACCGGTCTCGGTGAGCCGCTGCACGGTGCGGCGCGGGGTCCGCGCGTCGTCGGGCGGGATGCCCAGGTCCCAGGCCGAGTCGATCAGTTCCTGCCAGGCGGCCAGCACCTGGGCGTCGGTCAGGTCGGCCCGTTCGGCGCCGGCCCGGTAGCGGCCGGTGCCCAGGCGCCGGCTGCGGATCCTGGCCCGCCAGACCATCGGCGTGGCGAGCAGGGCCAGCAGCAGGGCGCCCAACGCGAGCGAGGCCAGCACCGCCGGGTCCTGCCACCAGCCCGGCTGGACCGTCCCGGCCGGCGCGCTCTGCCGGTCGTCGCCGCACTCGCCGGCCCGCCGCAGCTTGGCGTCGCAGGACGCGTCGGCGGACGGCGCCGCGGAGGCGGTGCCGGTCGGGGCGGCGGTCGGCTCCTGGGTCGGGGTGGCCGGCTCGGGCGCGTTCTTGTCCCGGGTGTAGACCGGTGCCGAGCCGCGGCTCGGGGTGGGCTCGAACCGGGTCCACCCGCTGCCGGGGAAGTACAGCTCCGGCCAGGCGTGGTAGTCCATGCTGCGGACCTGCCGGTTGCGGCCGCCCATCTCCTGGCCGGGGGTGAAGCCGATGGCCACCCGGGCCGGGATGTTCAGCGTCCTGGCCATCGCCGCCATGGTGGCGGCGAAGTGGACGCAGAACCCCTGCCGGTCGTCCAGGAACTTCCGGATCGCGTCGGGCCCGGTGCCCGCGTCGACCTTGGTCGAGTAGGTGAACTGGCCGCTGGTGAACCAGGTCTGCAGGGCGAGCGCCCGGTCGTAGGCGTTGTTCCGGCCGGCCGTGACCTGCTGCGCGGTGGCCTTGACCTCCGGCGGCAGGTTGTCCGGCAGCCGCAGGTAGCGGTCGGTGATGTCCTTGGGCGCCTGGCCGGCCGCCCGCAGCTGGTCGGCGGTGGGCTGCACGTTCAGGCTGGTGACCTCGTACGGCAGGCCGTTGGACTTCTGGCCGTTCTCGCCGCTGACCATCCGGGTGACCGGGTCGAAGCGCCAGCGGCCGGCCACCTTGACCGACGTGGCCGGGTACGGCATCGGCAGCCAGTCGCTGGCCAGGCTGTCGGTGACCTTGACGCTGGTGTGCACCGTGTCCGGCGTGACGCTGGAGGACAGGCCGTCCGGCGGCGGGAAGACCGGCGGGACCGCGACCGGATCCTGGTCGCCGAACTTCCACTCCACGCCGTCGAACTCGTCCAGGGCGGCGACCCGCAGGTACATCTCGGCCGCGTCGGGACCGTCGGTGACGTAGTCGAACAGGACGGTGTTGTCCCGGTTGTTGAGGCCCGCGGTGAGCGCGACCACCGGGCTGAGCGACTTCACGCCGCCGCCCGGGCCGCTGCCGCCGCCACCGCCGCCGTTCCCGTACCCGCCGACCAGGCCGAGCCCGACCGGTCCGACCACCAGCGGCACCAGCAGCGCCACCGCCAGCGCGACCACCCCGGCCTGCCGGCCGCCGTGCGTCACGGTGGCGCCGGACGCGGTGCGCCCGGTGCCGTGGAAGACCCGGCCCCAGCGCGAGATCCGGTCCTGGCCCTCGGTGTGCAGCAGCGCCAGGTAGCCGCCGCCGGCCAGCAGGAACCACAGCCAGGCCGTGCCGGTGTCGCCGGCCAGGCCGGTGCCCACCGAGTACAGCGCCAGCAGCGGCAGCCCGGCCGCCGCCGCCCGCCGGTAGGTCACCGCGAGCGCGTCCACCAGGACGGCGATCAGCGCCACCGAGCCGACCACGATCAGCCGCAGCCCGGCCGTCGCGGGCGCGGGGATGGCGTAGTCCTGGATGTCGGTGCCGCCCTGGGCGAGCACCGAGCCGAGCGCGTCCAGCGCCCGCGGACCGGGCAGCAGGCCGCCGGCCATCGAGGACTGCACGAAGCCCAGCATGACCAGGTACACCACGGCCAGCAGCTGGAGCGGGAGCACCAGTATCCGGGGTATCGGCAGCCGCCTCAGGCCCGCGCCGATCGCGCCGACCGCCGCGACCAGCAGCACGGCGTGCATCGACCAGCCGTCCGGTTCCAGCACCGGGAGCAGGCTGAACATCACGAGCGTGGTCGCCAGCGCGGCGAACAGGGTCAGCTTCGCCCTGGTGGTCATGGGCCGACCTCGTCTCGGTAGGGGGAGCTGTGTCCGGTACGGCCGGAGCCTTCGGTACGGTCGGCGGTCCGCCACAGCCGGGCGACCGAGTCGCCCGCCCGGACCGGCAGGACCGTCCAGCCTGCCAGCCGAAGGCGCTTGATCTGCTCGTCCAGCGCGGAGTCCGGGCCCTCGGGCAGCAGCGCCCGCAGGCCCGACCAGCTGCCGGTGTCGAGCAGGAAGACCACCGCGCCGGCGGTCCGGCGGCGCAGCCGGCTGAGGCGGGTGACCTGCTCCTCGTCCAGCGATCCGAGGATCGCCACCAGCAGGCCCTCGCCGCCCAGGCGCAGCGCGTCCTCGGCGCGGGACAGCCCGCCGCCGTCGGAGCACTCGACCACGGCCAGCGAGTCCAGCAGCAGGCCGGTGGCCTCGCCGACGGTGGACACCGCGATGCCGGGGGCCGGCACCGCGGTGCCGGTGTCGGTGAGCAGCCGGGTCTGGTAGCCGCGCTCGGCCAGGTGGACCCCGACCGAGGCGGCGCAGCTGACCGCCCATTCGAAGGAGGAGGCCGGGCCGCTGCCGCGGTGGCCGATCTCCCGGGTGTCGAGCAGCACGGTGGCCTTGGCCTTGAGCGGCTGCTCCTCGCGGCGCACCATCAGCTCGCCGTAGCGGGCGGTGGACTTCCAGTGCACCCGGCGCAGGTCGTCGCCGTGCCGGTACTCGCGCGGGATCACGTCGTCGTCGCCGGCCAGCGCCAGCGCGTGGGCGCTGCTCTCGCCCTGGCCGGACCACTCGCCGGGCAGCCGCACCGGCGGCAGCGCCTGCACCTGCGGCACCACGGTCAGCACGTCGGAGGCGGCGAAGGACCTGGTCAGCTCGCACATCCCGAACGGGTCCGACAGCCGCAGCTGCAGCGGCCCGAGCGGGTAGCGCCCGCGCAGGTCCGAGCGGACCCGGTAGGAGACCTCCCGGAACCCGCGCGGCTCGACCCGGTCCAGTACGAAGCGCGGGCGAGGCCCGAGCACGTACGGGACCTTGTCCTCCAGCAGCAGCAGCCCGGTGGGCACCCGGGAGACGTTGTCCAGGCGCAGGTGCACCCGGGCCTCCTGGCCGGCCGCCGCCCGGTGCGGGCTGAGCCGGCGGCCGCTGGCCACCCGGTAGCGGGTGCGCAGCAGCAGGGTGGCGGAGGCCAGCGGCAGGGCCGCCAGCAGCACGCCGATCTGGAACAGGGCGTCCTGACCGAAGACGAACGAGCACAGCGCCGCGGTGGCGCCGGCGGCGAGGAACGACCGGCCGCGGGTGGTCAGGCCCCGCAGGCCGGCCCGGATCCCCGAGGGGTTGTCCGGCCCCGGCATGTCAGCGGCCCTGCGGGCGCGGGATCGGCAGGCGCGCGACCAGGTCGAGGACGACCTGCTCGGCCGTGCGGCGGCTCAGCTGGGTCTCGGCGGTGGGCAGCAGGCGGTGCGCCAGCACGGGGACGGCCAGCGCCTGGATGTCGTCCGGCAGCACGTAGTCGCGGCCGTCCAGGGCGGCGGCGGCGCGGGCGGCCCGCACCAGGTGCAGGGTGGCCCGGGGGGAGGCGCCCAGGCGCAGCTCCGGGGAGGTGCGGGTGGCGCCGACCAGGTCGACGGCGTAGCGGCGGACCGCGTCGGAGACGTAGACGGTGCGGACCAGCTCGACCAGCTTGAGGATGTCGTGGGCGTGCGCGACCGGCTGCAGGTCGTCCAGCGGGTTGGCGCCGCCGTGCAGGTCGAGCATGGCGAACTCGGCGTCCGCGCTCGGGTAGCCGATCGAGATCCGGGCCATGAAGCGGTCGCGCTGGGCCTCGGGGAGCGGGTAGGTGCCCTCCATCTCCACCGGGTTCTGGGTGGCGACCACCATGAACGGCGAGGGCAGCTCGTAGCTGGTGCCGTCGATGGTGACCTGGCGCTCCTCCATGGACTCGAGCAGCGCGGACTGGGTCTTGGGCGAGGCCCGGTTGATCTCGTCGCCGACCACGATCTGGGCGAAGATCGCGCCCGGCCGGAACTCGAAGTCGCGCTGGTGCTGGTCGAAGACGTTGGTGCCGGTCACGTCGGACGGCAGCAGGTCGGGGGTGAACTGGATCCGGCGCACGGTGCAGTCCACCGACCGGGCCAGCGCCTTGGCCAGCATGGTCTTGCCGACGCCCGGGACGTCCTCCAGCAGCAGGTGGCCCTCGGCCAGCAGCACGGTCAGCGCGATCCGCACGGCCTCCGGCTTGCCCTCGATCACGCTCTCCACGGAGCCCCGGATCCGCTCGGCCACCGCGGCGAGCTCGGTCAGGCCCATCCGCTCGCGGCGTGCGTCGAGGCCCGCCGGCTGCGGTGCGCCTGCTGCGCTCTGTCCGTTGAAGGTCGTCACCCGTTGCTCCCAAAGGCCATTCTCACGCCGGGGCCTCGTCACGGCCCGGCCCACCCCGATGACACGGCCCGCAGCGCGTCCGGTTCCGGTCGGAACCCTACGGCGGCGGGATCGTGGCCGGACCGCCCCAGGTGGTTCGGGGACCGGTCCGCAGGCGCATTCTCCACTGTCGGCCGGGCAGAAGTCACCCTTGGGACCGGGCCGCCGCCCGGTGCGCGGCCGCCGCGGGGCGACACGGGTGCCCCTGTCCCGGTTCGTCCGCACAGCAGG
>NZ_JAIZ01000690.1:2416-2803 GCF_000710465.2 Kitasatospora sp. MBT63 | reverse complement strand
CGGCCCGGACGCCATCGGCCGGACCGCGGGTGGGAGGGGCGGGGAGGGTCAGGGGCGGACTTCCCGGAGCAGGCCGGTGTGGACGTCGAAGACGAACCCGCGGACGTCGTCGGTGTGCGGGAGGAAGGGGGAGGTGCGGACCCGCTGCATCGACTGGCGGACGTCACCGTCCAGGTCGACGAAGGACTCCACCGCCCACTGCGGCCGCTGGCCGACCTCCAGCTCCAGCTCCCGGCGGAAGTCCTCGGTCAGGCCGAGCAGGCCGCAGCCGGTGTGGTGGATCAGCGCCACCGAGCGGGTGCCCAGGGCGCGCTGGCTGATGGTGAGCGAGCGGATGGTGTCGTCGGTGACGACCCCGCCCGCGTTGCGGATGATGTGGGCGTCGCC
>NZ_JAIZ01000690.1:0-2303 GCF_000710465.2 Kitasatospora sp. MBT63 | reverse complement strand
CCATGCACGCGACCACGGCGACCTGCTGGACCGGGCGGGCGTCCATGCCGCCGTCGCGGAAGTCGACGGCGTAGCTCCGGTTGGATCCGACGAAGCGGTCGATGACCGACTCGGCGGGGTTGGCAGCGGCGGTCGGCGTGGGCCGGTCGGGGGTCACTGTCATGGGGACGACGGTAATGGGATCCGGGCCCGCGCGGGACGGGTGATCGCCGTTCGAATCCGCGCCGTGACCGGGCCCCGAGCGGAATGCGAGTCGCCGCTCGCGGGTACGCCCCGGATTGCCCCGGTTGGTCCCGGCGCGGGCCGCCGCCGTGCGCCGATCGGCCACGGTCACCCGGACGACCGCCCCGACCTGCGAATATCCATACCTCCGCCCGGGTGGCGCGCCGGTGCGGACCGTTGACTCGGCGGTGGCCCGCGATAGGCTGGCGCCGCCCCGGAGCACAGTCCGCGCAGATCGTCAACTGTGTCTCCCCGGCCGGTCGCTGCGGCCCCCGCGCCGCCCGCGGCCTCCACCCGCTCCTGGCCTCCCGGCACACCTTCCCCGGTGCCTGGCGGCCCCTCCTTCCCCGGGCGAGCGGGCGGGGACCACGGGCGGCGTGCTGCCGCCGCGGCCCGGTGGGCCAGAATGGGAGCAGCCGTCCGGCCCCGGACGGACGCACCGAGGAAGGGCGCCACCGCGCAATGACGAACGACGCTCCGGCACCCAAGCACGTCCCGGTGATGCTGCAGCGCTGCGTGGACGCGCTGGCGCCCGCCATCGCGGCGCCCGGCGCGGTGGTGGTGGACGCCACCCTCGGGCTCGGCGGCCACAGCGAGGCGCTGCTGACCCAGTTCCCCGAGGTCCGGCTGGTCGCCGTGGACCGGGACCCGGCGGCGCTGAAGCTCTCCGGCGAGCGGCTGGCCCCCTTCGGCGAGCGGGCCACCCTGGTGCACGCCGTCTACGACGAGATCCCGCAGGTGCTGGCCGACCTCGGCATCCCCGAGGTCCAGGGCGTCCTGTTCGACCTGGGCGTCTCCTCGATGCAGTTGGACGAGGCCGAGCGCGGCTTCGCCTACGCCCAGGACGCCCCGCTCGACATGCGGATGGACCAGACCCGCGGCCTGAGCGCCGCCGAGGTGCTGAACACCTACACCCACGGCCAGCTGGCCCGGATCCTCAAGGTCTACGGCGAGGAGCGGTTCGCCGGGAAGATCGCCTCGGTGATCGTCCGCGAACGCGAGAAGGAACCGTTCAGCACCAGCGCGCGTCTGGTCGAGTTGGTACGCAACGCCATCCCGGCCGCCACCCGGCGCACCGGCGGGAACCCGGCCAAGCGCACCTTCCAGGCGCTGCGGATCGAGGTCAACGGCGAGCTGGAGGTGCTGGACCGGGCCATCCCGGGCGCACTCGACTCGCTGGCCGTCGGAGGGCGGATCGTGGTGATGTCCTACCAGTCGCTGGAGGACCGCCTGGTCAAGCAGTACCTGGCGGCCGGGGCCACCAACACCGCGCCGCCCGGCCTGCCGATCATCCCCGAGGAGCACCAGCCCCGGCTGAAGCTGCTCACCCGGGGCGCCGAGCTGGCCACCGAGCAGGAGATCGAGGAGAACCGGCGCGCCGCCCCCGTACGGCTGCGGGTGGCGGAGAGGATCAGGGCAGCCCGGGGCTGACCCGACAGGTGCGTGACGGGCAGCCGGGGAACGGGACGGGCCGGGCAGGACGGGACGAGCCAGGGAAACGGGACGAGGGAGGGCGGCGGTGCCGGTGGCCGGCCAGGGGGCCTGGGGGAGCGGTCGGCTCCCGGGGCAGAGCGGCAGGGCGCGGATCACCGTGCGCCCCGGCGCCCGCCAGATCCGCGGGCGCACCCCGTTCGCCGTCCTGGTGGTCGCCCTGCTGACCGCCGGGCTGCTCGGGCTGCTGATGCTCAACACCGCGCTCAACGAGAACTCCTTCGAACTCTCCCGGCTCAAGCGGCAGACCACCGAGCTGACCGACCGCAAGCAGTCGCTGCAACGCGAGATCGACCAGTTCTCCGCCCCCGACGCGCTCGAACGGCGGGCCCGCGACCTCGGCATGGTGCCCGGCGGCGACCCGGTGTTCCTGACCGACGACGGCACCGTGCTCGGCAAGCCCGCCCAGGCCCAGGACGGCCCGCCGGTCAAGCGCACCGACAACGGCCTGTGGCAGCAGGCCCCGGCCGCCGCGCCCGCCTCCCCGCTGCCCTCCCCGCAGGCGTCCGCCCCGGCGCCGTCCGGGCAGGGCGGCGCGCCCACCCCGCCGGCCGCGGTGGGCGGCGGGGTGGAGATCGCCCCGCTGCCGC
>NZ_JAIZ01000689.1 GCF_000710465.2 Kitasatospora sp. MBT63 | reverse complement strand
GCCAGCATCCGGCCGGCCGGGTCGGTGGAGGCCATCCGCAGCCGTAGGCGCAGGGCGTGGGAGGCGAGGTCGAGGCGTTCGCGCAGGACCGCGCGACCGCTCAGGCCTTCGGTGGCCTCGGCGAAGGTGGCGGCGATGTCCTCGCCGTGCAGTTCGCGGTAGCGGGCCGGGTAGAGGCCGATCAGGAGCCGGCCGGCCTGCGGGGTGCGCTGCTCCAGGATGTGCTGCTCGTTCACGCGTTCGCTCCGCTCGGGCGCAGCCGGGCGGCGCCGAGGCGCCGTTCGGCCTCCAGGACGGCGAGGCGCAGCCGCCTGGTCTCCTCGGTCAGCAGTTCCTTGCCCTGTTCGGTGAGGGCGTAGGTGCGGCGCAGCCGGCCGCCGACCACCTGCTCGCCGTCGATCCGTACCAGGCCCTGCTGGAGCAGCCGGTCGAGCGCGGTGTAGAGGGTGCCGGTCCGCAGCCGGGTGCGGCCCTCGGAGATGGCCAGCACCTCCTGGATGATCGCGTAGCCGTGCCGCGGGGCATCGGCCAGCGCGGTGAGTACGAGCCGGGTCGGCTCCTGCACTTGACGGTCTGTCATGGGAGCGAGCATAGGCCCGCCATCGCCATATGTCGATGATCTACCTATGAAGCCTCGAGGGTGAGCTGCGTCTCAACCCGGGCAGGCC
>NZ_JAIZ01000688.1 GCF_000710465.2 Kitasatospora sp. MBT63 | reverse complement strand
AAGAGTGAGAACGGGGATGACATCCCGCCCTCCCGCCCGCTACCGTCGGTCCGACACCGGTGCGCGCGGGAGGGCAGGCCCAGATGGCAGACGGACGCCGAGGACTCTGGTACGGATTCGCCGCCTACGGGATCTGGGGCGTGTTCCCGCTGTTCTGGCCGCTGCTGGAGCCCGCCGGTGCCGTCGACATCCTGGCCAACCGGATGGTCTGGTCGTTCGTGGCGGTCGCCCTGATGATGCTGGTCCAGCGCCGCTGGGCGTGGATCCGGCCGCTGCTCGCCCAGCCCCGGCGGCTCGCCCTCTCCGCCCTCGCCGCCGCCTTCATCACCGTCAACTGGGGCGTCTACATCTGGGGCGTCAACTCCGGCCACGTGGTCGAGACCAGCCTCGGCTACTTCATCAACCCGCTGGTCACCATCGCCTTCGG
Organism: Kitasatospora sp. MBT63; assembly: GCF_000710465.2. Lineage (GTDB taxonomy): Bacteria > Actinomycetota > Actinomycetes > Streptomycetales > Streptomycetaceae > Kitasatospora. Next base: position 613 of record NZ_JAIZ01000688.1, on the reverse strand, counting down.
CGTCCTGGTACTGCGCGAGCGGTTGCGGCCCGCCCAGTGGGCGGCCGTCGGCATCGGCGCGGCGGCGGTCGTGGTGCTCACCGTCGGTTACGGCCGGCTGCCCTGGATCGCGCTGACCCTGGCGCTGTCCTTCGCCACCTACGGACTGCTGAAGAAGCGGGTCGCCCTCGGCGGGCTGGAGAGCCTCGCGCTGGAGAGCGCCGCGATGTTCCCGTTCGCGCTCGCGTTCCTGGTCTACCTGGCGGCCCGCGGCCAGGGCAGCTTCGGCCGGGTGGTGCCGGGTGAGTACGGCTGGGGCCACTCGGGGCTGCTGATGCTCAGCGGTGTGATCACCGCGGTCCCGCTGATGTTCTTCGGCGCTGCCGCCGTCCGGGTGCCGCTGACCACGCTCGGACTGCTGCAGTACCTGGCGCCGGTGTTCCAGTTCCTGATCGGCGTCGCCGTCTTCCACGAGTCGATGCCGCCCGCCCGCTGGGCCGGTTTCGCCCTGGTCTGGGCAGCGCTGGCGGTGCTCACCGTGGACGCGCTGCGCCGGGTGCGCGCCGACCGCGCCACCCTCGCCCGGGAACGCGCCGCGGCCGGCGCGCAGACGCCCGCGGCCGGCGCGCCTGCG
>NZ_JAIZ01000687.1:61439-63186 GCF_000710465.2 Kitasatospora sp. MBT63 | reverse complement strand
CGCTCTCGCCCGCCGCCGTGACCGCCCAAGGGCTGCGCAACTGCCCCTCGGCCGCTCGCAGCTGCTCGGCCACCTGCTCGGCCGGCGCGCCCTCCCGGCCGAGCAGCTCGGCCGCCCGCCGGTGCAGCCGGGCCAGCTCGCCCGGCCGCAGCGCGGCGAGCAGGTCGCCGGCCGCCGTGGGATGCCGGAAGCCGCCGTCCACGAACAGCCCGGCCGCGTGCAGCAGATAGCTCGCCCGGGTGACCGAGTCCGGTACCAGGAGCAGCAGTTCGGCCAGCAGCTCGGGGCGGGCGGCCGATCCGAGCACCGCGACCCCGCGCGCGCAGCGCAGCGCCAGCGGGTCGATCCGGTGCAGGCAGTGCATCAGTCCGCGGCGGTAGCCCTCGCCCGCCACCAGCCCCGGACCCGCGGCCGCCGAGGCCGAAGCGGTGACCGCCGTCGCCACGTCCAGCCCCGACCCCGCGGCCTGCCCGGCCAGGGCGGCCCTGGCGGCGCGCTCCTGATCGTCCATCAGCGCATGCACCAGCAGCGGGTTCCCGCCGGTCAGCGCGTGCGCCTCGGCGGCCCACCGCTCGGCCGCCGCCGCACCGAAGCGCTCGCGGAACAGCTGCGCCACCTGCTCGCCCGACAGCAACTCCAGGCGGACGTGCCGGTGGTGCGGCTGCCGGGCGAGCTCGACCTCGAAGAACGGGAGCGGCGGGGTCATGGTCTCCCGCGAGCTGAGCACGGTGAGCACCGGCGCGCTGCGGGTCCGGCGCACCAGGTAGAGCAGGAACTCCAGCGACTGCGAGTCCGCGTCCTGCCTGTCGTCCACCGCGATCAGTACGGGGGCCCGCTCCGCCAGGGTCCGGACCAGGCAGAACAGCCCCTCCAGGGTGGCTTGGCCGAGCTGTCCGGAGCCGCCCTCGAACCCGCCGGCCGCAGCGCTCTCGGCGGCGCCGGCGGCGAGCAGCCGCTCCGCCGTGGCCGCCTCCTCCGGGTCAAGGTCCGCGCTCTGGAGCACTTGCCGGGCCAGGCCGAGCGGAAACTCCCGCTCCAGCGGCGACCCCGTGCCGACCAACACCTGCACGCCCTGGGCCGCCGCCAGGTCGGCCAGCGCGTAGAGCATCTCGCTGCGGCCGCTTCCGACCGATCCGTGCAGCACGGCGACACCGCCGGTGCCCGCCACACAGCGGTCGAGTGCCTGCCGGAGCAGGCCGAACTCGGTCTGCCGCCCGGCCGGCAGCGGTCTGGTCGGGTAGCGCGGGGAGGGCGAGGGAGAGCTGGACATCCGTACTCCTGGAGCAGAACACGCGGAGCGGCTCGAAGCCCGCCGCGCGGGAGGAATGAGAAGGCGGATGACGCGGCCGACGACGGACTGCCCGTCCGCCCCTACGGCCGCTCTCTCAGCGACAGAGTGCGCTGGCGCGCCGACTCAGGTCGACGTCGAGCCTGGCCACCAGCCTGAGGCACCGCATGCCCCGGCCGAATGCCGACTGCTCCACGATCTCTCTCCAGTTCTGCCCACCCCGGGCCTGCGCTTGTGACATGACAGCACGTCACCTGGCTTATCCCCGGGGCACCCCACCGCAGTGTGGGGGTTGCCAGTCAGCCGGCCGGGGCCTGGGGCTGACATTCTTCGCCGACCCCGAGTCTAGGAAGCCCCCACCAGCCCAGTCAATCGACCTCCCGCAGTACACCGCCGCACGGACTCTCCGGAACCGCAAGCATGTGACGCACCGACGTCTCGCCGCCACTGTCGGCCACT
>NZ_JAIZ01000687.1:7710-61258 GCF_000710465.2 Kitasatospora sp. MBT63 | reverse complement strand
CCGCCGGGCCGGATTTCCGGACCCGGTTCAGGAAGCGAGAGCGGATTCCTTTTCCGGTAGCCGAAGTTCGGCCCGGGCCGCTCGCCGCCGGTCCGCCTCGGCAGGGTCCAGTACCGGAACGGCGGCCAGCAGCCGGCGCGTGTAGGGATGCTCCGGTGCGGCGTAGACGTCGTCCGCCGTACCGAGTTCGACGATTTTGCCGTGCCGCATCACGGCGACCCGGTCGCTGACCTGGCGGACCACCGCGAGGTCGTGCGCGATGAAGACCAGGGTCAGCCCGAACTCGCCCTGCAGATCGGACAGCAGGCGGACCACCTGGGCCTGGGTGGAGACATCGAGCGCGGACACCGGCTCGTCGCAGACGATCAGCTTCGGCCGCGGGGCGAGCGCCCGGGCGATGCCGACCCGCTGGCGCTGCCCGCCGGAGAGCTCGTGCGGATAGCGGTGGTACCAGTCCGGTCGCAGACCGACCCGTTCCAGCAGTTCGCCGACCTCGCGCCGGACCTGCGGGCCGGACGGGCCGCCCCGCGCCCGCAGGGGGTCGGCGATCGAGTCGCCGATGGTGCGGCGCGGGTTGAGCGAGGCCACGGGGTCCTGGAAGACCATCTGCAAGTCTCGACGGAACGGCTGCAGTCGACGCTCGGACGCCTGCGCGAGGTCGGTCCCTTCGAACCGGATCCGCCCGGAGGTGGGTTGCGTCAGCCGGACCAGCAGCCGGCCGAGGGTGGTCTTGCCACTGCCGCTCTCCCCGACGACGCCGAGCGTCTCACCGCGCCGGATGTCCAGGCTGACCCCGTCGACGGCGCGCAGTTCCTCGCGGCCGCCGAGCAGGGCCCGCCGGCCCGGGGCCGCGCTCCGCCGGGCAGGTGCCGGGTAGTGGCGGCGCAGGTCGGTGACGCTCAGCAGGATGTCGCCGGTCGCGCCGGCGGGCCGCTCGCGCGGACCGTCGAGGCGGGGTACGGCCGCGAGCAGCTCCCGGGTGTAAAGCTCGCGGGGGGTGCCCAGGATCTCGGCGACCGGGCCGCGTTCCACGGCCCGGCCGTCCCGCATCACGAGCACCCGGTCGGTGTTGCCGGCGACCACACCGAGGTCGTGGGTGACCAGCAGCAGGGCCATGCCGTGCTCGGTGCGCAGGTCGTGCAGCAGGTCGAGGATCTGCGCCTGCACGGTGACGTCCAGCGCGGTGGTGGGCTCGTCGGCGATCAGCAGTTTGGGCGAGCAGGCGAGGGCCATGGCGATCAGTGCCCGCTGGCGCATGCCGCCGGAGAACTCGTGCGGGTGGGCCCCGGCACGCCGGGCGGCGTCCGGGATCCCGACCCGGTCGAGGACCTCGACGGCGCGCCTGCGCGAGGCCGCCCGGGAGGAGCCGGTGTGGACCCGGTGGACCTCGGCGATCTGCTCGCCGATCGCCCAGTAGGGGTCGAGTGCGGAGAGCGGGTCCTGGAAGACCATGGCCGCCCGTGCGCCGCGCAGCGCGCGCAGTTCATTCTCGGCCGCGGCCAGGACGTCCGTCCCGTCGACCCGGACGGTGCCGGTGACCTCAGCTCCACTTCCCCGGTGCAGGCCGAGCAGGGTGAAGGCGACGGTGCTTTTCCCGGATCCGGACTCCCCCACCAACCCCAGCGACTCACCCGCCCCCAGACCGAAGGAGAGACCGTCGACGGCCGTGACCGGTCCGCTCTCGCTCGCGAACCGAACCCTCAGATCCGTTACTTCTACGAGCTTTTGACGATCCGTCATGCCAGGCTCACTCTCGGGTCGGCCAGTGCGTACAGCAGGTCCGCGGCGGCATTGGCGATCACGACGAAGAACCCCGCGAAGAGGGTGGCTCCGACCACCACTGGCAGGTCGATCTGGTTCACCGAGGTCACCAGCAGCCGGCCGAGCCCGTCGAAGCCGAAGACCGACTCGGTGAGCATCGCGCCGCCGAGGATCTGGCCCACGTCGATGGCGAGCATGGTCAGCACCGGGACCAGCGCGCCGCGCAGCGCGTGGCCGAGGACGATCCGGCGCTCGGAGAGCCCGTAGGCGCGGTTGGTCCTGATGTGGTCCTCGGCGAGGGTCTCCAGCAGGCTGCTGCGGGTCATCCGCGCGTACGCCGCCGAGATGACCAGTGCGAGGGAGAACCAGGGCAGCACCAGGTTCGCCGCCCACTGCGCCGGGTCGTCGGTGAACGCGGTGTAGGTGGGGAACGGCATCCACTGCAGCGAGGCGCAGAACAGCATCAGCACCAGTAGGCCGACCAGGAAGACCGGCGTGGCCATCCCCGCCAGGGTGAGCGTGGTGAGCGCGCGCTCCACGAGGCGGCCGCGGCGCAGCGCGGACAGCAGTCCGGTGCCGACGCCCAGCAGCAGCCAGATGACCATCGCCCCGAGGGTGAGCGAGAGGTCGACCGGGATCCGCTGGGTGATCATCTGCAGGACCGGCTGGTCGGTCTGGAAGGAGTAGCCGAGGCAGGGCGCGGCGCACCGGGTGACGTCGTTACCGGAGTCGAAGGTTCGTCCGGCGACCAGGCCGCGCAGGAAGTTGCCGTACTGCTCCCAGACCGGGAGGTCGGTGCCGAGCTTGTGCCGCACGACCGCGAGGCGGGTGCCGTCGCAGCCCTTGCCGCAGACCAGGACGGCCGGGTCGTGCGGGGCGGCGTAGAAGACGAGGTAGACGACGGCCGACATCACCAGCAGCACCGCCGCGGTGCTGACGGTCCGTCGGAGCAGGAAGCGGATCACGCCGGCACCTCCTGGGCGTCGGTCTTCTTGCGTCGCCGCTCGATCCCGGCCCGCAGTCGGGACTCGGCCCGCGGGTCGAGAGCGGTGCGCACTCCCTCACCGAGGACGGTGAAAGCGAGCACGGTGACGAAGAGCAGCACCGCCGGCAGCAGGACGTAGGCGGGGTCGGCCTGGAACCAGTTGGTGGCGCTGGACAGCATCTGCCCCCAGGAGGGGGTCGGCGGGCGCACTCCGACACCGAGGAACGACAGACCCGCCTCCTGGGCCACGTTCAGCGGGAGTTGCAGCACGCCGTAGGTGATCACGGGTGCGGCGAGGGCGGGCAGGATCTCGCGGCGGGCCACCCGCCAGCGGCGGGAGCCGGCCAGCCGGGCCGCCGAGACGTAGTCGAGGCCGCGCAGGGTGAGGACCTGGCCGCGGACGATTCGGGCGGTCTGTCCCCAGCCGAGGACACCGATGACCAGCATCAGCAGCAGCGGACGGGGAAAGCCGCTCGGCACCACGGCCATCAGCGCCACCGCGAAGACCAGCGACGGAAACGCGATCACCAGGTCCATCGACCGGCTGATCACGGTGTCCGCCAGCCGGTTGCCGAGCCCGGCGGCCAGGCCGATCAGCACGCCGAGAGCGATCTGGACCACCGTCGCGCCGAGCGAGACGGACAGCGAGATCTGCGCACCGTAGACCAGGCGGGCGAGCACGTCACGGCCGGTGCCGGGCTCGACACCCAGCCAGTGCACGGCGCTCGCGCCGCCGAACGGGCCGATCGGCACGCCACCGGTGGCGGAGTCGATCAGGGCGTTGTGGTAGGTGGTCGGGTCCTGTCCCTCCAGCGCGGCGACCAGCGGGGCCGCGGCCGCCGTCAGGACCAGCAGGGCGACCACCGCCAGTGCGGCGATCGCGGAGCGGTCGGCGCGCAGGCGCCGCCATACCTGGTTGCGGTCGGCCCGGGGCCCGGCACCACCCTGCGGGGTGGTGCCGGGCGCCTGAGCGGCCGTCAGGGCCTTGCTCACTGTGCTTGGTCCTTACTTCACCGAGATGCGGGAGAGGTCGTACAGGCCGTTCCACTGGCTGACGTAGGCGTTCTTCACGCCCGTGCCGTAGAGCCGCTTGTAGATCGGGTGGAACAGCGGCACGGTGTACGCCTGCTTGCCGAGTTCGGCGTCGAGCCTGCCCCAGGCCTGGGCGGCCTTGGCCGGGTCGGTGATCTTGTTCGCCGCGTCGATCTCCGCGTTGACCTGAGGGTCGTTCAGCTGCGCGGAGTTGTAGTTGCCGCCGTCGGCCAGGATCTGCCGCCCGTCGAAGATCGGCGCCAGGAAGGGTCCGCCGGACGGCCAGTCGGCGCCCCAACTGGCCACGAAGAGGCCGGGCTCGGTGGCCGGCTTCTGGTACTTCGTCTGGTAGTCGTCGTCGGCGGTGCCCTCCAGCTTGACGGTGATCCCGGCCTTGCCGAGCGCCTGCTGGACGGCGGCCGCGACCTCCGGGCCGCTGCCGTCGCCGGTCACGGTGGAGTGGTCGAGGGTGATGGTCAGGCCGTTCGGGTAACCGGCCTGCGCCAGCAGCTCCTTGGCCTTGGCCGGGTCACCGCTCTGCCCCGCCGGGAAGTAGTCGTACGGCGTGTAGCCGAATGCGGGCTGGTCGGGCAGGAAGGTGGTGGCGGGCTTGGCGACGGCGGTGCCGCCGACCGCGTTGACCACCGACTCGCGGTCGATCGCGTACGAGATCGCCTGGCGCACCCGGGCGTCGTCGAAGGGCTTCACCTTCGGGTTGAACGCCAGGTACTGGGTCTCGCCGAAGTAACCGGTGACCACTCGCTTCTTGAGGGCGGCATCCCCGTTCAGTTTCGCCAGCACCGAGGCGTCGACATTGGTGTCGGTGGTCACGGCGCGGGCGTCGTCGCCGGTGCCGGCGGCCAGGCGCTGGTTGATGACGGACTGGTCGAGGCCGGAGGTGACCACGATCCTGTCGGGGCAGGCGAGGCGCTGGTCGTCGACCGCGCGCGACCAGTTGGGGTTGCGGTCCAGCTGGATGCTCTTGCCGCCGTCGTTGCTGACGACCTTGTACGGGCCGGAGGAGACCGGATGCTTCTGGTAGGCGGTGCCGGTGTCCTTGTCCTTGGGCACCGGCGCGAACTGGGTGGCGGTCGCCAGGAACGGGAAGTCGCCCTCGGGCTTGCGCAGCTTGAAGACGATCGTGCTGTCGTCGGGAGTCTCGATCGAGGCCAACTCGCCGCCCTTGTACGGGCCCTGGTACGCCTCGCCGCCGACCAGCCAGTCGCGCAGGTAGGGCGGGCCGCCCGGGAGCTCGGGCGCGAAGGAGCGCTCCAGGCCGTACTTGACGTCGGCGGACCTGATCGGGGTGCCGTCCTCGAACTTGACCCCCGGCTTGAGGTGGTAGGTCCAGACCGTGGCGTCCTGGTTGGGCTCGCCGGTGTCGGTGGCGAGGTCCGGCACGACCTTGGCGCTGTCCGGGCCGTCGGTGGTGTGGTTGCGAGTGGTCAGCGTCCGGAAGACCAGGGTGGGCACCTTTCCGCCACCGGACGTGTAGAGCTCGGCCGGGTCGAAGTTCCCCTGCCCGCGGTGGTTGAGCACCGTCAGGGTGCCACCTTGGCAGGCGTTGGGGTCGAACGCGGCGGGCGCCGAGGAACTCGTACTCCCACCGGCGCCGCAGGCCGCGGTGAACCCGGCCAGCAGTACGACGGCGGCAGCCGCTACGGCGGCCCTGCTCTTGGTCATGATTACCTCTTCGGGGAATTGGATCGTAGACAACCGGTCAGGGCGGCCTACGGGACAGTGCGGAAAGGGCGTGGCGGAGGGAACGGCGGACGACACCCGACACCGGGCCCCGGTCAGCAGACAGGGCGACAGGGCGACAGGGCGACAGGCAGGAGAGGGCCATGGCCGGACAGCGGGAGTCAATGCGACGCAGGCCCGCAGGGCCGCATCGTCAGCGCCCGGACGTCACCGACATCGACAGGTGACGCCGTCCACGAAGGCCGCGCACACGCCGAACCGCGCCGGCTCAAAGGCAGCGCAGGGGCGGGAAGGACCGTTCGGAGACATACGCAGAACTTTGAGTCACCATAAGAAAATAGTCAAACCCACTACCCTCATAACGGGGCAAGACTGGACAATTCACGACCTCCCATGGTCCAGCTCCCACGGAACGAGGGTCGACCCCCCGACAGCGAGAGCCGGCGCGTTGGGCGCCGCGACACGCCGCCGACGCACGCGCCTGGCAGCGGCCGCGCGTGGCGTACGGCCGCAGGCGGTCCCTCGCGCGGACCCAGTTCCGCAGTCTCTGGTACGTGCCGCTGCTGGCCCGTTGGCTGGTGGACGGCCGCCCGATCCCCGCACGCCCGCATGTCGTGGCCCCGCCCGATCGGCAGGTGGGGGACGCCGAGGGGGCCGGTGCGGTGCGGGTCGCCGTGGTGGACAACTTCGGCAACTGCAAGCTGGACCGGCCTGCCACTGCCATCCCCGGCTACCGGGCCACGGCCGTCGTGCCCGTCCACAGTGCACGCGAGGGCCGCGGGGTGCAGGTGCGCTGCTACGACCGGCTGCCCGACGTACCGTACGGCGAACCGGGCATCACCGTCGGGAGCTCGGGTCTGGGCTTCGCCGAATTGGTGGTGCGCGGCGGTTCCGCGGCCGAACTGTTCGGCCTGCGCGAGGGCGACCGGGTTCTCCATCTCACCAGCTGACATGTTGCCCCGCCGTTATCGAACGGTAGCCGCCCTGATTGACATCGCACCGCACCGCCCGGAATGCTGAAAAGCATGTCCGGAACCCTCCCCCTGGTACGCCGCAGGCACGTTGACCACGTGCGTTGCGCCGGTGACCTCTGTCGCTGAACGCGCTGCCCTGATCTCCCCTTGTTCGTACCGTCCGTTCCGGACCCCTGCTCGAAGGAACCTCCCATGCCTCGTGCCCGCACGTTCACCGCTGCCTCGCTGGGCGCCGTCGTCGTCCTTACGGCCGCCGCCTGCGCGCCCCAGCCGCAGACCACGGCCCCGGCCACCTCGGCCGCGACAGCGCCCGCCGGCTGCGCGACCAGCCCAAGCCTTTACAAGCAGGGGCAGTTGACCGTCGCCACCGACTCCCCCGCCTATTCGCCGTGGTTCGACAACAACGACCCGGCGGACGGCAAGGGCTTCGAGAGTGCCGTGGCCTACGCGGTGGCCGGGAAGCTCGGATTCAGCCAGAACCAGGTGAAGTGGGTGGTCGAACCCTTCGACAACTCCTATGCCCCGGGGGCCAAGAGTTTCGACTTCGACGTCAACGAGATCTCCAGTACGCCGGAGCGGGCGAAGGCGGTTGACTTCTCCACCAGTTACTACACGGCCAATCAGGCCGTCCTGGTGCTGAGCAAGTCGAAGTACGCGGGTGCGACCACGTTGGCCGCGCTCAAGGACGCCAAGATCGGCGTGCAGGTGGCCACCACCAGCTACCAGGCGGTGATCGACGAGATCAAGCCCGGTCAGCAGCCAAGCGTCTTCAACACCACCAACGACGAGGTCAACGCCCTGCAGAACGGGCAGATCGACGCACTCGTCACCGACCTGCCGACGGTGTTCTACCTGGCCGGGTCGGAGCTGCAGGGCGGCAAGATCCTGGGCCAGTTCGGGTACGCCGGCGGCACGCCGGAGCAGTTCGGCCTGCTGCTGGGCAAGGGCAGCGGGCTGACCTCCTGCGTCAACCAGGCGCTTGCCGCGCTCAAGGCCGACGGGACCCTGGACAAGATCACCTCCCAGTGGCTCTCGGCCTCGGCCAACGCCCCCGAGCTCAAGCCGTAGCGGGTCGAGCGGTGGAGCACGAGACCACGGCCGAGCTGAATCAGCAGGCCGACATGCAGGACGAGCAGTACCGGCCCAGTGAGCGACAGCTCGAGCGGGAGCGGTTCCGCCGCGCCCGCAAGCGCCGCAACAGCTGGATCGCCACCCTGTGCACCCTGGCGAGCCTGGTGGCGGCGGTGGCGGCGGTGGTCGCCTCGCCGGGCTGGGACCGGCTGCACAGCCGGTTCCTGGACGGCGCGGAGTTCCGCAGAACGTTCTCCGCGGTACTGGACGGCTTCTGGCTCAACGTCCGGATGTTTCTGATCGCCGAGGTGCTGATCCTGGTCCTGGGCCTGCTGATCGCCCTGGTGCGGGTGACCCGGTCTCCCGGACTGCAGCCGCTGCGCGTGGCCGCGACCCTGTACGTAGACGTGTTCCGCGGGGTGCCGACCCTGCTGCTGGTCTTCCTGGTCGGCTTCGGCCTGCCGGCGCTCCAGCTGCAGGGCACGCCCTCCCAGCCCTGGGTACTGGGGGTGATCGCACTGGTGCTCTCCTACACCGCCTACGTCGGCGAGGTGCTGCGGGCCGGCCTGAACTCGGTGCACCCGGCGCAGCGCAATGCCGCTCGGGCGCTCGGGCTCAGCGAGTCGCAGACCCTCCGGCGGGTGATCCTGCCGCAGGCGGTGCGCAACGTCCTGCCTCCGCTGCTCAACGACTTCATCGCCCTGCAGAAGGACACCGCGCTGGTGGCCGTCCTCGGGCCGCTGGAGGCGCTACGGGTCGCGCAGATCAAGGCGGACTACGACTTCAACTACACCCCCTACCTGGCGGCGGCCGTCCTGTTCATCGCGGTGACCATCCCGTTGACCAGGTATGCCGACCGGCTGCAGAGCCGCGGGGCGCAGCGCACGTGGGCGGAGGCGGGACAGTGAGCGAGCCACCTCTGCGGATCCGTGGTCTGCGCAAGGCGTACGGCTCACGCCTGGTCCTGCGCTCGATCGACCTGGACGTCGCCGAGCACCAGGTGGTCTGCCTGATCGGCGGCTCGGGCTCGGGCAAGTCCACCCTCCTGCGATGCGTGGACCTGTTGGACGTCGTCGACGACGGCACCGTCCACCTGGGTGGGACCGAGCTGACCGATCCCCGCCTGGACGCCAGCCTGGCCCGCCGGCAGATCAGCATCGTCTTCCAGGCCTACAACCTGTTCCCGCACCTGAGCGTGCTGGACAACATCACGCTCGCACCGCGCCAGGTGCACAAGGTGCCACGCAGGCAGGCCGAGGAGACCGCCCGGGAACTGCTCGCCCGGTTGGGCCTCGCGGACAAGGCACAGGACTACCCGGACCGGCTCTCGGGCGGTCAGCAGCAGCGTGCCGCGATCGCCCGTGCCCTTGCCACCGACCCGCAGGTGCTGCTCTTCGACGAGATCACCTCAGCACTCGACCCCGAACTGGTGGGCGAAGTGCTGGACGTGGTCGCGGACCTGAAGGAGCGTGGCCTGACCATTCTGATGGCCACTCACGAGATGGGCTTCGCCCGGCATGCCGCCGACCGGATCTGCTTCCTGGAGGACGGCGTGATCCGCGAACAGGGCAGCGCAGAGCAGGTGCTCACCGATCCCCGCCACGAGTCGACCCGGCGCTTCCTCTCCCGCGTGCTCGAACGGTAGTCCCGCGTTCCGCCCGGCGTCGGTGGCGGGTCCGAGCGCCGGTCAGCGGAGCAGCGCCGGCCCGGCCGCCGGTCACAGCACATCCGCGAGGAACTGCCGCAGCCGCGGGCTGCGCGGAGCGTCGAACAGCGCCTCCGGTGAGCCGGATTCCAACACCACCCCGTGGTCCATGAAGGCCACCCGGTCCGCGACCTCGCGGGCGAAGCCCATCTCATGGGTGACCACCACCATGGTCATGCCCTCGCGGCCGAGCTCTGCCATCAGGCCGAGCACGCCCTTGACCAGCTCGGGGTCGAGCGCGGAGGTGGACTCGTCGAACAGCATCACCTGAGGTGCCATCACCAGGGCGCGGGCGATGGCCACCCGCTGCTGCTGGCCACCGGAGAGCCGTCCTGGCCGCGCCTGGGCCTTGTGCCGCAGGCCGACCAGGTCGAGCTGGCGCAGCGCGGTCTCCTCCGCCTCCTCTCGGGAGAGTCCGCGCAACTTGCGCAGCGGAAGGGTGAGGTTGCGCAGCACGCTCAGATGCGGGAACAGGTTGAACTGCTGGAACACCATGCCGACCTGCTGGCGCAGCAGATTCGGATCGCACCGCAGCACGCTCTCGCCGTCCAGCAGCACATCGCCTCGATCGGGCTCAAGCAGCCGATTGACGGTCCGCAGCAGCGTGGACTTGCCGGAGCCGGAGGGGCCGATGACGCAGAGCGTGTGGCCACGTGGCACGTCGAGGTCCACGCCGCGAAGGACCGGGTTTCCGCCGAGCGACAGGTGCAGGTCCCGGGTGGCCAGGCTGACCGGGGAGAAGAGTGAGCCGACGCGGGCGCCGGTGGGTGCGGTCTCGATGGGTCGCCGGTCAGGCACGGGAGGCTCCCTCGTCAGCGGTGTCGGGCGTCGTGGTGTCAGGGCTCACGGGTTCCGGCAGGCCAGCGGGTTCCTCGAGCACCCGCCGCCCGTGCCGCAGCCGCCGGTCGACCACGTTGACCAGATGGGTCAGGGGTACCGTCAGCAGCAGATAGAACAACCCGGCCAGGACCAGCGCGGACTCGTTTCCGGTGTTGGCCGCCGAGTCCTGGCCGATCCGGAACAGGTCCCGCTGATCGGCCGTCAGACCGAGGAAGTAGATCAGGCTGGAGTCCTTGACCAGCGCGATGAGCTGGTTGACCCAGGCCGGCAGCACCCGCCGGACGCCCAGTGGGATGATCACAAGCCGCATCGCCGCCGGGTAGGAGAACCCGAGGGCGCGCGCCGCCTCCAGCTGGCCCGCCTCCACGTTCTCGATGCCGGCGCGGAAGATCTCGCCGAAGTAGGCGGCGGCGATCAGCGAGAGTGCCAGAATGCCGAGCGGGTACGGGTCCGGCCCCCAGACAGCCAACCCCTGGGGCGCCAGACCGACGCCGATCAGCAGGATGGTGACCACGGCTGGCAGACCGCGGAACACATCGGTGTACACCCGGGCCGGCCAGCGCAGCCAGCGCGTCCTGGCCGTTCCCGCGACCGCCAGCGGAAGCCCGATCAGGGTGCCGGCGGTTGCGGCGGACGCCGAGAGGATCAGCGTGTTGGGCACGCCGGTCGTGAGCAGGTCGGAGATCGCGGCACGCATCGATCCCCAGTCGAAGAACGTCTCCACCAGCACGCCGAGCTGGTCCACGTCGGTCTCCTGTCGGTCGGTCGCGGGAACGGCGGAGGCTCAGGAGGTCGGCGAGGCGGCGGCCCCGGTGACCGGTGGGAAGGCGACCGACCCACTGCCGGGCTTGAAGTCGGCCGGCACCGGACGGCCCGGGTAGTACTGCTCCTGCAGCTTGGTCCAGGTGCCATCGGCGATCACCTGGTCGAGGGCCTTGTTGAGCGCTTCGAGCAGCTTCGGGTGGTCGTGCGCCACCGCGAAGGCGGTCGGCGCCGGGCTGAGCCGCTTCTGCGCGAGCACCACCTTGCCGCCGCTGTCCGCGGCGCTCTTCTCGCCGATCTCGGCGGGCGAGATCCAGGCCTCCGCAGTGCCGGCCTTCAGCTGGTTGAGCGCGCTGTTGTAGTCGGGCACTCGCACCGGGTTGAGGTTGTTCTTGGTCGCGTAGTCGTCCTGGACGGTGCCCTGGACCACCACGACCCGCTTGCCCGAGAGCTGGTCGAAGTTGGCGATCGGGGAGCCGGTGGGGACGTCGAGGCCGAAGTAGCCGAAGTCGTAGCCGTTGCTGAAGTCCACCGTCTTCTTCCGGGCCTCGGTGATGGTGATGGACGAACTCCCCACATCGAACTTGTGGTTGGCGACCTGGGAGAGCAGCGCGGAGAAGTCGGTCGAGGCGAACTGCACCTTGAGCCCGATCTTGGCGGCGACGGCGGTGAACAGGTCGTTGTCGAAGCCGGTGAACTTGCCGTCCTTGAGGTAGACGTTCGGCGGGGCGTCGGAGAGCGTGCCGACATGTATGGTGCCGGCCTCGACGAGCTGGTACGGGTTGCCGCCGGACGAGCCCTGGGACGAGCCCTGGGACGAGCCGCTGCCGCAGGCGGCGACCGACAGCAGGGTGGCGAGGGCGGTGAGGGTGCCGAGGACGATGCGGGGGCGCACGGGAGCTCCTGAAGACATGGTGACGCGTGGACAGGCGCATACCGGGACCTCCCGGGGTCGACGGACCACGGGGCGGCGGCAGTGGCCAACAGCCGTCCACAGCAGAGTGATTGAGGAAGAATGGGCCGAGCGGGCGGCCGATGGGCGGAAGCGTCGCAGACGGCGTCAGGAGACGCCCGCGAATGGGCTCAGCGACCGGCGCGACAGCTCATCGCCGTCACGCGGCGCAGGTCGATGTGCCTGCGAGTCACCAGATATCCAGCCATGCGGGCACTATGCGTGCCGACCAGGGGCGGAGTCAAATCCATTTTCGACGCTCAAAACCATCTCGCTTGGTGGGAAAGGGTGTTGAAAGCTTGTGGCGCCGCATTGCGGTGGATGGGCGCCGGTGGCGATCGGTGGCCCGTGGCTATTTTCGCGCCGCCCGCCCGGGGCTGACTTCCGGGACCACACGACGCCCGGGGAAGCCACCCACCGACCCGCGACTGCGATCACGCGGACGGTCCTCGTCCAGGGGCCGCTCCCAGTCGGTGTATCGCGAATCAGCCGGTGCTGCCGCCTGACGCGCCCTGCTTGACCATGCCGCCGGCTCCTGGTTCACTGCCGAACGTGGGACACCTCGACCTCAGGCTCTTCCGGCGCACGCACCTGGACACCGTCCGGTACGCCGGCTGCCTGTGTTGTCGCCCCGCCGCCTGATCAGAGCGCAGCTCCCCGGGCCCCGCGCGGCGCATGCCGTCGCGCTCCCTGCGGCCATCTCCCGGCAGCCATGCCGCGCCCTGCGCCTGTGCACAGCCTCCTGTGCGTGATCAGTCGGCTTCGGACCGCTCGCCATCCGCAGCCCGTTCGAGAGGGCGCCCCACACGCAGGACGGTTTCCCCTTGTTCCGAACCACCGGCAATGCCGTATCCACCCCCTCCCCAGGGATCATCCCCGCCGAAGACGGCGGCCCCGCACTGGGCGAGCTGCTCGATTTCGCCCACCGGACCGCAGGTGACCCCGGCATCCTGGCCCGGCTGCCCCGCCGTGCCGACGCACGCAGCTGGATCTCACTGCCCGCGCCCGGCGGCGGCGAGGCCTGGGTGATCGGGTGGCCTCCGGGGGCCGAGACCGGCTGGCACGACCACGGCGGCTCCTACGGCGCCTTCGCCACGGCCTCCGGGCTGCTGCGCGAGAGCTCGATCGCTGTGGAGCTGCCCACCGAGGGCTGGCGCGTTCTGGAACTGGCCGACGGAGTGGACCGCAGCCGCGATCTCTTCGCGGGCCGGGGCCGCGCCTTCGGCCCGCACCACGTCCACCAGGTGGTCAATCCCTCCCGGACGGAGTGCGCGGTGTCCGTCCATGTCTACTATCCGCCGCTTCCGCTGATGCGTCGCTACACCCGGGACGGCCGCATCCTGCGGCTGTCGAAGATCGAGCAGTCGCAGGAGTGGTGATCATGACCGGACACTTCAAGAGCGTCGAACAGCTGCTGACCGAAGCCCGAGACCGGCTGGATCGCCTGACGCCCCACCAGGCCGCTGCTGCCGCACAGGAAGAGGGGGCGCTGCTGGTGGACACCCGGTACGGCGCCCTGCGCGACCGCGACGGGTGCATCCCGGGAGCCGTCGTCGTGGAGCGCAATGAACTTGAGTGGCGCCTGGACCCGCAGTGCCCCTACCGGCTGCCGGAGGCCGTCCATCACGACCTACGGGTGATCGTGCTGTGCAACGAGGGCTACGCCTCTTCCTTCGCCGCGGTGTCCCTGCAGCAGCTGGGGCTGCGGCGCACCACCGACGTGATCGGCGGCTTCCAGGCCTGGGCGGCCGCCGGACTGCCCGTCACGCCGCCGGGTGCGGAGCCGTCCGTACCGGCTCCGCACCTGTCCCCGCACGCTCCCGCGCCCTCCGATCGCGGGCGTTCGCCCCAGCGGTGAGCCGTCCATGCCTGCCGGATCAGGCTACGTACGGCGGTGATCGTGTCGGCGAGGTCGAAGAAGGCGTCGATCACCTGGGGCACCTCGCCGCGTGGGAGGGGTGCTCCAGGTGACGACCCGGCGGAGCCGAAGACGGCGCCGCAAGCGCGAGTTCGAGCCGGTGCGGCCGATCGGGACGGAGGTGACGACAGTGCGGGACACCCTCAAGCGGTCTGCGGCACTCACCCTGAAGGTCGTCACGGTGAAGGCCCGGTGCCGGGTCGCCACCACGTACTCCCGTCGCCACATCGATCTGCAGCGCGTCGCCACCGCGCTGTGTCCGGCGAACGCGAACGCCCCCGAGCGGCTCGCCTGCGCGCCGCGCAGCGCCGCCTAGCCCGCTCTCGCCGGACCTCGAACCAGAACACCGAACCGCCCCGGTCCCGTTACCGCAGGCGCCGCCGTTCGGCGTGCCGCGTGCCGCGTCGTCCCAGCCGAGACACCCATCCGAAGGAAGCGGTGGTACACCCATGCCTGCCGCCCATTCAGCCCTTCATCTGGCCGTCGCCCTGGACGGCGCCGGCTGGCATCCCGCGGCCTGGCGCGAGCCCGAGGCCCGGCCCGACGAATTGTTCACCGCGCGGTACTGGGCCGATCTGGTCTCCGAGGCCGAGCGGGGCCTGCTGGACCTGGTCACCATCGAGGACTCCCTGGGCCTGCAGTCCGCCCGTCCCTTCGAGCCGGACGGACGGACCGACCAGGTGCGCGGCCGGCTGGACGCGGTCCTCGTCGCCGCCCGGGTCGCGCCGCTGACCCGGCACATCGGACTGGTCCCGGTCGCGGTGGTCACCCACACCGAGCCTTTCCATCTCTCCAAGGCGATCGCCACCCTCGACCACGTGAGCACCGGACGCGCCGGGGTCCAGGTCAGGGTCTCCGGCCGCGCCGACGAGGCCGCGCACTTCGGACGCCGTTCGCTGCCACCGTTGCGGCTCGAGGACCTCGACTCACCGGCGGGGCGGGAACTGCTCCGCGACCTGTTCGCCGAGGCCGGCGACTACGCCGAGGTCCTGCGACGGCTCTGGGACAGCTGGGAGGACGACGCCGAGATCCGTGACGCCGCCAGCGGCCGCTTCGTCGATCGCGCCAAGCTGCACTACATCGACTTCGAGGGCAGCAGGTTCAGCGTGCGGGGACCGTCGATCACCCCGCGTCCGCCGCAGGGCCAGCCCGTGGTCGCCGCGCTGGCGCACCGGGGCGAGCCCTTCCGGCTGGTCGGCAGCTCGGCCGACCTCGGCTTCGTCACCCCGCACGACGCCGGGCAGGCCCGGGCGATCGTCTCCGAGATCCGCGACGCCCAGGCCGCGGCAGGCCGAACCGACGAGACTGTGCACGTCTTCGGCGATCTGGTGGTCTTCCTCGACGACGCCCCCGGCGCCGCTGCCGACCGCAAGGCCCGCCTCGACGAGCTCGCCGGCTTCGAGTACACCAGCGACGCATTCGTCTTCACCGGGACATCGGTGGAACTTGCCGACCTCCTGCAGGAGTTGCAGCAGGCCGGACTCACGGGATTCCGATTGCGGCCGGCCGCCCTCCCGTACGACCTGGAACAGGTCACCCGCCGCCTGGTACCCGAGTTGCAGCGCCGCGGCGCCTTCCGCACCGGGTACGAGGCGCGCTCCCTGCGCGGACTGCTCGGCCTGCCGCGCCCCGCCAACCGCTACGCCGCGATCTGACGGAAGGACCGCACGACCCATGAGCAAGCCCGTCAAGCAGATCCACCTCGCCGCGCACTTCCCGGGCGTGAACAACACCACCGTGTGGAGTGACCCGGCCGCCGGCAGCCAGATCGACTTCAGCTCCTTCGTCCACCTCGCCCGCACGGCCGAGCGTGCGAAGTTCGACTTCCTCTTCCTCGCCGAAGGGCTGCGCCTGCGTGAGCAGAGCGGGGAGATCTACGACCTGGACGTCGTTGGACGGCCGGACACGTTCACCGTGCTGACCGCGTTGGCCGCCGTCACCGACCGGCTCGGCCTCGCCGGAACCATCAACTCAACCTTCAACGAACCCTACGAAGTCGCCCGGCAGTTCGCCTCGCTTGACCACCTGTCGGCCGGGCGCGCGGCCTGGAACGTCGTCACCTCCTGGGACGAGTTCACCGGCCAGAACTTCCGGCGCGGCGGGTTCCTGGCGGAGCGGGACCGCTACGAGCGCGCCAAGCAGTTCCTGGCCGCGACCTGGGAGCTGTTCGACTCCTGGCAGGGCGACGAGATCGTGGCGGACAAGGAGTCCGGCATCTTCCTCAGCAAGCCGACAGCAGGGCAATTCGACCACCATGTAAGCCAGTTCGACATCACCGGGCAGTTCAACGTCCCGCGCAGCCCGCAGGGCCGCCCGGTGATCTTCCAGGCGGGCGACTCCGAGGAGGGCCGCGAGTTCGCCGCCTCGGCCGCCGACGCCATCTTCAGCCGGCACGGCACCCTGGAGGCCGGCCAGGCCTTCTACGCCGACGTCAAGCGGCGGCTGGCCCGCTACGGCCGTTCCCCCGACGAGCTGAAGATCCTGCCCGCCGTCACCTTCGTCCTGGGCGACACCGACGCCGAGGCTCAGGAGAAGGCGGATCTGATCTGTCATCAGCAGGTCAGCGGCCGGAGCGCGATCAAGCTACTGGAGCAGCTGTGGAACCGCGACCTCAGCGCCTACGACCCCGACGGGCCGCTGCCGGCGGTGGATCCGCTCCTCGGTGAGCACACCGTCGCCCGCGGCCGCGCCTCGGTGCGGCTGCACCGCGACCCACTGGCCGTCGCCGCGCAGTGGCGCGCCCTGGCCGAGGCCAAGCACCTCTCGATCCGGGAGCTGGTCATCGAGGTGACCGGCCGGCAGTCCTTCATCGGCACCCCGGCGCACGTCGCCGCCGCGCTGAACGAGTTCGTGCAGTCCGACGGCAGCGACGGGTTCATCCTCGCACCGCACCTGACTCCGGGCGGGCTGGACGAGTTCGCCGACACCGTCGTTCCGCTGCTCCAGGAGCGGGGCGTGTTCCGCACCGAGTACGAGGGCGACACGCTGCGCGACCACCTCGGGCTCGGCGAAGCGCGCCCGGCCCGGACCCACGCGGCGGAGGCGTCGTGAAGTTCGACGAGGCCCGTGCCCACGCCTGGAGCGACCGGACGCTGGTCGCGGACCGCACCGAAACCCAGTTCGTCGGCTCACCACAGCAGGTCGCCGACCAACTGGAGACGCTCCGGGACGCCACCGGCGCGGACGAACTGATCATCACCACCATCACCCACCCACCAGCACCGGCACCGGGTCCGCTCCGCCCAGTCAATCGACATCCCGCAGTACACCGCCACGGCCCTCAAACCGCCGCTCGGCTCCGGCACCTCCCAGGCCGCCGACACCCGCTCCCTGCCGCTGGCCGGCGGCACCCCGGCTCCTCACAGCCAGGGGATCTCGGAGGCCGCGTACCGGTAAGCGCGGAAGACCGCGCCGCCGGCGGCCTGTGGCCCACCTCGCCGCCGCTGCCCGATGACGAGGCCGCGCGACGCCGCCGGCTGGCCGTGTCGTTCTCCATCGTCATCAGGACGAAGTTCCTCGACGACCTGCTGCAGCAGGCCTCCGCATCCGGGGTACGGCAGGTCGTCCTGCTCGGCGCCGGCATGGACAGCCGGGCCTTCCGGATGGACTGGCCCGAGGGCACCCGGCTCTTCGAGGTCGACACCGCCGCGCCCCTGGACTTCAAGGCTTCGGTGCTGCGCCAGGAGCGGGCCGTCGCACGCTGCGAGCGGATCACCGTCGCGGTCGATCTGCGTGAGGACTGGCCGGCCGCCTTGGCCGCCGCAGGCCACGACCCGGCGGTGCCGACCGTGTGGATCGCCGAGGGACTGCTCATCTATCTACCCGAGGACGCGGTGGAGCTGCTGCTGGCTCGGATCGGCGCCCAGTCGGCGGCAGGCAGCCGGATGGGGCTGAGCTTGGGCTCGCGCGGCGTGATCGAGCGCTTCGGCGCGGACGCCGTGCAGGGTTCGGCTGCGTCCATGTGGGTTTCGGAGATGCCCGACGACCCGGTGGACTGGCTGGCCGGGCACGGCTGGGAGGCCAGCAGCCACACCCTGCGCGAGTGCGCCTCCGCCTACGGCCGCCCGATCAGCACCCCGTCGCAGCGCGAGGAGCGGCCCGGCGGACTGATCTCGGCGGTCCGCCGGTAGCGCGTCTCCCGGTTCTTCATCGGACACGACATGGCCCGTATCCGACAGCCACGGAAGGTGGCAGAGACACGGCCGGACAGCTCCCGTCAGGTCACCGCCGCACCGGCGGCGCGGACTGCTGCCCGGATCGCCGCCGGAATCGGCGACAACACCTCGGCGTGGCGAGCCGGACCGTACCATCCACCAGGACCGGACGCCCGGGCCCGCCCGCACGGTGCCCACCGGAGCCGGCGCCGCCGGCAGCCGGACGCCCGGCCTTACCCGGGGCGCCGCACCCTGCTCCGATCGCAGCCGTCAGGCGTCGAGGTGGCCGGGTCGCGCGTGGCCGTGACCATGCCCCTTGGTGGGGGGCTCCGGAGCCCCGGGCAGGGTGCACGCGTCAGCCGAACGGTGTGAACCAGCACTCGGTGACCGTGGTGGTCCTCTTCCTGATCGGCCTGCTGTCCAGCGCGGACATGGACACCGGACCGCGGACCAGGACTGGAACACCCTCTGGCACTGGGCACCCGCGGCCGGCGCCCTGCAGCACTCGCGCCACCACCCGCCCCGCCGGAGGTCAAGGATGAACAACGGCATGGCTGCACCGGGCCGGCCGCGGCGGCGGACCGGCCGACAGCACCCACTGGACGGAGCGTCAGCCGGTCAAGGCGTTCCGGTGTCTGCACCGGCACGCGCCCGGTGGGCAACGG
The DNA here is from genome assembly GCF_000710465.2 of Kitasatospora sp. MBT63. Taxonomy (GTDB): domain Bacteria; phylum Actinomycetota; class Actinomycetes; order Streptomycetales; family Streptomycetaceae; genus Kitasatospora. The sequence goes on along the minus strand of NZ_JAIZ01000687.1, from coordinate 42,738 downwards.
AATCAGTGCCCGACGGGCCGGGGAGCTGGCCCCGACGCCATGGCTCCCGGTCGACCAACCGCGTCGCCACCGACGCCGGCACCTGCTCGTGCTCACCCGCCCGGCGATGGTGGCACCACCTGACCTGGTAGGGCCGTCCCGGCGGGGCGGTGCCGATGGCCCGGCCGGCCGGCCCGATGCGCGCAGCAGGCTGACCGCGGCCGGCAATCGGCATGGTCACGTCGGCCCGCGGGGACTGATCACGCTCGGCAAGGCGCCGACGGCGGCGCTGTGCACCTCACCGTCCGCACGACCCAGGAGCCGTCATTGCCCGTCGTTCCCTGCTCGCCCTCACCGCGGCCGCGCTCACCGTTGCCGCACTCACCACCGCGCCCGCCGGGCTGACGCCGGCGCACGCCGACGATCTCCCCGACTCCCTCGACTGGCGCGCTCGGGGAGCCGTGCAACCCGTCCGCGACGAAGGCCTGTGCCCGGACAGCGAGGGATACGCCACCGCCGCCGTCGTGGAGAGCGCCGTCGAGATCGCGACGGGCCAGCACCACAACTACGTGTACGCACCCGAGGACGAGCCCGACCATCTCACCCCCGGCCGCAACACCCTCCCCTGCACCCTGGCCTCCCTGCTTCGCCCGGAGAACCCGCCCGGGCCGCGCAAGGTCCACTGGACCCAGATCCCCGCCGGTGACGAGAACGCCATCAAGGCCGCCGTCTCCCAGGGCCCCGTCGTCGTGAGCATCGCGGGCGAGAACTCCGACTTCCGGTCCTTCAGCGGCGAAGGCATCCTCGACAACCCGAGCTGCCCGAGGACGATCGACCACGTCGTCTCCATCGTCGGCTACGGGACCCAAGGCGGCGTGGACTACTGGATCGTCAAGAACAGCTGGGGCACCTCGTGGGGCAAAGATGGCTTCGGCAAGATCGCTCGCGGCAAGAACACGTGCGGCATCGCCAGCGCCCCCTCCTGGTCGGCGACCGTCTGACGGCAGGCCCCCAGCAGGCCGGACGGCCAATACCCCGGACTGAGGACCCCATGTCCCCCGGTCCCCGGCGCGATCGGCGAGGACCGGGGGGCTGCGACGCCGGGCGGCCGTGGCCGCCCGGGGCGGACGCGCGTCCGGCCCGGGAGCTTCTACTGGATGTGGGCCTCGTAGAGGTTGCCGTTGTAGGAGGCCACGCCCGGGTGGGTCGGGCTTGCTGCGGCGAGCGCGGTGAACCTGGACCAGGTGGTGCCGTCGAAGCTGCACCAGCGCAGCGTCTCCTTGGTGCCGTCTTCGCGCACCTCGCAGTGGAGCTTTCCGTCGTGGGCGGCCAGGACCATCGCGTTGGAAGTGGCTCCCGAGGGGAAGCGTTGAAGCGCAGTCCAGGCGGAGCCGTCAAAGCTCCTCCAGTACAGCTCCTCGTTGGACGAGCCTCGCCACGCAACGCAGAGCCGGTTGCCGAGGGCAGCCATCCCGGGGCCGTACGGGCTGCTGCCGCCGATCTCGGTGAAGGCGCTCCGCATACCGGCGCCGTAGCTGCTCCAGCGCAGACCGCTGTCGTCGATCAGCCAGTAGAGCTTGCCGTTGTACGCGGGCAGCACGGGCGCGAGCGAAGTCCCCCTGAAGGGAAGGCCGTGGCGGAGCCACAGGTGGTGCTGTTGAAGTTGCGCCAGCACAGCCGCCTGTCGCTTCCGGCACCCCTGTACACGCAGAAGATCGTGCTGTTGAAGACCGCGACGGCGGGGCTCGTGTCGCTGGTGGCGTCGACCTGGCGGAAGGTGCGGACAGCGCTGGGTAACGGCCGTACCCGGACACACCCGCGGCCCGGAGGTAGTGACTCCGACCCGCGTGGTCGGGCACGATCGACCTGGGAGCCCTCGCCAGCACGGCTGCACAGAAGGTGATCAGGTAGCCGTGTCGCATGTGGGCGTCGGGGGTCTGCCACCAACTCCACGTCCCCGCGATCGAGTCCGGGCACGGACGACGCTGTCCAACAGCCGAGGCACCCGACGACCCGGTCGGCGCGGCCAGGTCCGGATGGCCACCCCGCGGGTGCCTCCCGGCGGTCAGCGTAGGGAAGTTGGGCCTCTCCGTCGTGGATCCCGACCAGTCCTGTGGCCGCCGCACTGGCACCCCTTCAGCATCTGCCGGACCGCCGCCCCGCGCCCGGCCCGCACGACCGCCGGAGCTGGGTGTTCGCTGACGCTCTGCCTGGACGGCGTCCCGGCGTCCTTCCTGCCCGTCGGCCTGCCTCGACGGCAAGAACCAGTTGATGGAACCGCAACTACTAGACTCCCTGCGTTTCTTCTCCTCAGCTGATAAGCCTGGCCAGCGGCATCACCCTCGTCGCAGCCGTTGCCACGCGTGTTCACCCCGCGCGGACCAGGGGTCCGGCGCAGTCGGCGGTGACGCCACCGACCTTCGCGTACCAGGCACATGGCGGCTCCAACCGCATCGACCAGATGCTGAGCATCACCAACCCGAACACCGTCGACGTAGCACCGGTCCTCGCGTTCACTCCTGTGAGCGGCGACGGGAGTGTGCTGCCCGGGGTTCGGGTCGGCACGGCGTACGGCAGCGACCGGGGCGAGCTGGCGGTGTGTCCGGGCGGCGGCTTCGACGAACCGGGTCCAGCCGGGCGGCAGCGTGGCAACGCGATCGTCCTGGATCCAAAACTGCTACACCATACGAAGGTTGCACAGTAGCCTCGACCACCGCAGTCCCACCGATGACGAGGCCCCACTGTCGCCCTCACCACTACGACGATGGCGGCCGTCATGGTGGATCAAGCTCGATCCTCCGCCGGCGCCGGTCGCCCGGCGCCCAGAGGCCCGTCTCGACGGCATGAACCACTCGCTCGCCAATGTGCCCCTTCGCATCGGCCGGGATCCGCCTCTGGAAAGCCGCCGACCCCGAGGCCCTGGGTACTCCCGAAACACCGCACTGATCAGCCATTTGGAGGATCGACAGTGCACAAACTGCAGTGGGAGCCTGGTGCGGCAGCAGCGAGCTGATGGTTCGTCACGTACGCCCCTGCCCCGGGTTGGGAACCACCGACACCAATCGCCGTCGCGCGTCGCTGCCACCCGCCAGGAAAGCCCCGGCCCACGGAGGCGATGAGATGCTCAACCTGACCTATCCCGGTGTCTACACCCGCGAGCTGGACTCCGGCGTCCGGACCGTCGCCGGCGCTCCCACATCGGTCGCGCTCTTCATCGGCCCGACCTGGACGGGCATCGACCAGCGACCGGTGACCTGCCTCAACTTCGCGGACTTCGAGCGGAACTTCGGCGGGCTGCACACCAAGAGCTCGCTGTCGTACTCGGTGCTGCATTTCTTCGGCAACGGCGGCGGCCAGGCCGTCGTCATCCGGCTTCCGGCGAACAACGCCGCCGCCGCCGAGGAGACGATCCTGCAGGGCGACTCCACCAAGCCCTCCCTGACCGTGACCGCGCTGAGCTCGGGCGCCGCGAGCGGCGCGCTCTTCGTCGAGATCGACCCGTTCGACATCGGGGCGAATCCCTACTCCACCGATGCCACGGCCACGTACGACAGGAACCGCTTCAACCTCACCGTCCAGGACCCCGTCACCGGCTTGGTCGAGCGGTTCGCCGACCTCACCACCGAGGCGGGCAGAGCCAGGACGGCAGACACCGTGGTCAATGATCCGACCACCGGATCCCAGCTGGTCAGACTGACGCTGAGCGGTGTGGGCAAGGCGGGCCCGCAGGCCACTGGGAGCATCTACAGAATCGGCGCCGACCCCACCGCGGGCACCTTCGCCGGTCCGGTCACCATCAGGTTGTCGGTGATCGGACGGAAGACTGACGACGGTACGGTGGACGCCCTCAGTTGGGTCGACAGAATTCCGGTGACCGTCTTCCGGAAGGACGAGGCCAAGCCGACCAGCCGCGTCGAACTCGTCACCCGGCTCGTGACCGCGATCAACCAGGCGGTCAAGGCAGACCCCAACGGGAAGAAGATGCTCGCCGGAGCCGTCATCGAAGGCAGCCTCCACGAGGGCGGCTCCCTCCTGTGCCTGACTGTCAGCCGCCCCACCGGGGCGCCCGGCGTCGAGCGCATCCACGACGCCACTGTCACACTGGCGGATCCGGGAGCCGACACCTCCCTCCTGACGGAGTACTCGATCGTCGAGAAGGTCGCCAACCCGTCGCGTTACCGGCTCGGCCACCTGTACAAGGTCGCCCAGGCCGTGCAGAGCAAGGCAGCCTCGGACGGCGACCCGGCCGGCCAACCGGCGTCGGCCGACTTCAAAGCCGCGATCACCGCGCTCGACACAACAGACCCGTTCTTCAACCTCCTCTGCCTGCCTGATCTCGTCCGCCCGTCACTCACCGACCCGAAGGCGCTGCACCACGGCGACGCCGCCTTCACCGCGTACGCCGAGGCCGCTCGGGTGTGTGCCGACAAGTTCGCCTTTCTGATCGTCGACCCGCCGCCCGACGCCGTCGACATCGGCTCCGCCTCGGCGTGGAAGTCCACCAAGCTGGGGCTGCGATCGACCCACGCCGGTGCCTGGTTCCCGAACATCCGGGTCGACGACCCACTGCATCCCGGCGCGATCGTGTCGCATCCGCCGTCGGGCGCCATCGCGGGCGTCATCGCCCGGACCGACAGCCGGGTGGGGGTCTGGCAGGCACCCGCCGGCACCGATGCCTTCGTGGCCGGTGCCTACGGCCCCTCCGTCGAGGTGTCCGATGCCGAGCAGGGACTGGTGAACCCGCTGGGGCTCAACGTGATCCGACGCTTCCCCATCTACCAGACCGTCGCGTTCGGCTCCCGTACCGTGGACGGCGCGGACGCGCTCGCCAGCCAGTGGAAGTACATCCCCGTCCGCCGGACCGCCAACCACATCCTCCGCTCCCTTTCGGAGTCGCTGCGCTGGGCCGTCCACCAGCGCAACGGCGAGGAGCTCTGGTCCCAACTGCGGCTCAACAGCACGGCGTTCATGCACGGTCTGTTCCGGCAGGGCGCGTTCAAGGGCGTCTCGGCGCGGGAGGCCTACTTCGTGGCCTGTGACGCGTCGACCACCACCCCGACCGACATCGACCAAGGGATCGTCAACCTCGTGATCGGGTTCGCGCCGCTCAAACCGGCCGAGTTCGTGGTGATCAGCCTCAAGCAGATCGTCCAGCCGGCCGTCTGAGACAGGAGCACATCGTGGGACAGTTCTCGGTCAACGCCCAGCGGCTCGACCCGTACAAGAATTTCAAGTTCCGCGTGAAGTGGGACGGCCGATACGTGGCCGGGGTCTCGAAGGCCTCCCTCCTGAAGCGGACCACCGAGGTCGTCAAGCACCGCTCCGGCGGGGACCCCTCCACGTCCTACAAGTCCCCCGGTCGCACCGAGTACGACGCGATCACGCTCGAACGCGGAGTCACCCACGACCAGGAGTTCGAGCAGTGGGCGAACAAGACGTGGAACTACGGCTCCGCGGCAGGTGGCGAGGTGTCGCTCGCCGACTTCCGCAAGGACATCATCATCGAACTCCTCAACGAGGCCGGACAGGTCGTCCTGAGCTACTCCGTCTACCGGTGCTGGGTCTCGGAGTACCAGGCGCTGCCGGACCTCGACGCCAATGCCAACGCGGTGGCCATCTCCAAGCTCAAGCTGGAGAACGAGGGCTGGGAACGCGACTACGCGGTCCTGGAGCCCAAAGAGCCCAGCTACGTCGAGCCGTGAGCCGTCCGATGAACACCGCCCCTGGGCACGGCCCCGCTCCGAACGCGGAGGAGGTCGTCCGGCTGTGGCCGCTCGCCCCGCGCCGGTCCACGGCAGAACGTGCCGTCGGCCTGCTACTGGCACTCGACGGCCCGGACGCGCTGGACTATCCGTTGGGGTCCCGAAACCGGCGGCTGCTCGCGGTGCACCGGGCCGTGGTCGGCCGACCGGTCCAGGCGCACGTCGGCTGCCCCGTCTGCAGCACCGACAACGAGTTCACACTGCCCGTCGGCCGGATGGCCGAACTGCCCCCCGCCAAGGTCGGCGCGGTGGCGCGCCTCCTCGTGGACGGTGTCGCCCTGACGTTCCGGCTACCGGTCCTCGCCGACCTCACCCGGTTCGGGGGCCGGCCCCCGGCCGGCAGTCTGCATGCGCTGGCAAGCGACACCTGCCTGGAGCCACCGATCCCGCATCTGGGCCCGGACGACCTCGACCGGCTCGCTGACGCCTGGGAGGCGCTCGACCCGGCCGGTTCGATGCGCGTCCACCTGTCCTGCGCGGGGTGCGAGCACGACATCGCGGCGGACGCCGATCCCGCCGCCTTCGTGGCCAGGGACCTCGACCTGCTCGTCGAAGGGCTGCTGCGCGAGATCGACGTGATCGCCCGCGGCTACGGCTGGTCGGAGGAGGCCATCCTGCGGCTGCCCGCCGAGCGCCGCCACCGCTATGTGGAACTCCTCACCGAGGGACGCTCCCAGACCCGACGCCTGATGGGGGCCTGATGACAGCACGACGGTCGGCGTACGCGGAGGCCCTGCGGAGCGCCGGGAACATGGCGGCTGACCAGCCCGTGGACGACACCGGGCCGGCCGTCTCCGCAGAACCGAGACCGCGCTCCCGCTTCGAGGAGGACTGGGAGGAGACGGGCTTCGACCTGCTGCCGCCTCCTGCGGACGACCGATCCACCGCGCCCCCGTCCCCTGCCGATCACCGCCTCCGGGCGGGCCCGGCCCACCCCGCCACTCCCCCGCCGGTGGACACCGTTGCCGCCGCGCCCCGGCCGCGGTCGGAGCAGACCGCGCACGAGAGCCCTGTGACACCGCGTCCGACCGCCGTGGACACACCTCCCGCCGCCGCGCCCGCTCCGGGGCCGGGGCAGTCCACGCACGAGATCCCGGCGCCACCGCGTCCGAGCGCCTCGGCGGGCGGCCGCGACCGCCCGCTCGGCCGAAGAGCCGAGACCTCGCGCGCCGTTGTACCCGCCCTCCTCGCGCCGGCCGCCGGTCCGACGCCCACCGCGGACGCCGGAGAACCGGCAGGCCGGAGCATCACCCCGCCGGCACCGGCTCCGGGCGCCACCCCCGTGGCCGCACCGTACCCGTCGGCCGCCGCCCGACCGTTGCCACCAACCCTCACCGAGGGCGCGGCGGCAGCCCAGGTGGTCGGTGCCGCCATGGCGCCCACGCACGATGCACCGGCCGCCGGAGCCACCCCCGCGTTCGAGGTCGTGCGCGCCGACCCGCTGCCCCTGGAACCGCGGCCGGTGGCCGACCCACCACCGGAACCCACCCCGGTGGTCGTCGAGATCGGACGGGTCGAGGTGCGGGTCGTTGCCGAACCACCGACGACTCCCGCCCGCCGCCCCGGCCCCCGGATCCGGACCGGGCCGACCCTGGAGGACTACCTGGCGTCCGGCGCCGGGAGCGGGACGGAACGGGGAACCTCATGACAGCCCACTTCGCCATCCCGGCGACCACCTTCGTCCTGCAGGCCGTGCTCCAGCGACGCCTCAAGCTCGCCTACGGGTCCTTGACCGCACCGGCCGTCTCGGTCGACCCGCCGCCGCGCCCGCCGGCGACGGCAGCCACCCCGGCGCCCGCCCCCCAGCCGGAGCCGGCGAGCCTGCACCTGTTCCTCCATCACGTGGCACCCAACCCGGCCTGGCGCAACATGCACGAGCCGCATGTGGACTCCGGCGGGCGCCGGGTCGGTCCGTCCCCGCTGGCCGTCGACCTGCACTACCTGCTGGCCGCGACCGGGGCCGACCTCGAACGCGAGGTGCTCCTCGGCCTCGGGATCGCTGCGCTCAACCGGCACGGGATCGTCCCCCGGCCGCTCATCCGGTCGATCCTCGACTCGATCCTGATCCCCACTACGCCCACCCGGCTGATCGACCTCCTCACCTCCGAGCCTCTCGACGATCCGGCCCGCCAGCCGGAGCAGATCTCCGTGTCTCAGGCACCGGTCGACATCGACCTGTCGACCAAGATCTGGTCGGCCCTGCAGTCGCCGATGCGGCCCTGCGCCCACTTCCTGGTGACGACCGTGTTCCTCGACACCGGCGACACCTATCCCCCGGTCACCGAGGTGACGCAGGCCCGGGTCGGTGTACGACCGGACCCGGCACCGTCCACCGCCGTGCCGCCGGGCAACACGCTGACAATCGCGGACGGAGCCTGATGACGACGCCGCAGACCGACGGCCCGGGCGCCGACGGCCCCTCGCAAACGGGTCACTACGCCCACCCTCACGAGCCGGAACTCGCCAGGCTCGCCGAGGCGGTGTCACTGTCGGTGCTGACCGGCATCGCCTGCGGGGAGCCCTCGGTGGACGGGTTCGCACCGCTCGTGGAGTGGATGGAGCGGGCCGATCCGGACGCCCCGCTGCGACGCATGGCCGAGGGCTTCGACCTTTCCGTCGCCGAACTCCAGCTGATCGTGCTCCTGCTGGCGGCGGGCACCTCCGAGCCGGTCGCCCGTGCCGTGGCCGACGCGACGACGGCGAACGGCGGTGTGGCGGGCGGCGGGCTGCCGGTGTGGCTGGCCTGCCGAGCCGTCCCGAAGCTGCACCCCGCGATGCTGGGCGCGGCGCTACCGCTGGTCCGCTTCGACCTCGTGGCGGTGGAGCCGCCCGCGCCCCGCGTCGAGGCCCGGCTGACGCTGGCCGCGCCGGTGCTGGACCGCCTGCTCGGCCAACCCGTCCACGACCCGCTGGTGTCCACCCGGATGGCGCCGGTCCCGGTCCCCGCCGGCACCGACGAGGAGGGCGAACAGACGGCCGACCTGGCCCGGTCGCTGGCCTCACGCGGCCCGCTCGGCCTGCCACCTCTCGTACTGGTTCCGGACGCCGCTCCCGAGGACGTCGCGCCGATACTGTCCGCCCTGGGCCTCGCCCCGTGGCGGATCGCCGGGAGCGACATCCCCGAGGACGCCGAAGCCCGCGACCGCCTCGCCGCACGGTGGAGCCGCGAGGCGATGCTGGACCCGGCCGCGCTGGTGATCGACACCGCCACCGGCCCGCCAGGCGCCCCGGTCGCCGCCTTCGCCGACCGCGTGCTCGGTCATGTGCTGCTGACGGGCCCCCAGATCCCCGACGGACTCGCCCGCGGGTCCCACGTCCTCCCCGCCCGGGCCGACCACCCCGATCTGGCCATCCGCCGCTGGGCCGCCGCGCTCGGCCCCGAACGCACCGCCCGACTCGGGCGCGGCGTTGACCGGGTGTCCGCGCAGTTCCGGCTGGACGCCAAGGGGATCGCCGCCGCCGTGGCCCGGGCCGCGGCCGCCGTCGACGCCGCCCCGGACGAGGCGCGCGCTGCGGCTGAGCTCTGGCACGTCGCCGCCCGATCCTTCACGCCGTCCCCGCTGCCAGGGGTGGGTCTGGTCGAGCCGGCCTACGGCTGGGACGACATCGTGCTCCCGCCCGCCACCGAGGCCGCCCTGCGCCGGATCGAGTCGCATGTGCGCCACTCGGCCAAGGTGTTCGACGACTGGGGCTTCGCCGCCCGTGTGGGCGGTCGCGGCAACCGGCGCGGGCGCGGAGTGGCGGCGCTCTTCTGCGGCCCGTCCGGCACGGGCAAGACGATGGCGGCGGAGGTGCTCGCCGCCTCCCTCGACCTGCGTGTCATGGTGATCGACCTGAGCCAGATCATCTCCAAGTGGGTGGGCGAGACCTCCAAGAACGTCGCGGCGGTGTTCGAGGCCGCCGAGTGCTCCGGATCGATGATGGTCTGGAACGAGGGAGACGCGGTCTGGGGCACCCGCGGCAGCGTCGCCTCAGCGACGGACCGTCACGTCAACGCGGAAGTCGGCGACCTGCTCCAGCGCATCGAGACGTTCTCGGGCTTCACGGTCATCACCACCAACCTCCGGCATGCCATCGACCCCGCGTTCCTGCGGCGCTTCCGGTTCGTGGTGGACTTCCCGCTGCCTTCGGAGGCGGAGCGGCACCGACTGTGGCGCTCGGCCTTCCCGCCGAAGACCCCGGTCGAATCCGTGCGCTGGGAGGCGCTGGCCCCGCTGCCGCTGACCGGCGGATCGATCCGCAACGTCGCTCTGGGCGCCGCCTTCCTGGCCGCCGCTGGAGACCGCCCGGTGGACCGGCGGATGATCGAGGCCGAGCTCGCCGAGGAGTTGCGCAAGCAGAACCTCCCGGTCCCCCTCGTGGCTTGGGAGGAACCGGTATGACCACACCTCCGCCGGCGGTCCTGGTCCGGGTCGGCACCCTGCGGGTGACCGCCCGCTCGGCCGTCGAGGCGCGACTGCTCGCCGACGCCCTGCCCGCGGCGCTCGAACAGGCGCTGCGGTCGTGGCCGGAGGCCGCGGCGCCCGCCACCGGGCCGCGCTCCGACGCCGCGCAGCGCCGGGCGCAGCAGGTGGCCACGGCGATCGTCGAGGCCGCACGGGCCGAGTCCGGGAGCGGGGAGCCGCGATGAGGCGACTGGCCCAGGCCGTGCGCACCGCCCGGCAGGCGCACCCGAGGTCGTCCGGAGGTCCTGCCCGGCACGGCGCCGACCCGCGCACCGGCACCCCGCAGGCGCCGGCGCCGGTCTTCACCCCGGGCCCGTCAGTGACGGCGCGGCAGGCCCACCCCACCGCCGCGCCCGCCCCGGCGCGCATCGGCCCGGCCACCACCGTGGCACCTGCCTTCGTCCCGACGGCCACCGTTCGACCCGCTCCCGTAGCGCCGACGGACCCCTCCTCCGCGCCGGGCGGGGTGACCGGGCGCCCAGGCACCGAGCACGCGGACGCCGTGGTCGCCCAGCCCGGAAGCCCCCTGCCGCCGGCCCTGCGCACGGAGATGGAAGCCGGGTTCGGCCGCGACCTCGGCCAAGTCCGCGTCCACGACGGCCCGACCGCGGACCAGGCGGCGGCCGCCCTCGACGCCCGGGCCTTCTCACTGGGGACGCACCTGGTCTTCGGCTCCGGGCAGTACCGCCCCGACACTCCCGCCGGACGCGGCCTCCTCGCCCACGAACTGGCGCACGTACTGCAGACCGACGGCTTCGGCCGCTCCCACACCCCCGTCGTGGACGACCCGCGGCCGGAGGCGGAGGCCGACCGGGCCGTCCAGGCGCTCGCCGATGGCGGCCGGCCCACGGTCGAGCCGCTGCCGGGCGCGCCGGTCGTCCGCCGGTCCGGCAGGAGCACGGCACCCCCACCCCCCGTCCCGGCACCCGTACCCGCCTCCGCGCCGGGCCCTGGCGCCGCACCGCAGCAGGCGGCCGCGCAGCCGGGGAGGACCGCGGGCCCCGCGCAGAACCTGCCTCCCGGTCTGACGATCGTCACCGACGAGCCGGCCGGTATCGGCACGACCGAACTGGTCGTCGGGCTAGCTGAGTTCGCCCTCCCGCTGGAGAAGGGGGCCGGCCACTGGGTGCAGCAGGCCTACGACAACGCCGCGGCCGGCGGGAGTCTGGTGTTCAACCCCCTCATCGAAGGCAACTCTGTCGCCGCGTACAAGGAGGGCGGCGAGAAGTACAAGGACGTGTGGCTGGGAGCCTTCGGTTTCGCGTCGACGACGAGCCTCGCCGGCGCGATCACCGCGGCGGCGAACGACAACGAGACGGTCCGCACCAAGCTGGCAGATCCCGCCGTCAAACAGGTCGTCACCGGACTGGCCAAGGGCCTGGGGCCCGCTAAGTGCGACGTCGACCACATCGTCGAGAAGCAACTGGGCGGGACGTCGATCCCTTCCAACCTCCAGCTGCTGACCAGCACCAAGAACCGGTCATCGGGCCAGGAGACCTACCAGGCCCTGGTCGGCCTCGTCCGGCAGATCCGCGACCCCGCCATGCGCGGCCCCAACGTCCGCAAGCTCCAGATCCGGATCGCCAGGGCGACGGTGCCGACCGGGCAGCCCGACGCCAGCTTCGAGATCGAGAGCCTGCTGCGCTCAGGCGCCGTACACGGCTCCGAGGCGGAGAAGGCCAAGGCGGCAGGCAAACCGGTCGTACTCGCGGCGGGTGGCCAGAGCGAGACGGTGCGGCTGCGGGACACCGGCGAGACCCTGCTGGACAGCTTCGTCCGCCGCCTCGTGCCCGGCCTGCGCATCGAGACCTACCGGCGCGCCAAGACGGGGGCCAAGTCCGCCCACGACACCGTCCTGGGCGTGCTCGACAGCAGGGCCGTCAAGGCCACCGGGGCCGACTCGACGGTCACCCTCGACGCCGAACTGGTGCCCGCCACGGCCCCGGCCGCCGCCACCGCCGCCGGGCCCGAGACCGACGCGGACCCCACCGCGGCGCCCCCGGGCGAGGCGAGGAGGCTGAAGCTCGACAAGAATGACAACCCGAAGATCGCGTTCTACTACCCGTACCTCAGCCCCGGCATGCTGACCACGGCCGCCCTCGACGAGCAGGGCAACCTCACCGGCAAGGGGGTCATCAACTCCTCCGTGCCGTTCCTGGGCAAGATCAACGTCCTCTACACCAAGGACGAGCTCAAGCTGGCCGCTCCGATCCCCGCGGACAAGTTGCTCTCGCCACTGCCCGCGGCGTTCCGGTTCACCGGCGGCGAACTCGCCCTGCAGCTCTCCCCCTCCCTGGTGCCCAGCGGGAAGCTCACCTTCTCGGTCGGACCGGCCGCCAAGCCCCTGCTGCTCGGCACTCTCACCGTGACCCTGCAGAGCGGTGCGCTCGTCGCCGCCGGCGACCTGACCCCCGCGGGGAAGCTCCCCGGCATCAACGCGGCGGCCGGGCACGTGGAGTGGAACTCGGAGGCCGGGTGGTCCGGCAAGGTCACGGCCGACTCGTCGGCGATCCCGGGGGCCACTGCCAACGTCGAACTCGGCTTCCGGACGGTGGCCGGCAAGTTCGCGCCGTACGCGACCGGGGGGATCGTCACCAGCGTGCGCAACACCCGCCTCGATCTCAGCACTCGCTGGGACGGGCAGAGCCTCGACCACACCGGGTCGGTGACGGTCCCGAAGCCGCTTCCGCTGGTCGACTCGGTCAAGCTGCGCGGCCGGTACGGCGAGCGCGGCCTGTTCCTCCAGGGCGAGGCGGACATCGCCTGGAAGCAGCTCAAGGCAACGATGAAGGTCGAATACAACCGGACCGAGGAGGACCGGGAGGGGCGGTTCTCGGGCGCGGCCACGATCGTCGTCAGGACCGCCAAGGCCGACGGCTCGCTGAACCTCAACTTCGACGAGGAGGGCCACTACTGGGGCAAGGGCAGCATCGGCTACCAGGTCACCAAGGACCTGCGGCCGGTGCTCGGGGTGGAGATCACCAAGGAGCGGCTCAGGCTCTTCGGGGAGGTCGCCGTCGGCGACATCGTGCTGGTCCGCAGGTGGCCGTCGGCGCAGGGCGGGACGGTGCCGCTGCTGAAGGGCGTCGGAGTGAAGGTCTCCGTCCCCACTCCCGTCCCGGCTGTGACCGCGTTCCTCGAACTGCGCGGCTCGCTCCAACTGGGCTACGGGGTGGGGCCGGTGATGCTGAAGGGCATCCTGTTCAAGGGCGAGCTCTACCCGCTGGAGGAGGACCCCAAGGTCGCGGCGAAGCTCGTGGGGACCTTCGCAGTGCCCGCCTATGCCGAGCTGTCGGGCACCTTCGGCGCCTACATCGGGGCCGAAGTGGCGCTCGGTGCCGTCGGCGCCAAGGGCGGGATCGACATCACACCGTCGCTGCGGATCGACGGCGAGGGCGGCATCGCCGTCGCCGCGGACTACGACAAGGACGGGTTCTCGTTCGACGCCGAGGCCTACGCCAAGGGCCGGTTGACGGCCTCGGCCAAGGTGTTGCTGGTCGCCGAGCTCTACGCCGCCTGGGGGGTGTTCTCCCACCGCTGGACATACGAGGCGGCCTCGGTCTCGGCCGCGCTCGGACCGGACTTCAAACTCACCCTCGGCCGGATCGCCTACGCCAAGAACGGCGAGATCACCTGGCCGAGCCTGTCCCAGATCAAGCTGGAGCCCGAGTCCATCGACCCGATGCAGGTCGTCAAGGACATGCTCGAACGCGGCAAGGCGGTCGAGAAATGACCGGACCCCACACGGCAGGGCTCACCACACGGGTACCGAAGGGAGGACCGCGATGACCGCGTTCCCGGGCTCACCACGGACGATGCGGGGCGGATTCGTCGTCATGGACGGCGACGGGCGAGCCGTCGTGCGCACCGTCCCGTTCCAGTACAACCCCGAGACTCTCTCCCGGACCCTCACCCCCCGCGGTGCCACCACCGACGGCGGCGACCGGCTGGAGGCGCTCCGGCTGGTCGGGCCACCGGTGGAGACCCTGAAGATCGAAGTCGTTCTCGACGCGACCGACCGGCTGGAGCATCCCACCGAGAACCCGGACACCGTCGCCAAGGGCATCGGCGCGGACCTCGCCGAGCTGGAGACCATGATCGCGCCGGCCACCGCCGACCTGGTCGCCGCCGAGGCGCTCACCCGGCGCGGAACGCTGGAGATCCTCCCGCTGCCCTCCCCGCTGCTGCTGCTCGTACTCGGCGCCAACCGCACCCTGCCGGTACGGATCACCGAGTTCACCGTCACCGAGGAGGCATTCGACACGCGGCTCAACCCGGTTCTCGCCCGGGTGGGCCTCGGACTACGCGTACTGTCCCTCGACGACCTGCCAATGGGCTCCAAGGGCGCCGAGCTCTTCCTCACCGCCGCCCGCCGCCGCGAGCGGCTGGCTGGCCGGCGCGGCGCCGACATCCGGACGCTCGGCCTGGCGAGGATGCCGTGACCGCCGCACCGTTCCCGCCCAACAGCCGCTACTACGGGATCCCCGTCGTCAGCCGCGTCCGCGACGACGGCACCACGGAAGTCCACCTCGCGCGCCGCATCCTGCCCGCGCCCGGACTCCACGTCCCGCTCGGGCACCGCCGGCTCGACGGTGCGGAGCGTCCGGACACCCTTGCCTACGACGCCTACGGCGACCCCGCGCTCTGGTGGCGCGTCGTCGACGCCGCCGGCGAGGCCGACCCCGCCCGGCTGACCGGCTCGGACAGCCGGCTCGTCATGATCCCGCTCCCCCTGGAGATCACCGCCCGTGGCAACGCTTAGCACCGTCACGCTGACAGTCCTCACCGGACCGGTGGCCGTCGCGCCCGCGCCCCGAGAGGTGCTCGACGCCCTGGACGGCGCGACGGTGACCCACGCGGTCGGGACTCGGTCCGGGTTCCAGCTGAGCTTCACCTACGCGAAGACCTCACCTATCGCGACCTCGCTGCTCCCTTCGGGCTTCTTCGACCCGATGGTGCGGGTCGTGCTCGTGGCGACGCTGCGCGGCGTGCCCAAGGTGCTGGCGGACGGCCCGATCAAACGCCAGGACGTGACCGCCACCGGCCGCCCCGGCGAGCACCGGCTGGTCGTCACCGGCGAGGACGTCTCCGGGTTCATGGACGTGGCCGACCTCACCGGCTTCCCGTATCCCGGGATGCCGCCGTTCGCCCGGGTGGCGTTGATGATGGCCAAGTACGCGCCGTTCGGTGTCCTGCCGCTGACCGTCCCCCCACCGTTCCAGCCGGTGGCCAACCCGGTCGAGAGGTTCTCCCACCAGGTGGGGACCGACTTCGAGTACGCCACGAAGCTGGCGAAGGACGCGAGTTGCGAGTTCTACGTGACGCCGGGGCCGGTCCCAGGCGCCAACACGGCCTACTGGGGACCCCCGGTGCGGGCCGGCGCCGTGCAGCCGGCCCTGACCGTCGACATGGACGCGGCGTCCAACCTGGAGAGCATGAGCTTCTCCGCCGACGGCAACGCCGCGATCCTGCCGTACGCGCACGTCAAGGTCGCGAACTTCGCCGTCCCGGTCCCCCTGCCGGACATCGAGCTGCTCAAACCACCCCTGGCCGCCCGACCGCTGGTACCGACCCGCACCAAGCTGCTGGGGACCGACCGGATGGCGCTGCCGGAGGTCATGATGACCCTGCTGGCCGGTCGCGGCGCGGTGGACCCGGTCACCGCCACCGGCCAGATGGACCTGGCCCGCTACGGGCAGCCCCTCGACGCCCGCGCCCTGGTCGGAGTGCGCGGCGCGGGCCGGGCGCACGACGGCCTCTGGTTCGTCCGGTCGGTGACCCACACTCTCGGCCGGGGCAGCTGGAAGCAGGCGTTCCAGCTCGCCCGGGACGGCCTGCTCTCGAACGTCCCGGAGGTGACGCCATGACCACAGGACCCAGGCACTACGGGAAGTACCGGGCCACCGTCCTCAACACCACCGACCCCCTTGCGCAGGGC
Organism: Kitasatospora sp. MBT63; assembly: GCF_000710465.2. Taxonomy (GTDB): domain Bacteria; phylum Actinomycetota; class Actinomycetes; order Streptomycetales; family Streptomycetaceae; genus Kitasatospora. Next base: position 26,614 of record NZ_JAIZ01000687.1, on the reverse strand, counting down.
CGGGTCCAGGTTCAACTCTCCGATCACTACGGGCTGTTCCCGTCCACCTGGGCGCTCCCCGCACTCCCGTTCGCAGCCAAGGGCACCGCTGGGATCATCGCGCTGCCGCAGACCGGCAGCGCGGTCTGGGTCGAGTTCGAGGCCGGCGACCCGGACTACCCCATCTGGAGCGGAGCGTTCTGGCCCGAGCCGGCCGGTGCTCCGCTCCTGGCGATGGCGGGCACCCCCGTCACACCCAACATCCATCTGCAGACCACGACCGGAGTCTCGGTCACCCTCTCCGACCTGCCCGCGTCCCAGGTCCAGGTGATGACGCCGACGGGGGCGACGATCATCGTCGGCACAGCCGGGGTCAGCATCAGCAACGGTCAGGGCGCGTCGATCGTGCTCTCCGGTCCCTCGGTGATCATCAACGGGGGGGCGCTCGTGGTGACCTGAGCCGGCGACCCGCCACGCACCGGGCGACACCCGGCCCGTGAGCCGTCCATCCGTCCCCAGCCAGCTGCCCGCCGGGCAGCGGAAGGAAGCCTTGATGCCGGGGCCCGTCCTGCACACCGGAGCAACCGTGACCTGCCCGCACGGAGCTCCGCTGACCGTCGTCACCGCCAGCCCGCGGGTCACCGTGTCCGGCGCCCCGGCCGCCGTCCTGACCGATCAAGGCCTGGTCGCAGGCTGCCCGTTCACCGTGCCGCCGGGCAAGCCCCAGCCTTGCGTGAGCACGAAGTGGCTGGCCGGAGCGGCCAGGGTGACCTCCTCGGGGCAGCCGCTGCTGGTCAACCCCGTCGGGGCGCTCTGCCTCTCCGCGGACCAGATCCCGGCCGGCCCGCCGATCGTCTGCGCCACCCAGACCCAGGTGGTCGCGACATGAGCCGGCGAACGATCGGGAAGTACGCGTGGGCGATCGCCCACGCCGAGCACAGCGAGGTGAGCACATGAGCCGACTGGCCTTCCCATTCGCCGTCACCGCGCTCGGGCACGGCGCGCAGGTACCGTACGGAAGCCCCGAGCATGTCCGTCAGCTGCTCGAACTGCTCGTCCTCACGCTACCCGGCGAACGTGTGATGCGACCGGAACTCGGCAGTCCAGCAAAGCAGTTGGTGTTCGCTCCGCAGGGCGGCCCGACCACCGTCGCGCTCGGCGCCGCCCTCCAGGCGGCGATCCAGCAGTGGCTCGGCGACACGCTCACGGTGCTGGAGGTGGCGGTGGAACCCGCCGACGGAACAGGCTTGCTGGAGATCGTTGTCGACTACGAGGTCCACTCGACCGGGGCCGCCGGCCAGGTACGGCTGCGGAGGGACCTCGCATGACCGGTGCCCGCTACCACTGCCGCGACGAGCGCCGACGGTCCGCCCTGGCCGCGTCGGGGCAGCCCGACATGTCCGGGATCGACTACCTGGAGGTCCACCGGGGCGGCACGACGGCCGACCCGACCCGGATCGACATCGTGCTCGTCAAGCCTCTCCCGCTGCCGCTCGCCGCGCTCACCGGCGACCGCATCGCGCTCACCGGGGGCGTGCGGTTCCCGGCGCCCCGCGTGGACCCGATCGTGGCGGCGACGCCGGGCGGTTCGGAGGTGTCGCGGTACACGGTCACCGTGCCCGGCGGCCAGCCGACCGACTTCTCGACGTACCGGCTCGCGATCGTGGACTGGCCGGGAACGACCACTCCGCCGGCGTTCATCGACCCACGGCTCTCCGCGGTCGACTTCTCCTTCGCGGTTGACTGCCCCGCGGACGGCGACTGCGAGCCCGGCTGCACCGACCCCCCGGAGCCGGCCCCGCCAGACCCGCACTTCGACTACCGCACCCGCGACTGGGCAGGTTTCCGGCGGCTGATGCTGGACCGGCTGGCGGTGCTCGTCCCGGGATTCCGCGAGGACGACCCGGTCGACCTGACGACCACGATCGTCGAGGCGCTGGCCTTCCGCGCGGACCAGCAGAGCTACACCCTCGACTGGGTGGGCACGGAGGCGTTCCTGGACACCGCTCGCACCCGGACCTCGGTGACCCGCCACGCCCGACTGCTCGACTACACACCCGGCGAGGGCGCCTCCGCGCGCACCTTTGTCCGCTTCGCCCTCGACCCGGGCTCCGCCCTCGGCGAGGGCCACCTGCTGCCTGGTGGGACGCCGGTACTGCCCCGCTCGGACGCGCTGCCCACCGTCGTGGCGGCCGCCGACTACCCCGGTCTCCTCGCCTCCTCGCCGGTGGTCTTCGAGACCCTGGCCGACCTGGAGCTGTGGCGGCGGCGCGACGACATCGCCCTGCACACCTGGAGCGACGACAGCTGCACGCTGCCCGCCGGCGCGACCGCCGCCACCCTGGTGGACGCGGTCGACGGGCCCGGACGCCTCGAACCCGGCCACCTCCTTCTGCTTGCCGAAATCGCGGCACCCGACACCGGGCGCCTGGAGGACGCCGATCCGGCGCACCGGCACGTCGTACGGCTGACCCGCGTGTCGACGGCGACGGACGTCCTCGCCGACGACACGCCGCTGATCGACGTCGAGTGGGACGCGGCCGACGCGCTGCCCTTCGACCTGCCGGTAACCGCCCGCGTACCGCAGCCGTCCGGCCCGGCACGGCACGTCGTCTGCGCCGTCGCGCAGGGCAACGTCGTCCTCGCCGAGCACGGAGCGACCCTTCCGCCGCCGGCACATCTGCACCTGCCGCCGTCGGCCACCGGTGCGCTCACGCCACAGCTGTCCCCAGCCGCCCCGCAGGCGGGCACGGTCTGGCGTCCCCGGGTGACCGGCGGAATCGGGCCCCTGGCACGGGTCGCGCAGCACGGGCCGGCCGACGCCGGGCCGACGCCGGCCGCTGCCCTGGTGACCGTCGACCCCGCCCGCTGCCTTCCGCAGATCACCCTGCTCGACGCCTTCGCGCCCTGGACCGTCCGACGGGACCTGCTCGCGAGCGGGCGGTTCTCCCGGGATTTCGTCGTCGAGACCGGACCGGACGGCCGTGCGGTCCTGCGGTTCGGCGACGGCAGGTACGGCCTGGCGCCGGCCGTGGGTGACGCCCTCGCGGTGAGCGGGAGATTCGGCACCGGCCCGGACGGGAGCCTCGGACCGGACGCGCTGGGCCACGTCGTCCTGCGTGACACCGACCGGAGCCTCCCGATCTCGCGAGTGACCAACCCGGTCGCGGCGTCGGGCGGCACGGCGCCGGAGGAGGACGCGGCGGTTCGGGTGGCCGCCCCCCGGGCGTTCCGCCGCCAGGAGCGCGCGGTCATCCCCGAGGACTATGCCGAGGCCGCCCGCCGCTACCCCGGCGTCTCCGACGCCGTCGCCGTCCCGCGCTGGACCGGCGCCTGGCAGACCGTACTCGTCCACGTCGACCGGCAGGGCGGTGCCGGTGTCGACGCGGCCTTCCGTGCCGGCCTGCTCGCCCATCTGGAGGCCTACCGGCTGGCCGGGTACGACGTCGCGGTCCGCGCGGCCCGCACCGTACCGCTCGATGTGGACCTGTCGGTGTGCGCCGAGCCCGGACGGGTGCGCAGCGAGGTGGGCCGGCAGGTGCGCGCGGTCCTGTCGCCCGCCGGGATCGGTGGCGCGCCCGGGTTCTTCCATCCCGACCGGTTCACCTTCGGCACCCCCCTGTACCTCTCCTCGCTGCTCGCCGCCGTCCTGGCCGTCCCCGGGGTCCAGAGCGTCACCCCCCTGGTGTTCCAGCGCTTCGGGCGGCCCGCCCAGGGCGAGCTGGGCCGCGGGGTCATCCGCCCGGTGGCGGCCGAGGTGCTCGAACTGCGTGACGATCCGAGCTTCCCGGAGCGCGGACGTCTTCGGATCACGACCGGAGGTGGCCGATGAGCTGCGGATGCGGCAACAGTGGGGACTCCGCGGCGGGCCCGCACGTCGATTCCGGGCAGCTCCCGGGTGCCCCGGCGCGGTTCCGCTACGGCGCGATCCTGGAGCGGCTGCTCGACCGGATCTCGCGGGCCGAGGCCCTCGGTGGCCGGCCGCTGGCGACGCTCGGGCGCGCGCCTGATGATCCCGCCGTCGCCCTGCTCGCGGCGGCGGCCGGTGCGCACCACGTGCTGGGCTGGACACTGCACCGGCTCGCCGTGGACTCCACGCTGCCCGGTACCGAGGACCGCGCGGCGCTGGTCCGGCTGACCGGCATGCTGGGCCACCTGCCCCGGCCGGCGATCGCCGCCGACGCTCTGCTGTCCTTCCGGGTCGGCACGCCGGGTGCGCCCGAGGGCGCCGTGACTCCTGGTGTGCCGGACGTCGTGACGATCCCGCAGGGCCTCCAGGTGGCCTCGGTGCCCGAGCAGGGCGGCCAGCCGGTGACCTTCGAGACGGACTCGGCGGTGGAGGCCCGCGCCGGGTGGAACGCGCTCCGGCCGCTGCGCGCCCCGGCCTTGCCGGTGATCTCGGCCGCCACCACGGGCGTCGAGGTCGAGGGGGTCGCCTTGGGTGCGCGGGTCGGCGACCGGGTGCTGGTCCACGCCGGTCCGACGCAGACCGGCACAGCCTCCTGGCTGTTCGCCCTGGTCACAGCGGTAGAGATCGCGGCCGCCGCGGTGCCCGCACGCACCGTGCTCACGCTCGCCGCCGGTGAGCTGCTCACCGTGGCCGATGCCTTGACGGCGCCGTCCCGCCCCGGCACGGTGATCCTTCTCGGGCAGCGTGCCCAGCCGTTCGGCGCCACCGCGCCGGACCTCATGTTCATGCCGGAGGCGGTGCGCCGGGCGCGTGGCAAGGCTCTTCCTAAGCGTGCGCTGCCCATCGATTGGGCGGACTTCTTTGTCGGCAGCGTCTCCGGCGAGGCCTGGCGCATTCACCTGGATTCCGTGCACCCGGCGGCCGCGCCGGGCCGCGCCGTGGTGTTGGACTCCGGCTCCGACCAATCGCATCCCGGTGTCGAACGCATCGTCGCCGCCCGGGAGACGGCACGGTCGGACTTCGGCCTCTCCGCCCGATGCACCCTCGTCACCCTCGGAACCGCCCTCGCCACCGCCTTCAAGTCCAAGGTCCGCGAGACAACGATCCAGCTGGAGACCGCCCGGGGCGACCTCCTGGTCCACCCCGAGGATCGCGTCCTGCCGATCACCGGCACCGCGTCACCAGCGCAGCACCCGGCCTTCGTGTCGGAGAACCTGCCCGACCGGTTCTACCTGACCGGGGCGGTCGTACTGCCGCCCGGGCGGCGCGTGATCCTCACCGGGCGGACGGCCGACGGCGAGCCGATGTCCGAGGCGGCGACGGTGCTGCGGACCGAGATCCGCACGGGCGGCTCGCCGGAGCAACGGGCGACGCTCGTGGTCCTCGAGCGACCGCCGGTCGGGAGGTGGACCGGCGCCACGCTGACCGTGCTCGCCAACATCGTCCCGTCCTCGCACGCCCGGACACCCGCCGCGGGCGCCGAGATCCTGGGATCAGGCGATCGGACGGTCGCGTTGCCGCGCTTCCCCCTCAAGCAGTCGCCGCTCGCCCGGCTCGCCGCACCGGGCACGCGCGGATATGCCCCGGCGATCGAGATCCGGGTCGACGACCGGCGCTACGAGCCGGCCGACACTCTGTACGACGAGGGGCCGGACAGCCTCCGGTTCCGGGTCACCGACCAACCCGAGGGCGGGGCCGAGGTGCAGTTCGCCGGCCGCCTGCCGAGCGGGACGGGCAACGTCTCCGCCCGCTACCGGATCGGAGGCGGATCGGCCGGAAACCTCCCGAACGACCGGCTGACCCAGATCCTCACACCGGTGAACGGGATCGCCACGGTGACCAACCCGCTGCCCGCGGCGGGCGGCAGCGACGCCGAGACCGTCGAGGAGCTGCGCAGCTCCGCCCCAAAGACGATCCGGACCCTGGACCGGGTGGTCTCCCTGGCCGACTTCGAGGCGTTCGCCCAGGGATACCGGGGGGTCGGCAGAGCCTCGGTCGTGGAACTGCGGGCGGGGCTGCGCCGGATCGTCTGCCTGACCGTCGCCACCACGTCCTTCGATCCGCCGGCGGCCGGTTCCGACCTGGTCACCGGCCTGCACGAGGCGCTGGTGGCGGCCTCGCCACCGGGGACGCACGTGGCGATCGCCGGGTTCGTCGACCTGCCGATGTCGGTGGGACTGGCGCTCGCCTCGGACCCGGCCCTGCCCCGGCCGGCCGTGGAGGCCGCCGTCCGGGCCGCCCTCGTCCGCGACTTCGGCCGACGGGCCCGTCCGTTCGGCACCGCCGTGCACCGCTCGCAGATCATCGCCACGGTGCAGCACGTCCCCGGGGTGGTGGCCGCCGTACTCACCGCAATCTCGGCGCCGGGTGCGGCCGAGGACGCCGAAGGACGACTCCCCTGCCCCGCCGCGGCCATGGTGACCGACCCGAGCACCGGCCGGCCCCGGCTGGACCCGGCCCGGCTGCTGTCCGTCGCCGGGCCTGACATCACCTTCACGGAGCTGACCGGATGAGTGCACCGACCACCGCGTACGACGGGACGGCCCTGCCGGAGACCCGCGTGGAGGCCGTCGCCACAGCCCTGTACGGGTTGCTGCCCGCCCATGTGCGCCAGGCCGACCTGGCTTCCACCGGCGCTCTGCGGGCCTTGTTCGGCGTGCTGGGCCTGGCGAGCGCCGAGATCGACGCCGAGATCGAGGCGTGGTACGACGCACTGTTCGTGGAGACCGCCGACGAGGCCGCTCTCGCCGCGATCGCCGCCCTCGTCGCCGCGCCCGCGCTGCACCGCGTTCCGGGAGACGGCGGGACCGGCCGTCGGGCCTTCGTGGCCAACACGATCCGGTACCGGCGCGGCAAGGGGACGGCCCGCGTCGTGGAGTCGGCCGCCGCCGACGTCACCGGCCTGCCCGCGGTCGTGGTCGAGTACCACCAGCGGCTGGCCCGGCTCGGGCACCTGCTTGACCTGCGGGCGGACCGGCCGACCACCGCCGATCCCACATCGGGCGGGACGGCGTCCTCGGTCGGCGGCGCCTTCGACCGGCTGCCCCGCCTGCTCGACGTCCGCCGGGTCGACCAGCCCCGGCCGGGCCGGCCCGCCGGGCGCCACGCGCCGACCTCGGTGGGCGTGCACCTCCTGCGGCCACTGGTCATGACCTTCCCCGCTCCGACGGTGGAGCACGTCACGACGGCGGACGTCGCCGGACTCCCGAGGGCCCGGCGGTGGGAGGTCGGCACACCGCCACTACCGGGCCTCTTCCAGTTGGCGCAGCAGCCCGGCGCCAAACTGCGCCTGTTCAACCCCGACCGCCGCGCCGACGCCGCAGGCACCAGGCCCCGGGAGGTCGACCTGCCCGACCGGCTGCGCCGCCTCCCACTGCACCAGGAGACCGCGGAGCTCCGCGCCGCCTGGCTGGAGAAGCGGCCGCCCCAGCTTCCCGACCGGCCGTGGTTCGACCACGCCGGGGCGCCGTTCACCGTCTTCCTCCGGCGGGAGGGCCGGCCCGACTTTGAACGGGTCCCGCCTGAGGAGATCCGGATCGTCAACTTGGAGTCGCCGCCGACCGGCCGGCCGGCCGCCGAGGTGACGCACACCTGGTACGAGCCCGGGGCCGAAAGCCCGGAGCGCCGGAGCGCCAAGCGTCCGATCGCCTGCGCCGTCGACCCCGTGACCGGGCGGATCGCCCTGCCCGGGGCCCCAGGACTGCCGGAGGTCGCCGAGGTGCGGGTGGCCTGCACCACCGCCGCCGGCCGGGCAGTCGGCGCGGGCCCCCAGGACCGCAACGCCCCGGACCAGCCGTTCGACATCCGGGACACCGGTGGCTCGAAGGACCTGGTCTGGGTGGTCGACGCCGTCGCCCCGACCGGCGGCTCCACGGAGACCTCGGGCCGCACCGTCCCCACGCTCGCGGCCGCCCTCGCCGAGGTCGCCGCCCAGGGTGCGGGGCGGCGCAGCCTGGTCCTGCTGGCCCGTTGCGATCTGGAGGCAGCCCCGGCCGATTCGACGACGTTCGACGTGACGGTGCCGCCCGGAGCCGAGGTGCATCTCGTCGCCGCCCAGTGGCGGCGCCCGCAGGAGACGCCCGGTGCGCCGGCCGACCCCGCCCTGCGCGGGTTCGTCGTCCGCCGGGAGCGGCGCTACACGGTGGACGCACCGATGCGGGTCCTGCGCGGAACGGGAGCCGCAAGCGCTCCGGCCGGCCGGCTGGTGCTCGACGGTCTGGAGCTCACCCGCGGCCTGCGGCTCCGGAGCGGGGCACTCGCCGGGCTGGAACTGCGGTACGTCACGGTGCGTGCCCCGGGCGAGGTCGCGGTCGGCGCCGACGGTGAGCTCGACGGGGTCCGGGTCACGATCGACCGCACGATCTGCGGCCCGCTGAGGCTCGGGGACACCACCCACCGGGTGAGCGGCGAACTCGTGGTCAGCGACAGTGTCGTGACCGCCGACGACGCACCGGGCGATGCCCTCGCCGCCCCGGCCCTCGACGTCACCCTGAGCAACGTCACCGTGCTGGGGACATCGTCTCTGCGCTCCCTGCGCGCGACGAACGCCCTGTTCACCGAGCCCGTCCAGGTGACCCGCCGGCAGAGCGGGTGTGTGCGGTACAGCTATGTGCCCCCCGGCTCCGCAACACCGCGCACGTTCCGCTGCCAGCCGTCCCTCGCACTGGCCGCGGCCGAGCGGGCCGCGCACCGACCGCTGGCCCCGGCCGAGGCCGAGGCCGTCCGGCTCGCCAACGAACCCCTCTTCCTGGACACCTCCACCGACGAGCCGACGCTGGCCCTGCTGCACCCGCTGGCTCCCGACAGCATCCGCTCGGGAGGCGAGGACGAGGCCGAGATGGGCGCCTTCGCCGACGCGGCGTACGGCATCGCCGTGGCCAACGTGCGGGCTCTGACGGAGGAGTACCTCCCGGTCGCCCTGGAGGCCGGAATCATCGACGACACGCGCTCCAGCGCCGTGACCGCACGGAGGAACAAGCCATGACCACCCGTAACGACGCCACGCGCCTGACAGTCCGGGCCAAGGACGACCGGCGGCCGCGTTCGCTGCTGGGCCGGCAGGGGCAGGTACTGCTGGACGCCGACCTCGACCAGCAGAGCGGGCACCTGCTCGACCGCATCGAGACCGCCACCGACGACATGCTCGGCAGCCACGGATGCCTCGTGGTCCCGCCCGGGTCGGCCGCCTTCGCGGTGACACCGGCGGCGACGCCGGACGCCTGCGGGCTCGGGAGGGGCCACGGCTACCTCGGCGGCTGGCTGGTGGAGAACACCACCGCGAACTGCCTGCTGAGCACCCAGCCGCACCCCCGCACCGACACCACCCCAGCCGCCACCGCGGACGCCCCGGTGGTGCTCGTGCTCAAGTCACTGATCCGGTACGTCGACCCGGTCGAGGAGGTGAAGTACGCCGATCCGGCGCTCGGGGACGCCCAGGCCGCGGGCCGGGCCCTGATCGACTGGCAGGTGTTCCCGCTCGCCCTCGACGGCGGCTTGGGCGGGCGCCCCGGCTGCGCCGCCTCGATGACGCAGCCCGCCTGGCTCACACTGGTGCGACCGTCGTCGGGCACCCTGACCGTGCTGCCGGACACCGCGGCGCCGGACACCGATCCCTGCTCGCTGGCCCCGCAGGGCGGGTACTCCAGGCCGGAGAACCTGCTGTACCGGATCGAGGTGCACGATGGCATCCCCCGTACGGACCACCAGGCCGCGGACGGCCCACAGTTCGGCCTGGACGGGCTCACCCTGAAGCTGTCCCGGCGCAACGCGTCCGTGCTGGCCGGGATCGTGCAGGTGGACGGCACCAGGATCACCGTCGAGCCGCCGGCCCTCGACCCGCTCAACTGGTTCGCTCCCGGGGCCTACGCCGAATTCGTGTCGGAGCACGACGACGTCGACCCCCGCGACGCCGCCCGCCGGGAGAGGCTCTTCCAGGTCAACCGCGCGACGAACGACGTCGTCACGTTGGAGGCCGCGGCGGCGGGCATGGCGGACCTGGTCAAGGACCGACCCGCGGGCTGGTTCCTGCGGCTCTGGGACGCCTACCCGAACGGCACGGGCGTCGCGACGGTGCGGCCGTCGGCCGATGACCCGGGGCGCTCCCAGCTCCTCGACCTCGGCGACGGCCTGCGGATGCGGCTCGGCGGCGGCAGCGACGGCGTGTTCCGCCGCGGCGACTTCTGGACGTTCTACGCCCGGGCCGACGGGTCGATCGACTGGCCGAAGGACCAGGCGGAGCCGCCGCACGGCCCGGAGATCCGCTACGCCCCGCTCGCCACTCTCACCGGCCCGACGTCCGCCCAGGACTGCCGGGTGCCGGCCGCGGCGCTGACCGACCGTGCGCTGCTGTATCGGGGTGGTGACGGCCAGGACCTGTTCGCACCCTCCGGAACCGACTACGTCACCGCGCCCGGCCTGCTGCGGGTCGCGGTGATGCGCGGACGCACCCCTGTCCAAGGGGCCACGGTGACCTGGAGCATGCCCCCGGGCGGTGTCCCGAGCCGGGTGGCAGGGACGACCGTCGACGAGGCGAGCACCTTCACTACGCAGACCGACGCCGAGGGTCTGTGCGAGGTCGCATGGTCCCTCAACTCCCACATCGGAAAGCCCCACCAGGTCCGGGCGACGCTCGCTTCGGCCACCGGCACCCCCGAGGGCCCACCGCTGGAGTTCACCGCGCGCTTCCGTACGGCCCTGGCCACGAGCTATCGACCCCGCGGGTGCAACCTGTTCCAGGACACCAGCACGGTGCAGGACGCGCTCGACGTGCTGTGCGCCAACATCAGCGGTGACGTGGAAGCCCCGACCCTCCTGCTCGACTCGATCAGACTGCTCGACCCCGAGGAGAGGCCCCGCGATCTGGTTCGGCACGACGTCGATAGCGGCGTGCGGAGGACGTCGCTCATCCTGAACGGGCTGGAGGTGCCGTACGACGCGTTCGTCGGGGGGATCAGCCTGGGCACGACCCTCCGGGGCGAGCCGGTGCAGCTGGCGTCGACGCCCAGGCCGACGGATCCGGTCGTCGAGGTCGAACTGGACCTGCCGTACCCCGGGACGGACCCGGACAAGGTCTACTGGGCACGCGCGTCGGGCTTCGACGGCGAAAGCGGCGGGCTCACCGCTCCGTTCGGGTTCCACCGGGTACGCCTCGACGGACAGGTGACCACGGCCGAGGGGCCGGTCGGCACCCTGGAGTGGCGGCCCTCGGCGATGACGCGCACGTTCTTCTCGACCGCGCCGCAGCATCAGTGGGGCACCCGTATCGTCGACACGGAGAGCGTCGGGTCCAGCGGGTGGAAGGGCGGCAGGCTTCCTCGGGTCCTGTGCCGGCTGCGGGTCCGGTCCGCCCATGTCTGGGCGATCGACCCCGAAACCGAAGGCCCGGTTTACCTGAACGCCGAGCATCTGGGAACGAGCGCTCGGGACACACGACGAGAACTGCTCGTCTCCGAGCGCGATCCCCAGCGAGCCGCCGACCTCGACCTGTTCTTCTACCTCCGGCTCGGGCAGCAGTAGGGCCCGTCGCGTGGCCTGGCTGGAAGTGGGCAGGCAAGAAGGATGAACTGACCGTGCATCAGGTATGTCTGGTTCACCGTTGCCCGGCACCGCGATCACGCCCCCCGCACCCCCTGAACTCGATGCCGTGCACGGGTCCCACCGACGACGAGATGTGACCCCGGGCACGGGCCGTCACCCTCCCGACAGGACCATTCCGCCCTCACCGCTCCGACTACCCGCACGGGTGGCGCGCTCCACCCGGAGGACGCCACCCGCGGACTGCCGGCCACCCGTCGCGGCCTCGTTCCTGCAGACGCTCAGCAGGTCTGTCGGTGGCCGGGTAGCGGCTCTCGACCAGGTAGAACGAGTCCGGGTCGGCGGTGTGGGCCCGCTACCGACTCGCCCCACGGTGTCTCCGGTGCTGCAGGGTCCTTGCTGCGCTTCGCCAACCGCTTGTCCGTACGGCCGCTGGCAGCCGGTGCGGATCTGCCGGAAGGTCCACACCGGCATTGTCGGCCCGCCGCTTCAGGTCGTCGAGCAGCGCGGCGGAGTCCCGCTGGACCTCCGATCTGAGACGAGTCGGCGAATCGATTTCGCAGTTCACCAGAAGGCCGAGTACGGCGGCATTCACGAGTTCGGGGTCGAGTCGGGCCAGTCGCGCGATGTGCCGGTACCGCCCGACGACGAAGGGTGACGTGTTCAGCTGTGCTGCCAGCGCTGCTCGCTGTCCGGCGGTGCTGGTGCAGCGGATGAGATCCGTTGGCGAGCTCGGGTCCGCGTCCATGAGTTCTTGCTGGTGAGCGGCGAAAGCCGCCAGGTCCACGAAGGCTGCCGGGGCCACGTGGTCCGCCAGTTGCTGGAACTCACTGTCCGCGCAGTGGCCGTAGGCACGGGTCGTTCCAGGCATCCGTCCTTTCGCCCCTGCTGGGCAGCGCGAGGCGAAGGTAGCACAGGGCCCTGCTGCGCGACGGTGTCGGTGGGAGGCTGGCCAGGCAGGTGTACTCGTGGGCCAGCCGCGGACTGAGGCGTGCGGTATCGGCCAGTGACCGCCGAGTGCTGGCGGGTAGGTCGAGCAGGTCGATGTCGAGCCGCATGGCGGCCGCGGTCGGCCGGGTCCGCTCGATGAGGGCTTCGAGATCCGGCCTGGTCATGGATCGGGGTCGCTGTCGCAGGCCTTCTCCAAGGCTTCGAGCAGGGCACAACGCGCGAATCTGGAGGACCTCGGATCCGCTGTCCAGTGCTTCCTGGAACTCCACGCGGGCTCTCTCCACATCGCCGGCCTCGAGCCTCGGCCGGGTCGGGGTCGGCCGGGCTCGCACCGACCGGGGACGTGGCGGTGGCGGCTGCCAGTACTGCGGCGGCGACCACATGGCCCGTGTCTCAGCATTCCAGGCACCTTGAGCTTGGGACGGCCCATGAGCAGCTCGGATGCGACGGGAAGTGCATACCGCTACCTCCCGGACAACCCGAGGTCCTCCCGGAGGCAGGGGCACGACTACGCCTACGCACACGCGGTCGTCGACCTCCTTGCCCGCCGCGCCGGGCCCGACCCGAACTTCGCGAGGCCGACCCGGAGGGCGTCCGCACCCGCACCACCGCATCGTCAGGACCGGTATCGGGCTGGGCACCCCGCCCCGGTCGACCTTGCCCGCACCGGCGCGGGCAGGGCACGCCTGCGACGCGATGACGGACTCCTCGGTCGTGACGACAGTCCTTACCAACGCTGAACAGACGGCCCGACTCCCGCCGGTACATCTCCGCTCCCACGCCCGAAGTCCGGGTCAGAGTCCGGGTCCGGGTGACACGGTCAGTTCAGCGGCTGGGTTCCGGCGCTGCTGTGGATGAAGACGGACCGGGTGTCGGTGGAGGGGTAACTCTCCTCCAGGCTGAAGGACTGGGGCAGGCCACCGACGGGAGTGTCCGGGGCCTCGAAGTACAGGACGTAGGTCTTCGAGGTCTCCGTCTCACTCTCCAGCTGAAGCCAGCCCTCGAATCCGGCGGCCGGAAAGGTGCCGGTCGCGGTGATGGCGGTCGTTGTGCTGTCCTGCTGGAGGGCGAAGGCGGCGGTGCCGAGGTCCAGGCGCTTGCGGGCGCCGTCCTTCCAGACCTGGAAGAGCGTGACCCATTCCTGCGGCCACAATCCGCCGGTCGCCGGTGGCGGCATGTCTTCCTGCAGTCGCGCCAGGATGTCGTCGGCGTTCGCGACGACATCGTCGTAGTCCCACAGGTCGAATGCGAAACCCATATGGGCCTTGTCGGTGGCGCGGAACATCGGCCGGATATGAAGCTCGAACACGGGCGTGCGCATGCTGGCCGTACACCTCCATCAGGATGCTCTTCAGCGTGATCGTCCCGATCAGCTCGGGTGGTTGCTGCGGCTCGCCCCCATGGCATGAAGGACGGCGGGTACTGAGTGTCATCAGGGGAAACTTGGTTTCTGCCGTGGTCGCACGGGCCGACGGACCCATCGCCGTGCGGCGCGGCCTGGGAGTAGTGGCCGGTCAGGTCGCCGGATACACAGCCGGTCGGGCGCGCGCGGCATGTCGATCGCCTGCGCGAAGTCGCCCGGCTCACTCGTATGACGTGAGTTGATGCCCCGTCGGCTTCGCATCAGGCTCCACCTCCGAGACTCTTCCTATACGTACCAGCAGGAGCACCATGGTGCGCGTCACATCTGTGGCGTGTCCGCATGACGAGGCACCGGGGCCGCGATGCCGCGATCGGGTGAACCGCCGCCAAGTTCGGCGCGCCCAGCACGTGATCGACCTGCCGAATGGATGACGCTTTCATTCTGTCCGTACACGGAAGAGATAGGTTGGTGCGGCGTGACCCAGGCCCTGGAGTACGAGAGCAATGCCATCGTCGAGCTGCTGGAAGTCCTTCCCACGGACCGCGGCGCGGAGTGGCTGAGGGACTCCCTGCAGCAGGCGATCATGGTGGAGATCGCGACCATCGGGCCTTACGCGAGCGCCTTGTGGTCGATCAAGGAGTCGGGCGCGACGGTCGCCAAGGCCATCCGGGAGATCATCTTCGACGAGATGACCCACATGGGACTCGTGTGCAACATGCTCACCACGATCGGAGGGACACCGATCCTCGCCGATCCAAAGGTGGTTCCCAAGTACGGGCAGAGGCTGCCGGGCGGCGTGCGGCCCGATCTCATCGTCTTCCTGGAGGGCCTGACCCACGAATCGGTCGGGATGTTCTCCGAGATCGAGAGCCCGAACCACCCGGTCTCCGAGGTGAACGCCTCCGCGACCATCGGGGACTTCTACACAGCGATCAGTGAGGCCTTCGAGACGCAGCAGCACCTGATCAGCGGCGCCCGGCAGATCGAGTTCTCCCTGGAGGCCCACGGACAGGGCAACAAGATCCTCCCGCTCGACACCATCGAGAAGGTCCGGGCCGCCATCGAGATCATCAAGGAGCAGGGCGAGGGCACCTCCGCCTCACCCGAGAACCCCTTCCCCGGCAAGCCCGGAGAGCTGGCGCACTACTACGTGTTCCGGGAGATGTTCCGCGGCAAGAAGATGATCAAGGTGTCGGAGAACCCGGTCGCCTGGGACTTCCAGGGCGACGACGTCCCGTTGCCCCCCGCGTTCCCCATGGCGCGAGTGCCCCCGGGCGGATGGGGCAACGGCGGGCCGAACGCGCCCGCGCCCGCGGTTCAGCAGGTGCTCGGCGCGTTCAACGCGCACTTCAGTGCAATGCTGCGAGCGCTGGAGGCAGCCTGGCAGACGGGCGACTCAGCCACGCTGCTCACGGCGATCGGGCACATGCGCGGGATGCGCACGGAGGCGCGGACACTCGTGCAGCTGGCGCTGCCCGACGGCAGCGGGAAGACCTACGGGCCGGAGTTCCTGTACGTCGAGGAGTGAGCGGACCCTCTGCACGCCAGGCGGTGGCCACCCTGACGATGCCCGCTGACCCAGCGCCGGACGCCCAGCGAGGGCCGCTGTGCTAGCCGGTGCCCAGCGGGCAAGGTGGGCCATGATGGCAGCAGGCTGCGTCCGCCGGGGCGCTGATCCGCGAACGCGGAGCCGGGCACGCAGTCAGCGTCAAGACGTACCCATCCCGGTAGCGGCGCAGTCAGATGCCGTCTTGACGCGTCGGCCGCGGAGCCCGATTCGCGGGATCGTGACGGGTTCGGGAGCCGACCCTCCGAACAGCATGCGCAGCATGGCGGCCCTCCGATTTCGGCTGCACACCGCAGGGACCGGTCCCACGAGAGGAGCGGTGCTGTACCACGGCACCCGCTTCACCCACCACGAGCGTGCTGATCTCGCCGGCCTCCTGCTCATCGTGTGAGGTCTCTCGAGACTTGGAGGCACTGCAGATAGTGCCCTCGACGGCGACTTGAGGATCTTGGAGTGCTCAGGGCAGAAGCCGGATGCGAGGGCGGAGTCGAACCGCCACAGCCGAAGCGGGGGCTTTACAGGCCCCTGGGCTCTCCCATGCCCAGCTCGCCCTTGGCGGAGGAAGTGGGGGTCGAACCCACACGGATGCTCGCGCACCCCAACGGTTTTCGAGACCGAGGCCGGCGCCACCTGTCGGCTGGCTCCTCCATGACTGTGTTGTTGTGCTGTGTTGCGCGGAGAGTGCGCGGATCGAACGCGCGCGGGCTTGCACCCGACGACGGCTTAGCAAGCCGCTGCCTTACCACTCGGCCAACCCTCCCGGTACTGCGCTGCCGGACGGGGACTCGAACCCCGAACCTCCTGATCCAGAGTCAGGCATGCTGCCAGTTGCACCATCCGGCACAGGGGCGGCGCACGAAAAGAGGCCGCCCGTTCGGGGGCGATCCCCGGGGCGGCCCGGCAACAAGGCCGGTCAACGCGCTACGAGGATGCCCCGCTGCTGCGGGAACTCGAGGAGCGCTGATACGACTGGACACGAATGGCGTTCACGTCTCGCGCTCCTTCCTGGGTTTGTGCGGCGCGATGTGCCCACTGTGCCGGACCGCCGGTAGGGGAGACAAGCCGTTTTTCGCCGGTGTCCCGGAGTGCTGCGGGAAGCAGGACGGGCGTGCGGACCACCGTCCCGTGCGGGCTGCAGGCCGGGGATGCCGGACGACAGGCTCCCCCACGACGGGGCTCGAGACTGCGACGCGCCGGCGGAAGCCTGCTGGCCCACCCACTGAGGCCAGCTTTCCTTGCGGCTCGCTCCGATCGCTACAGGCCTTGAAGGAACGGTTCGGCATCATCCGAACCGGCGCTCCAGGTGAAGAGCTTCGCCACCGTGCCGTCCTTGACGATCAGCAGGTACGGGTCGTAATCCTCGTTGAATCGAAGCTGCCCGATCGGGATCACGCGAAGGCCGTACCGCTGCCCCAGGAGCACTCGGACGAGTGATCGTCCGCCTGGCGCCAGGGCTGTCTGCCTGGGTCATGCCCCAAGATCCTCCGTCACGGGCAGGCACTCGGCGAGCAGGTTGACGACGTCGCGCCAGGCTCGCTGTGCGTGCTGTGGGTGGTAGCCGACGCCGGGGACCGTGGGGTGGTCGACCGGGGGGTGGTGGAAGGCGTGCAAGGCGCCGCCGTAGACCGTGAGGCGCCAGTCGACGCCTGCGGCCTGCATCTCAGCGGTGAACGCGTTCCGTTGCGCGGGCGGCATGATCGGGTCTTCCGACCCGACCCCGGCCCACACTGGGCAGCGAATGCGCGCCGCCTCGCCCGGCCGGCCCGTGGTCAGTGCGTTGACTGTCCCGATCGCGCGCAGGTTGGCGCCGTCGCGCCCGAGTTCCAGCCCGACGGCGCCCCCGGTGCCGTAGCCGACGGCGGCGATCCGGTCGGGGTCGGTCCGCGGTTCGGTGCGCAGCACGTCGAGCGCCGCATGGCCGATGCCCCGCATCCGGTCCGGATCGGCGAGCAGCGGCATGCACCGGGCCAGCATCTCCTCGGGGGCGCCCAAGTAGCGTCCGCCGTGAAGGTCGAAGGCCAGCGCTACGTATCCCAGCTCGGCGAGAGCGTCGGCCCGGCGGCGCTCGACGTCGCTGAGCCCCATGCCCTCCGGTCCGAGCAGCACCGCGGGCCTGCGGTCGGCACCCGCCGGGAGAGCGAGGTGGCCGGTCATCGTCAAACCGTCCGCCGGGTACTCGACCGTGCGCGTCGTAATCGTCCTCATGAGAGTGGACTGTAGTGATCGTCGAGCCCGGTCCGGCCGGTGTTCTGCCGCTGGCAGAACAGCGCGAGCGTCCCCCTGGAATGCGGGGCCGGGCGCAGGGCTTCAAGATGATTCCGTCGTCCCTCCGGCGCGTATCTCGTTCACACCCCCGGTAGCCGTGCCGCCGTCCCAGGAGCACCGGACGAGTGATCACCGGGGCCGCCTGTTCGAAGCCGGACGTCAAACGGCAAGCTGAAGGTGCTCCTCAAGCTGCGGGCAGAGAGCACGGCCGATCGGGACCGCACGCGCCACGGCGTGCGCCGGCCGCACCTTGGCGCGATGCTCGCCGCTCAGCTCTGTTCCCGGCCAGGTCGGCCGTGTCGACACACCCGACTGCGGCTCGTGGGCCCACCGCTACGACCCGGACGGCCAAGCGCGCCGCGAAGTGGCGCCTCGCCATGGACGGCCACGAACCCGACAAGACCTCCTTCTTCCGGGACGGCACCCAGCTCGTCGAGCGGTACCGCGCCCGTGCGGACGGCAGCCGGCGCAGCGCGCCATCGTCACCGACCCGGTCGACGCCCCCAGCGAACTCGTCACCACCGAGAGGCGTATCGCCTGGTCGGCCAGCGTCGACCTGTGGGGCCGCTGACCTCGTGTAACCCACAGCACCGCCTCGGGGCCGGGCGGCAGCAGGGGAACTACCGGGCCGACCTGACGACCACGAGCCACGGTCCGCCGCGCCCGGGCGAGGCGGCCGAGCCGCAGGGCCTGGCAGGTCCCCGGTCGCGATCACCGTCGCGGCGCCGTCGCCGGTCCCGCGCCTCCGGTCACCGCCGGGACCCTCCCCGCCACGAGGGCGCCTCACCTCGACCGGTCGGGCCGGACCGGCGCGGGAGTGCGTTTGGCGGTACGGCCGACGATGGCCGTCTCGACGTGGCTGATGCCCAGGCCGGCCAGGTCGTGGGAGAGGAAGCCGTAGAGCGCGGTCACGTCCGGGAAGTAGGCGGCCGCGTGCAGGTTCGAGGGGCCCGACGTCGCGAACGCGCCGTGCACCGCCGGATGGTCGGCCAGGGCCTGCCCGGCGGCGGCCAGATGGTCGGGCGGCACGTGCAGCAGGAGCTTGGCCTCGATCGGCAGCCCGAGGCGGCGCGGCTCGACCAGGACCTGGGTGACCAGCCGGCCCTGGGCGGCCAGTTGGGCCAGGCGCCGGCGCACCGTGCTCTCCGGGTGCCCGGTACGCGCCGCCAGGGCCGCCGCGCCCAGCCGCGCGTCGGTGGCGAGGGCGTCGAGGAGGCACTGCTCCAGCGCGTCGGTGTCGACGCCGTACGGACCCGAAGGGTCGGAGGCGGCCGCCCCGGGGGCCGGCCGGGCCGGGCTGAGCGCCGCGCGTTCGGGCGCGCTGAGCATCTGGTGA
>NZ_JAIZ01000687.1:0-7700 GCF_000710465.2 Kitasatospora sp. MBT63 | reverse complement strand
AGGTGAGCCGGAAGACGTGCAGGATCGTGGCGCTCTCCAGAGACGTCACCGCCTGCGTGGACGGCAGTTGACGAAAGACCAGCGGGTCACGTGAACCCGGCTCGGTGCGGGCGACCGCGAAGATCTCGTCCCCCGAGGTGGTGACATCGACGAACGGGATGTCCTCACGCGCCACGAGCGCCGCCACAATAGGGTCGAGCTTCCCCCGCAGGACCCGGATACGCAGGAACAGCGCCCCGGCCGACCCGCCACCCCGCGGCCGCGCGACCGGCGAGATCACCACCCGCACGCTGCCGTCGACGCCGAACGCCTGCAGACGGCGCCGCACCGTGGCGGCGCTGACCCCCAGCACCTGCGCGGCCCGCTCGGCGGTGACACGGCCGTCGCACTGCAGCGCGGCCACCAGCCGCTGGTCCGTGGGGCTCAGTACGGAATCCGCCGATGCGAGTGCCATGAAGACAAGTTTCACCCATTGCGCGGCCGAGCGGAGCCCGGTGCGGGAACTCCGGCCCGAGCATGGATGTCGGACACACCGCCCGTCCGGGCGGACACCGGCCGACCCCGGGCCACGGAAGGAGCGCCCGAGGATCCTCGATCCGCGGACCCGCCCCGCCCCGGACCGGCCGACCGGCCGTGCCCCCGGCGCCGCGAGCGGCGCACCGGGAAAGGGGTTACTCAGTGCGACCACACCACGGGCCCACGGCTCAACAGCACCCGACAGTGGCCGACTTCACCACGGAGGTCCTTGTGCCCACGATCAGGCAACGGGAGAAAGTACGCTTCGCCAGCAGCGGCACCCCGTGTGCCGCCTGGCACTATCCGGGGTCCAACGGCGGCTGCGTGATCATGGCCGGCGGAACCTCGGTGACGAAGGAACCGGCCTCGGACCTGTTCGCAGCACGGTTCAACGACGCCGGCTTCGCGGTCCTGGCCTTCGATCACCGACGGTTCGGGGAGAGCGGGGGAACGCCACGCCAGATCGTCCGCTTCCACGAGCAGATCGCCGACTGGCACGCCGCGATCGAGTACGCGGCCACACTGCCCGACGTCGACCCGTACAGGATCTCCGTCTGGGGCTTCTCACTCGCAGGCGGCCACGTCTTCCGGGTCGCGGCCGACCACCCGCGACTGGCCGGCGCCATCGCACAGACCCCGCTGGTCGACGGCCGCGCCATCGCCCCCCACGCGCTGCGCTCCATGACCCCCCGAGCGGCGCTCGGCCTGTTCGGCCGCGGCATCGCGGACGCGCTCGGCGGCCTCGCCGGACGGCCGCCACTGCTCGTCCCGACGGCCGGTACACGCGGCACCGTCGCCGCGCTCACCACCCCCGACACCATGGACGGCGACCGGGCCCTGGACCCCGACAATCTCCACACCACCTGGGACCGGACGGTCGCCGCGCGCCTCGCCCTGCGGATCGGCGGGTACCGGCCCGGCCGCCACGCCTCCCGGATACGGTGCCCGCTGCTGCTGGTCGTCTGCGACCAGGACCGGAGCACACTCCCCGGCCCCGCCCTCCGGGCGGCCCGCAGAGCACCGGCGTCCGAGGTGATCCACCTGACGGGCCGCCACTACGCCCCGTTCCTCGAGGCACACGAACAGGCCGTCCAGGCACAGATCTCCTTCCTGCGAAAGCACCTGGCTCCTGCCGGTTCCAGCTGACGCATGCCACCCACTCGACCGACACACCCAACGGCACGCCCGTCGACAGTGCCGGAAAGGCCGTCAGCACCACCCGCGACCACACCGACAACCGGAGACCAACAACATCGGCACCGGCCGGGCATCGACGGCACAACGCCCCGCAAGGTTCCCGCCCCACAAGCGCATGGACCAGCCAAGGACCCGCCTGACGGCCCGCCACACAGACAGCCGGGCCGCACCCCGTCGCTCGGAAGGAGCAGTCCCTACATGGCCAGACTTCTCAGGTGGTTGGTGCTGATCATGGGAATCGTCTGTGTCGCAATCGGCGGCTTCCACCTCGCTCTCGGCATCGACTCGGTGCCGGGCGAGGGCTCGGCCGGTGCGACCGTCGACAGCCGGGAACGGTACTACGGGGCGATCTTCCTCGGATACGGTCTGGCCTGGATCTGGGCCGCCCGGCAGTCACCGGTCCCCGCCAGGGCGGTGCGCCGGCTTGCCGGCATCTGCCTGCTCGGGGGGCTGGGCCGGATCGCCTCGATCGCGATCCACGGCTGGCCGCAGTGGTTCCAGATCGTCCTGACGGCCACCGAACTCGCCTTGCCTCCGGTGTACTTCATTCTCGCAACCGCCGACGAGAAAGCCACGGCGACCCAGTCGGACGAGCCGGCCGGCACCGCACGTGGAGCGCGTCCGGCGCACCCGGCGAATCCACCACACTGAGCACCGCACCCCGGGGGGAGGTGGCGGCAGCAGGCGGCGAGCAGGGCGACGCGATCCTCAGCCGGCCCGGGGCGGGAAGGCGGTGAAGGTGGGTGAGGCGGAGGTCGGTGGTGCCGATCGGTGATGGTCAATGTTGCCGAGGAGGAGACGGGCAAGACGGAGACGGCCGAGGGCCTGCACCGAGCCCCCTCAGCCAGCGGCACGCGCTGCGGGGCGGGGCAACGTCCGCGCCGTGCGGTGCGGGTGCGCCGGATCACCCCGTGACCAGGCGAAACGCACCGTTGTCCACCAGCGGGCGAGGTGCTCCCCCAGGGGTACGGCGCAGCAGGGCGAGGGCCGCGTCGGCGCCGCTGCGGCGCAAGGGTTCGCCGCCGGCGGCGTCGCAGACGGCGCTGCTGTCGAACGGGCCGATCCAAATGCGCCGGACGTCGTGCGCCTCGATCTGCCTGCGCACCACCATGCGATGGGCACCGGCCGACCGCCTTCTGGTTGTCCTCGCGCGGTCAGCGCTCGTGCTGCAGGACCGCCCGAAGGAGCGCGAGGCATTCCTCGGGCTCCTGAACGCCACGGGTCGTTACCGGGCAGGGTCACAGCATGGATTGCCCGGGAAGGTCGTGGGTGACGTCCTTCGATGCTGCCCGGGCGAGGGTGTCCGCCACCGTTGTGCACGCGAGCCGGGCGACGGATCGCAGCTCGGCGTCCGAGGTTCCGGCACGGCTCAGTACGGCCAGCGACTGGTTGACGGCGACCACGAAGGTGGCGAGTTCGTCGAGCATCCGGGTGTCGGCCGAGGAGTCCTCCAGTGCTGCGCGTACCCGTTGGCGCTGCGTGTCGAGCAGGACACGTACCTGAGCGCTGTTCTCCTCCTTCAGTGTCGGTGACTGCGCGGCGGATTGGGCGATGAGGCACCCCACGGGGACCGACGGGTCGGCGATACGGCTCAGCGTGACGTCGAGGAATGCCTCGACTGCGCGCACCGGATCACCAGGGTGCGCCGTCAGCGCCTGCTCGAACTGCGCGCCGTAGATCGACGCGTAGCGGTCGAGGCACTGGCGGAACAGGGCGTCCTTGGTGCCGAAGGTGCCGTATAGGGAGCCGCGGCCGAGACCGGTGGCGGACCCGAGGGCGTCGAGCGAGGCGTCCGCGTACCCGCGCTGCCAGAACACTCGCATCGCCTGGTCGAGGGCCGCACCGACGTCGAACTGCTTCCGGCCGGACATGGGGTTCACCTCTCGTTTCGCGATCTCCGCTGCGAGCCTACCCCCATCTTGGATCGATCGGTCAAACTATCTTTGACCGATCGATCCAAGATGATTAGCGTGATGCCCCAGTGGTTCCCGTATCGAAAGGCCGCACGGTGATCGACGACGCCGCATCAGACGTCCGCACACACCTCGTCCCACGCGTCGACGGACGCCGGCCGCGCTCCGGGTTCTGACTCATGGCCACGGCGCACACCGCGAACGAGCTGATGCTGTTCGCGCCGCTCTCCGACCGCACCGCCACCATCCGAGCGACCACCGCGCCGCGCGACTCCACCCTCTCCCGCGCCCACTCCATGAAACCGCGACAGCCCTGCCGCAAAGGATGATCATGACACCGTCATCAGACCGCCCGCCCACGCCCGAAGGTCCCGGTTCCGTCTCCCGGGCGCCGAACCTCCCGGACCGATTCACCGACACCTTCACCAGCCAGCACGTCGACACCGGCGAGCTGCGGCTGCACGCCGTCACCGGCGGCGAAGGACCCCCGCTGCTGCTGCACGCCGGCTGGCCGCAGACCTGGTACGCCTGGCGTCTCCTGATGCCCGCGCTGGCCCAGGACTTCCAGGTCGTCGCGGTCGATCCGCGCGGCGTCGGGCTCTCCGACAAACCCCTGGACGGGTACGACACCGGCACCCTCGCACGCGACATGGTGGCGCTCATGGACGCACTCGGGCATCAGCGCTTCGCCATGGTCGGTCACGACATCGGGATGTGGACCGGCTACGCCCTGGCCGCGGATCACCCCGACCGGATCGACCGCCTGGCCGTCGCCGAGGCCGCAATCCCGGGGCTCTCCCCCACCCCGCCTCTTTTCGGCAGCCAGGAGGCCAACGACCGCCTCTGGCACTTCGCCTTCAACCGCCTCGCCGGCATCAACGAGCAGTTGATCAGCGGACGGGAGCACCTCTTCTTCGGCCACCAGTTCGCCACGAAGTCCGCGAAGGCACTGCCCGACCACGCCGTCCAGCACTACGTCGACACCCTCACCGCCGATCCGGCAGCCCGCCGAGCCAGCTTCGAGTTCTACCGCGCACTCGATACGACCATCGAACAGAACCAGAAGCGCAAGACACGACGACTGACCCTTCCCGTCCTGGCGATAGGCGGCGCGGAGAACCTGGGGGCATCGGTCGGCGCAACGATGAAGCTCGCCGCCGACCACGTGGAGAGCATCGTCCTCCCTGAATGTGGCCACTACCCTGCCGAGGAAGCCCCCGAGGCGATGCTGTCTGCCCTGACCACCTTTCTGGCGCCCTACCGCGAGGGGCCGAACGCAGCGACCTCGCACAGGTAGGCAGCACGGGAAGCCGTCTTCCACCGGCGCAGCCGCATCAATGCCATCGGCGACCGGCGCCGGCACAGCATCCGCCACCCAAAACCTTCAGAGGCAGCCCTCGTGCACCGCGGCCCCGGCGGAACAGGGGCGGCTCACGCCGCGAGGGACGCCCCTGGAGGGGGTTGACCCGCCCGCCGGGCGGTGTGGTGTGCGCAGCTTTTCGCCCGTCTCGCGGTACCGGCTCACGGCGGGCGGGGCACAGCCTGCGCTGCTTCGCGTTGGTCGTTCCCGCACCGCCCGCCGTATCGCCGTATCGCCGGTGACCGGACCCGGCGGGGTGTCGGCCCCCGGCCCCGGGAGATCGCCTTGGCGTGATCACTCGGGGTGTCGGGCTCTCGCCTCGCGGCGTGCGATCGCCTCGATCATGTCGCTGATGGTGCCCAGCCCCTCCGGCGAGAGGCTCCTCGCCCGGAGCGCGACCTCGCGTACGCCGGCGTCCCGCAGCGCCCCGAGCAGCGCCAGCTCGTCGGCGAGTTCGGCGCCCCGCTCGTCCTCGAAGAAGTACCCGGGCGGTACCTGGAAGAAGTGCGCCAGGGCTTCGAGGTGACGCTTGGTCGGGTTGCCGCGCCGCCCGGTGCGCAGCTGCCAGACGTAGGTGGCCGAGAAGCTCTCCCCGGTCGCCTCCCGGCACGCCCGTGCGACCTCCTCGTTGCCGTACGGCTCGCCACCCGGCCGGAGGACCGTCCGGAAGAGCCGCTCGATGCGGTCCGCGAGGGTGTCCGGTGCGCCTGGCCCGTCTGCCGTCACTGGGCGCCTCTCCGTTCGTCGGTCTGCCGGACACCATCACGCTCATCCATCTCAGCTGTGATCATGATGGCTTGAATTCATCCTAGCTAATACCCTGAGGCTGTGTCAGTGTTTGCGCCGCGGCCGGCCAGCAGTGGATCCGTCAGGTCGCCGCTTCCCCGACCCGAACCTTCAAGGAGCAACAGTGAAACTCAGGAACTCCCTGGCCGCTGCGGTACTCGGCGCCTCGCTGCTCACCACCCTGCCCGCAGTGGTGGCCCCGAACCTGGCCGCCGCCTCCGGCGGCGACTGCCCGTTGGTCCCCGAGTGGGAGGAGATGGGGTGCAGCGGCAGCTTCTCGGAGACGATCAACTGGAGCAGCGGCGACGTCGGTGAGACGTTCGACATGCAGCAGGTCAAAATCATCGGGAAGGCCGAGAAGCCGAGCCGGCCGGAGGTTCCGGCTCTTCCTGAGCGCCCGCCCACCGTCCCCGGCAGCTCCGGCGGCACCAGCGGCTCGAGTGGGTCCGGCCCCGCCATGCCCTACAGCTACGGCCGGAAGTGGATGGTCGTGCAGGACTGCCTGGAGAACACCTCCAGCGTGCCCCAGAAGTTCACCCGCAACTCCAACTACACGGCCAACTACGAGGCCAGCACGAACGCCTCGGCGAAAGCCCTCGACGTCATCACGGTCACCATCGGGACCAAGATAAACGCCACGGTCAACCATAGCACCGGATGGGAGATCACCATCCCTCCGGGCCAGCGGCTCGGGCTGGGCGTCGAGTACCAGACCATCACCTACGCGGTCCCGACCGGCTCATCCGTCGAGCTCGTGAACGTCACAGCACCGACGGCGACGGTCGCCGGCGTCGCCTGCTGACGACCCACGCAGGCAGGCGCGGCCGCGGAGCGCCGCCGCCCCGAGCCCCGGCGCCGGCCCGGCGGGCGGGCGGGCGGCCCAGTCCTCCGCGAGGTGGGGGTTCCCAAGGATCTCGTGGTCACGGGTGGCGGCAGCGGCCAGGGGCTGCACGGCCCCGCGCAGTTCGCCGACGCGCCCACCGGCCCTGGGCGGAGGCTCACCGGGCCACCGTGACCTGTTCCACGGCCGCCGGGGCCCGATCGGACCGTTCGGCCGCCACCGGACCGACGCCCGGCCCGGCAGCAGGCCGGCTCGGACCAGGTCAGTCCTCCCGATGACCCGGCCGAGTTGCCGCAGAAGATCCATTTCCAAGCGCGGGGAGCCGCCGTTCGGTACCTTCTTGATCAGCAGTCGTGGATCCGATGTACCGCTCGTTCAGCAGTCGGAGGACCAGGGCGATCACCTCAACCCGAGGGATGCGCAACCAGTGCGCACCCCGTCCCCGACCAGGGAGCAGCATGGCCACCGGAACTGTGAAGTGGTTCAACGCCGAGAAGGGCTTCGGCTTCATCGAGCAGGAGGGCGGCGGGCCGGACGTGTTCGCCCACTACTCGAACATCAACGCGAGCGGCTTCCGTGAGCTCCTCGAGGGCCAGCGCGTGGAGTTCGAGGTGGCGCAGGGCCAGAAGGGCCCGCAGGCCGAGAACATCCGCGTGATCTGACACCACACCGCGCAGCGCCCCGCACCGATCCTGGTGCGGGGCGCTGCGCCGTTCTCCCGCCCGGTTCGCCGAACGACCGACCGCAGCAACTCGGCCCGACCGGCTGCGGCACCGGCTGCGGCTCGTCGGCGGCGGACAGGTCGAGGAGACGGTGCGCGACCCGGCGGCCCGCGAGTGCGACTTCCGCTCGTTCTTCGCCTTCACCATCACCCCAGCCACTGGCCACGACGTCCACCTGGACATCGAGGTCGACCCCGTGCACGAGACGCTGCTCGACGCCCTGGCACCGGTTCCTGGTGAGCCGGCAGGCCGAAGGTGGTGTTGCCGGCGTGCAGGCGGCCGGCGGGGGCGGGCGCGAAAGGTGGCCGGGCGCTCGGCCCGGGCCGGCCTGCCCGGGTTGAGACGCAGCTCACCCTCGAGGCTTC
>NZ_JAIZ01000686.1:12330-33263 GCF_000710465.2 Kitasatospora sp. MBT63 | reverse complement strand
GCGGGCGCTTGATCGTGGGGACCGGGCACCTTCACCCGAGTGGGGGACGCGAGTTATCCACAGGCCGGGGTTGTCCACAGGAATCGGGGTGGGTCTGTGCAGAACATCCAGCTGTCGGGAAGCTCGCTCCATGACCGGCACCCTGCTCACGCCCGCCCTCGCCCCGACCACAGGCACCCGCCCGCCGATGCCGCCGCCCGCGCCCGACCGGCGTTGGCGGGCAGCCTTGGTGGCGCTGTTACTGACCGCCGCGGTGCTGGCCCTCCCCGGACAGCCTCGGACTGCCCGGGCGGTCCTGGACCGCTCCCCCGACCTAACGGCGCCCTGGGCCGGAGCGATGGCGCTCGGACCGTTGACGCGCGGGCCGGTGGTGCCCGGGTGGATGGCGCTCGGGTGGGTCGCCGCGGGGGTGGTTCCCACGGGGGTGGTCCCGCTCGGGGCGACCGGGTCCGGGCGCGCATGGCCGGTCGGCGGGCGGTCGGGCCTGCTCCGGGGCTTCGACGCGCCCTCGGCCCCGTGGACTGCCGGGCATCGCGGCGTCGACCTCGACGCGACCACCGGGGTGGCGGTACGCGCTGCGGCGCCCGGCGTGGTGGCGTTCTCGGGGATGGTGGCAGGCCGCCCGGTGGTCACCCTGCAGCATCCCGGCTCGGGTAACCCGCCGCTGCGGACGACATACCTTCCGGTATCCGGCACGGTGCCGGTCGGAACGGCGGTGTCGGCGGGCGAGGTCATCGGCACGGTGACCGATGCGGCCGCGAGCGGTGCGGAGGGCCACTGCCCAGCGGTCTGCGTGCACTGGGGTCTGCTGCGCGGCGACCGCTATCTCGATCCACTGGCACTGTTCGGTGCGGGCCGGGCCCGCCTGCTACCGCTGAAGGCCCCACCGACACCGGCACCCGGGTCCGCCACGGGCTGACGACCTGCGCCTGGGCCTTCGCGGCGACGCCGACTGCCGCCGGAGGATCGGCCCCGGACCCGGCTCAGCCTGCGGTCAAGCCTCGCAGCGCGAGGGACACAGCTGCATCCGCAACCTCGGATTCCGCGCACTCGGAGCCGGCCGTCGCCGGACAGGCGCCCGCCGCCATCCGTTCCTGCTGGCGCACCGCCGCCTCGACCACACCCTGGAGCAGGGCCGCGGCAAGCTTCGGCTGAGCGTGCCCGAGTTCCTCCAGTGCCTGCAGCACCAGCCGCACCACCCCGGTGTGGGCAGCCCGGATCCGCTCACGTGACGCATCGTCCAGTTCCAGCTCGGAGATGGCCACCACGGCGCGGTGCCGGGGGTCAGCGGCGAGCGCCAACTGGCCTCGGACGTACGCCTCGACCCGGGCCTCCGCCGTATCGCAGGCCGCCATGCCCGCCTCGATCTCGGCCACCCAGAGCGGCAGGTCCTCCTCGCACAGCGCCTCGATCACGGCGGCCCGCGAGCGGAAGTACTCGTACACCGACGAGCGGGCGAGCCCCGTCCGGGCGGCGAGCGCCGGAAAGGTCAGGGCCTCTCCCCCGCCCTCGGTCAGCAGGGAGCGCGCAGCGTCCAGGAGGGCTGCTCGTTGCAACTGGCGATGCGCGGCCACCGTCGCCGCTCGGATCTTCGGCACGCTACAACTCTACGAAGCCCGGCCCGCTCCCGGTACGGTGCCGCGCACTTCCGGCCCGGCCGAGCACCGTCGGCCCGACGTCACCGCATGTCGGAGAGCTTGGCGCGCAGCTGGAGCACGGACTTGGTGTGGATCTGGCTCACCCGGCTCTCCGTTACGCCGAGGACCTGACCGATCTCGGCCAGGGTCAGCCCCTCGTAGTAGTAGAGCGTCACCACCGTCTTCTCCCGCTCGGGGAGCGTGTTGACTGCTGTCGCCAGCAGGCGCCGCAGCTCGCGGTCCTCCGCGACCTCCACCGGGTTGTCGGCCCCGGTGTCTTCCAACGTGTCCACCAGGCTGAGCCGGTCACCGGCCTCGCCTGCCGGGTGGAGCAACTCGTCCAGGGCCACGACGTTGGCGAGCGAGAGCTGGCTGAAGATCGTACGCAGATCATCCAGCGTGATACCCATCTCGGCGGCCACCTCGGGCTCGTGCGGTGTACGACGCAGCCTCGCTTCCAAGGTGGCATAGGTCCGCTCGACCGCCTTGGCCTTCTGCCGGACGGATCTCGGGATCCAGTCCAGCGCTCTCAGCTCGTCGATGATCGCGCCGCGGATCCGGCTGATGGCATACGTCTCGAACTTGATCGCCCGGTCGATGTCGAACTTCTCGATCGCATCGATCAGCCCGAACACACCCGAGGAGACGAAGTCCGCCTGCTCCACGTTGGCAGGCAGTCCCACGCTGACCCGGCCGGCCACGTACTTGACCAAGGGTGAGTAGTGCAGGATCAGTTGCTCACGCAGCCGAGGGTCGGCGCTCTCCTTGTACGTGCGCCACAGCTTCTCCAGCGCGCTCCGCTCGGCCGCCACGGGGAGGGACTTGGCCTTGCCCGTGGGAGCCTGCGGCGGCGCCGACTCGGGCAGCACGGACTGGGGCGGCGGCGGCTGGGGCGTCTGCTGCGGCACCGGTTGAGACACCGATTGGGACACCAACGGCAACGGCTGGGGTGGTGTCCCCGGAAGCACCGGATCTACGGAGGCCGAGGATTCCGCGGCTGAACGCGACCGGGCCTGCTGCCCGAGCGCCGGTGCCGGTGCCGGTGCCGGTGCCGGTGCCGGTGCCGGTGTCGGTGTCGGTGTCGATGCCGGTGTCGGTGTCGGTGTCGATGCCGGTGTCGGTGTCGGGGCAGGGGTTGAGGCAGGGGTTGAGGCGAGGGTTGGGGACGGAGCAGCGGGGGGAGCCGGAGCAGCCGGATGTGGTGACTGCGGTGCGTCCTCGGAGCCCTTGTGGGACCCCGGCGCGGGCGGAGGTGAGGGTGTGGACGTGGGTGAGGGCGCGGGCGCGGGCCGGGGAGGGCCGGGCGCTGGTCCTGACTGCGGAGTGACACGCGCCCTGCTCACTGGTGGGGCACCGGGCAGATCGGCCCCCGAACCGGAAGCCTTGGACAGACCGGAAGCCTCGGACGCTTGAGACACCGGGTCCGGTCTGACCACGGCATGGCGTCCCGCCATCTGGTCCGGCCCAGTGGGGCGACTGGCAGCCATGCCCTGCGGGCCCGGGGGACGGACGACCTGGCGAGCCAGCCCCAGTACCGCCGGGGCCTTCGGCTGCTGCTCGGCCGTGGGGCGCGTTTCGGCCACCGTCCCTTCCGAGGGCCGAGCGTCAGCGGGCACCCGGTGTCCGGGGCGGTGTGTGGGCATGCGTTGGTTTGCGCCGTTCTGCCGAGTCCTGTGCTGATGGGGAAGCCAGATGCGAGCGTAGCGTGATCGCATCACTGCATTGTGCTACCGCCACTCGGTCGTCCCTCGATCCGGTGGCGGATCCGGACGGGTGGGCGTGGCCTGTTCGTTGTCACGGCGCACAGAGACTCAACGACGCGCCGGCCGACCGGGCACTGCGCGACCGCTGCGGCGCGGTTACGCGGTCGCGTCCGGTCGGCCCGGCACCTGTCAGCGTCTTCCTACCAGCCTCCAGTGCGCGCCGTGTCGCTCGACGTGGCCGAGCGAGCTCAGCTCGTACAACCGTTGGAGGACTTCGTCCGTGGACAGCCCGGTCCGACGGGCGAGGCCCTCGACAGGGCTGCCGTCGGCGCTCGCGGGCACGGCATCGAGCACCTGGGCCGCGGGCGGCTCAAGGAGGTCTCGGGGCAGCACCGGCCCGGAACCGATCGGCGCAAGGTCCTCACCCATTGATCCGATCAGCTCCCCGATCTCGGCCGCGTCGGTGACCAAGGTGGCGGCACCACTGCGGATCAGGGCGTGGACGCCTGCGGAGAGTTCGGAGGTGACCGGACCGGCCACACCCATCGTGTGCCGGTTGAGATCCCGGGCGCGCCGCGCCGTGCTCAGCGCGCCGCTGCGGACCGCCGCTTCGACCACCACGGTGCCGCGGGTCAGCGCGGCGATCACTCGGTTCCGCAGCACGAAGCGGAAGCGGGTGGGGTGCTCTCCGGGTGGCAGTTCGCTGAGCAGGACGCCCTGTTCCGCGATGTTGCGGATCAGCTGGCTGTTGCCGGAGGGGTAGGCCACGTCGACACCACAGGCGAGCACTCCTATGGTGATCCCCCCGCCCGCGAGCGCGCCGCGGTGCGCAGCTGCGTCGATGCCGTACGCGGCGCCGGAGACGATCACCCAGCCTCGCTCGGCGAGCTGCGCGGAGATCTCCCCCGCCACATGCGCACCGTAAGCGGTGCAGGCCCGTGCGCCGACTACCGCAACGGAGCGCAGGGCCAGCAGACGCAACGATCCGGTCCCTCGTACCCAGAGGCCGACAGGGCGGGCTTCACCGAGGTCGTTCAACTGGGACGGCCACTCCGAGTCGCCCGGAATGATGAACCGTCCACCGGCGACAGCCACCCGATCCAGGTCGGCGTCAGGATCGACGGACGGAAGCCGCGCCCTGTACGCGGACAGTCGTGCTCCCCGGGAATCGATGGGACCGATCGGAGCGGGGTCGGACCGCCCGCTGATAATCCCCATCAACGCGACGGCACTCATCCTCGCGAGCCACCGTCCGATCACTGGGTCACCGGGCTCGATGAGCCGGGTGAGGGCGGCACGCGCTCGGCGTTCCTGGTCCGCGCTTAGCCGGGCGGCATCGGGTGGCCGGCCCATCTCCGGCCCGGTGGTCGTCTCGCAGCCGGGCTCGGTCATCACCTCACTTTCCGGTTCGTGGTCCGGGTCCATCGGTCGGGTCACCGCCGCCTCGGCTGCGGCTGTGCTGTGGTCTGTGGACTTGCGGGGGCGCCCCGTTTCCGAGCTCTCCGCCTCTGTGTTCACCTTGCCTCCTGACAGATCGGGGACGACAGCAGGTCCGCCAACTGGGGGTTCCGGCCAGGCCGGGAGCGAGCCTCGGCCGACGAAGGACGGCTCAGTGGCTCAGCTCTCGCTTCCCAGGTCGGTGTCGGGATCGCCGGGTCCATGGCTCACCCGGTCCGCCAGCGGGAGCCCTCGTTGCACCCCGGTGCGCAGCATCAGCGCCGTCCGAACGTCGAGCCGGCCGGGTTGGTTTCGGCCGGCGAGGTCGGCGACCGTCCAGGCCACCCGGAGCACCCGGTCGAGGCCTCGGGCTGTGAGCAGTCCTCGCTCCAGGTCCCGTTCGGCGTCCGCGAGCGCACCGGGCGCCACCCGCCACCGGCTGCGCAGCTCGTAGCCGGGGACCTCAGCATTGGTATGCCACGGCGTGTCCACGAGGCGGGCCGCTGCCCGTGCCCGGGCCTGCGCGACCCGCGCCGCCACTGCGCGGGTGCTCTCCGCAGGGCTGTCGGCGCCGAGCAACTCCGCGCGGGTCACGGACGCCACCTGGACCTGGAGGTCGACCCGGTCCAGCAGCGGGCCCGAGAGCCTCGCCTGGTAGCGGTTGACCATCGAAGGCGTGCACTCGCAGCCGCCGCCCCGCATCGAGTGGCGGCCGCAAGGGCACGGGTTCGCCGCGAGGCAGAGCAGGAACCGCGCGGGCAACCGCATGGAGCCCGCCGATCGGGCGATCATCACTTCCCCCGACTCCAGGGGCTGGCGCAGCGCGTCGAGGGTACGCACGGAGAACTCGGGCGCCTCATCGAGGAAGAGCACCCCTCGGTGAGCGAGAGAGACGGCGCCCGGCCTCGGAAGTCCGCTGCCTCCTCCGACGATCGCCGGCATCGTGGCAGAGTGGTGCGGCGCGCAGTACGGCGCCCTTGCGATGAGTGGGCGGCCCGGTGGCAGCAATCCGGCCACCGAGTGCACGGCAGTGACCTCCAGTGCCTCGGCCTGGGTCAGTGGGGGAAGCAGGCCCGGGAGCCGCTCGGCCAGCATCGTCTTTCCGGCTCCCGGCGGCCCCTTCAGGTACAGGTGGTGGCCTCCGGCGGCCGCGATCTCGAGTGCTCTGCGAGCCTCGTACTGCCCGGCCACATCGGCGAGGTCGGGCACCACCTCCCTCACGCCGCCCGGATCTCGCACTCCGATGCCGGGGAGGAGGAGGCCCGCCAGCATCGGGTCCGGCTGGCCTGCGGCGATGCCGGGTGCCTCGTCCGGCGGTGGTGCACCCGAGAGCACCGCGATCAGCTGACGCAGGCTGCGGACACCGAGCACCGTGACACCCGGCACGAGGGAAGCCTCTGCGGCGGTCTGCTCGGCCACGACGATCTGGCGGTAGCCGGCATCGGCGGCGGCCAACACGGCCGGCAGGACACCACGGACCGGTCGGACCTTTCCGTCCAGACCGAGCTCACCGATGATCAGCAGGTCCGCGATCGTCTCCGGGGGGAGCCGCTCGGCCGCTGCCAGGACCGCGCAGGCGACAGCCAGATCGAACCCGCTGCCGCCCTTCGGCACCGATGCCGGGCTGAGGCCGACCGTGAGCTTGCGCTGCGGCCAGGCCTCGCCACTGTTGACCACTGCTGCCCGGACCCGGTCGCGGGCCTCGCTGAGTGCCTTGTCCGGCAGCCCGACCAAGGCGAACGCGGCGACGCCCGGTTCGAGGTCGGCCTGGACTTCTACGACGACCCCGTCCACACCGACCAGCGCGACGGAGCAGGTGCGCGCGAACGCCATCTCAGATCGCCCCTCGCAGGTGCTCGACCTGCGCTGCGCCCTTGAACCGGTTGACCACGGCGACCAGGTCGATCCGTACGCCGCCGGGCGGCACGGGCGCGAGGAGGGTCTGGACCGGCCCCGGGGCGGGCGAGGCGGCCGCCGCCGCGGTCCGCCCTCCCGTGGGCCTGGCGGGGCTGCTGCGCTTGCGAGGCTTCCTGGACCGGCCCGAGGCCTTCGCCGGCTGGCCCGGCGGGTCGGGCGCATCACCGGACGTCGGTTCCTCCGGCGCCGGCCGAGGGATGTCCGTCACTGCGGGGCCTGCACGTTCGGTCCCGGGGGGATCAGTCCCGGGGGCATCCGCCCCGGGCCGGCCCGTCGCCACTGCTCGGACCAGTCGATCGAAGTGGATCGGCCAACGCTCGTCGAGCCATCGCTCGGCCAGGCGGCGCAAGCGGTCGGCTTTCGCCTGGTCGATGGCCTGGGTCGGGCTCTGGAAGCCGCGCTCGGAGCGGGTCTTCACCTCGCACACGGCGAGTGTGTCCCCGTCCAACGCGACGATGTCGAGCTCGCCCTCGGCGCAGCGCCAGTTCCGCTCCAGGATCCGCAGGCCGCCCTGGGTCAGCCAGCGGGCCGCGACCTCTTCCCCGTACCGACCGAGGCCGTTGTTGCCACTCTTCTGCACGGCAGTCACCTCCGAGGCAGGAGGTTGCCGGAGGGGGGCCGACACGGCCAGGGTGGAGCTATTTCCTGTGGATAACCAGGGCCTGTGGATAACCGAGGTCACTCACAGGAGTGAGAAACCACCTCAGCTCTGGACATCTCATGAGCGATGAGGTCAGTCTCGGTGCGGCCGGGGCGGCCGGCGGCTCAGTTGCCGAAGGTCGCGTCGTCGGAGGGCAGCTCAAGGTCGCTCTTCGCCAGCTCCTCGATGTTGACGTCCTTGAAGGTCAGCACCCGCACCTTGCGGACGAACCGGGCCGGCCGGTACATGTCCCAGACCCAGGCATCCGCCATCGACACCTCGAAGAACACCTCGCCCTGGACCGAGTGAACCTGCAGGTCGTAGTCGTTGGTGAGGTAGAAGCGCCGTTCTGTCTCGATCACGTACTTGAACAGACCGACGACATCCCGGTACTCCCGGTAGAGCTTGAGCTCCATCTCGGTCTCGTACTTCTCGAGGTCTTCGGCACTCATCCAAGCGTCCCCTCAACTCGTCACGTCCACCCCATTGTGGACCACGGCACCTGTTGTCAGAGCCTTACCGGCTGGTCCGGCGGACCAGCGGTGAACAGATGTTCCAGCAACCCGGCCAGCCCGGCCGGATAGACGACCTCGTCCGTCGCCCGCAGTTCCGCGAGCGTCCACCACCGCACGCCGAGCAGTGTCGCGTGCTCCTCCTCCCCGCTCCTGGACAGACCCAGGTCGGTCCGGCTGGTCCGGGCCAGGTGGAACCACTGTTCCTGCTCGAAATGCTGCCCTTGATAGGAGAAAGCAGTCGTGCCGTACGCCACCAGCGGTCCCAGCCGTACCTCGAACGGTCCGAGCTCCTCCGCGAGCTCGCGGAGAGCGGCGCTCTCAAGGTCTTCGCCGGGTTCCACTCCGCCGCCCGGGGTGATCCACCACTTGTCGTCCGGGACGGCGGGATCGGATCCGTGGAGCAGCAGGACCCGGTCCGCCCCGTCCAGCAGCAGAACCCTGGCCGCCCTGCGTCGGATCACCGGCACCGGGTACACCTCCGTCCTGCGGATCCGAGCCCGGCGACTGAGCGTGGCGCCGTGGCACTGGTTGCTGACCGCCCGGCCGCCCAGTCTGTCCCCGCCGCCCCCGTTGCGAACGGGGACGGGAAGGTGGGCTCGGGTACGGGCGCGGCTGAGGTCAACGCTTGCCGCGCCTCCTGGTCCAGCGGGCCAGCGACACGATCGAGCCGATCCCGGACGCCAGCACCACCAGGGAGACGCCTACCACCATTGCGTACACCGCCGGTCGCAGCGGCCCCGGTCCGTGCGCGGTCGGTGCGCCGATGCTGTCGAAGGCCGAGGTGCGCTTGTGCACCCCGGTCCGCGCGATCGGCAGGACCGTCGCCTCTACGCGCGCCTTCACGGCAGAGGCGGCCACCGTGCCCGAGGCGATCTCCAGGTGGCTGCGCGAGTCCAGCGAGTTGGCCCGGAAGTCGCCCATGAGGAAGAGTCTGCCCGCCGGCACGGTGATGCTGAACGGGTCACCGGGTCCGGTGCCCTGGTTGAGGTAGGGCTCGTCGATCGCAACGCCGTTGACGGTGAGCCGCTGCCCGTTGTCGCAGCAGGCCACCGTGTCACCGCCGACTGCGACAACGCGCTTGATCAGCTCGGCGTTTCCCCAGACCGGGTCCTGAAAGATCACGATGTCGCCGCGGCCGACGGCGCCACCGTCGACCTTGCGGGCCAGCACCGTCTCACCGACCTCGATGGTCGGGGTCATCGAAGCGCTGGGGATCCGGTACGGCCGGTAGTCCACGGCGATCACGGCGAAGCCGACCACCAGCATCACGAAGCCGAGGGCGATCACCGCCCCCTGCAGCACCACAGCCTTGCTCCGCCGCGGCCGGGAAGCCGCCGGCGCGGTCGCCGCACGCTCCGCCACACTGCTCATCGCCATCAACCCCATCTGTTCGGCCCGCCGCGTGGGCCCGACCGGTGCCGGGAGCAAACATCGCACCCGCTGTCGGACTCACCTCCGATCGGCCGATGCCGGGAAGCGGAGCGCCACCACAGCCCCCGAAAGACTCGCGGGCCACGGCACGTGCGAGCAGATTACTCACGAGTACCGAGGCCCGCGCAAGAGTCGGCCACAGATCAGCGTCGTTCCGGCCGAAGTCGCTCGGCAGGAGATTGGCCGGTCAACGCCGCCGGCGCAGCCACCACACGGCGGGCAGCGCAGCTGCCGCCCCGGCCAGCGGGGGTGCCAGCGGTCCCGCCGCCGACAGGCCCTTCTGGTCGAAGGTCTCGGGCACCGGGAGAGTCGCCCAGTCCCCGACGGGCCATGCGACGACGAAGGCGCGGCCGACCACGTTCTCCACCGGCACCGTGCCGCCACCGGGCTGGTCCTGGTGGTAACGGGAGTCGAGCGAGTTGCCGCGGTGGTCACCCATCACCCAGATACGGCCCTCGGGGACCTTGACCGGCCCGAACGGCTTCTCACCGCAAGGAGTGTTTCCCGGGTAGATGTACGGCTCGTCGAGTGCGATGCCGTTCACCTTGACCGGACCGCTGCCCTCGCACTCGACCGTGTCGCCCCCGACCGCGATGACCCGCTTGATCAGGTCCTTCTCATTGCTGGACGGCATCAGGCCGATGAAGCTGAACACGTCCTGGACGCCTCGGACGAGAGCGCTGTCGCTCCGCTTCGGCGCTTCGTCGTTCAGCCAACCGCCCGGGTCCTGGAAGACCACGACCTCGCCGCGCTTGGGCTCGGCGCCGAACCAGGGAGTCAGCTTGTCGACCAGCACCCGGTCACCGACCTGCAGGGTGTTCTCCATGGATCCTGACGGGATGGAGAAGGCCTGAACGAAGAAGGTCTTGATGACCAGGGCCAGGATCAGCGCGATGCCGATCAGGATCGGCAGCTCCTTCAGGAAGGACCGCTGCTTCTGGGGGTTCGACGCAGGCGTACCGCCCTCGTCGTCACCGCCTCCGCCCTTGCCGTTGCCGGCGCCGCTGTCGTCCGACCCACCGGGTGCCCCGGCCTCGAAACCGTCCGCGCCGCCCTGACTGTCAGCCGGACCGCCCTGCCGCGAAGCCGTACCGGCCCCCGCGGATTCGGCGGACGGCTCGGCGTCGGCCGACCGGACCCCACGGCCCCCGGCGCCCTCGGGCTCCGGGGCGCCCGAGCGGGCACCGATCACCAGATCCCCCACGACATCTCCTCCCTGCTGTGCGGACGCCCGTGCGCCCGCGTTCACCAGTGCCGCACAGCGGGCACCACGTTGCGTGATCGACCGTCAACCCGCCTCAGAACTGCCCGATGGGGACACTCCTGACACCAGCGCAGCCTTGGGGACGACCGGGCAGCACACCGGACGATGCGGCATCGAACGATACGGCACCGAACGGCCGACACCCGGTACTCCAGCACTTCTCTATCACTCCCGGTCGACGCGCCGGTGCTCCCACACGGCGGTCCGGCAGATCGGCGGGGCCACCGCCGATCACCTCCGGGTCTACTGCCGTCGGCGCACGAGGACCGGAAGAACGCCCAACACACCCATAACGAGCGGAGGTTCCGCAGGATCCGGCCGGCCGGGAGGCAATTGGGAGCCGGGGACACCGACGGCCACCGGCGCTTCCCCGCGCCCGGCGGCGACCGGACGGGTCGGCAAGGAGGAGAGTGATGTCGGTGCACCGAGTTGACCGACCCGCGACACCGGCCAGGCGATCATGAAGGCCCGGCCCACGACGTTGCTGATCGGAATCGTGCCGTTCCCCGGATTGGCCATGTGGAAGCGGGAGTCCGCCGACAGGTCGCGGTGGTCACCCATCACCCACAGCCGGCCCGCCGGAACCGTCACCTTGAACGGCTGCCGGGACGGCGCGTTCCCGGCAGCGATGTACGGCTCGTCGAGCGGGGTGCCGTTGACGCTCAACCGGCCCTGCTCGTCGCAGCATTCGACCGTGTCGCCGGGCAGCCCGATGACCCGCTTGATCAGGTCGCCGTTGTCGGACGGGATCAGCCCCACCGTGGCCAGAGCGGACTTCACCCGGCGCATGACCGGGCCGTCGGTGGAGCGTGCGTGGTCCTGTTCGAGCCAGCCGCCGGGGTCCTGGAACACCACCACATCACCGCGGCCCGGCTCACTGCCGAACCACGGCGTCAGCCGGTCGACCAGTACCCGGTCGCCCACCTGGATGGTCTGCTCCATCGAGCCGGAGGGGATCACGAACACCTGGACGAGGAAGGTCTTCAGGATGACAGCGATGATCAGGGCCACCACTGCGATCAACGGCAGCTCGCGCAGCAGTGACCGGCGCCTGCGGCGGGCCGCGCGCTGGGCCGTCCGACGACGCTCCGCCCGGCCACGGACGGGTGCCGGGGACGACGCCGTCCGGGCGGCCCCCCGAGAGGCCCCCCAGGAGGGACCGGAATCGTCGTAAACGGTGTAGTCGCCGTACTCGTCCGGCCCCGCAGGTCCGTAGCCGGGTTCGGTACCGGTGCTGGAACCGGCACCGGATATCGGCCCGTCGGTCACCTTTCCCCTACCCCTGGTCCCCATGTGCGGTGGTCCCCCCAATCGCCGAGAAGCCGGAAGGCCGGTCGAGAGACGTCCACCGCCCCACCGGATACACCACCCAGTCCGCCTTGCCGATCACCTTCTTTTCAGGGACGGTACCGCCACCGGGCTCGCCGAGGTGATCCCTGGAATCCCTGGAGTCACTCCGGTGGTCGCCCATCACCCAGAGTTTCCCGGCCGGCACGACCACGTCGAAGGCCACGGTCGAGGGGGCGTCGCCGGGAGCGAGGTAGTCGGACTCGTCGAGGGGCACACCGTTCACCCGGAGGCGGCCGTCCGCCCCGCAGCAGGTCACCCGGTCACCGCCTACACCGATCACCCGTTTCACGAAGACCGAGTTCCCGGTCGGCACCAGGCCGAGTTCGGCAAGCATCTTGCGCGGCTGCGCCGGCTCGGCCGCGTACGGAAGGAAGGAACCCGTCCCGTCGAACACGATGACGTCCCCGCGCTGCACCTTGCCGCCGAAGGCATAGGCAAGGCGGTTCACCACGAGCCGGTCGCCTGGCTGCAGAGTGTTCTCCATCGACTCCGACGGCACCGCGAACGGGCGCGCCACGAAGGCGTTGACCAGCAACAGCGTCACCACGCAGACGCCGAGGACCAACAGCAGGTCCCGGGAGAGCGCCCGCCGCGCCGCGGTCCGGCGACCGGCCGGGCCGGTACTGTCCGCTGTCCCGTCCACGTCCCCAGCCGTCGGCTCGGACGTGGCAACCGCCACACCGTCCCCTGCGACCTGAGCCGCCGTTCCAGCGTGCGTGCCCGCACCAAGGCCGAGACCACCACCGCCACCACCGCCGCCAGCGCCGCCACCGCCAAGGCCAGGACCCGTGGCGGGCCCAATGGCAGGCCCAGGACCAGCACCGGTTCCAGTCCCCGCTTCGGGGTCGGCGACCGGGCCGGAAACGACCACGGACCGCGCCAGCGGGTCCGCACCTGGAGGTACGGGACTGCTGACGCGGTCCGTGGGTGGTTCGTGCGTGCTCATCGCGCTGAGCTTATCCCCACGGCACCAGCCGTGAAGA
Source organism: Kitasatospora sp. MBT63 (assembly GCF_000710465.2). GTDB lineage: Bacteria > Actinomycetota > Actinomycetes > Streptomycetales > Streptomycetaceae > Kitasatospora. The sequence goes on along the minus strand of NZ_JAIZ01000686.1, from coordinate 20,386 downwards.
GAGCCCGGCACGACCCGAGCGGAAGCGGCTCCGGAGGCCGGAGCCGTCCGATCAGTTGTCGCGCTTCTCCTTGATCTTCGCGGCCTTGCCGCGCAGGTCACGGAGGTAGTACAGCTTGGCGCGGCGAACCGCACCGCGGGTCACGACCTCGATCTTCTCGACGACCGGGGTGTGCACCGGGAAGGTGCGCTCCACGCCGACGTTGAAGCTGACCTTGCGGACGGTGAAGGTCTCACCGACGCCGGCGCCGTGGCGACGGATGACGACGCCCTGGAAGACCTGGACACGGGAGCGGTTGCCCTCGATGACCCGGACGTGAACCTTCAGGGTGTCACCGGCGCGGAAGGCCGGGATGTCGGTACGCAGCGAAGCAGCGTCGACAGCAGCGAGCTTGTTGCTCATTTTGCTCTCCATCGCAGGCGCCACGGGCCGCCCACGGAAAATCGTCACAATGGGGTTTGCTGCGGGCCGCATCGGCTGGCGGTGATCCCCCCGCGGCGGGGGCACCGGTCCACGTGGCACCCCTCAGGGGCACCCAGCGACAGACAACAGTCGCCTATTCTTCCACAGCATCGGCCACGGACCGAAATCGGCCCGCCTCGCCGTCCCACCGCAGGCCGAGCACACTGAGGGCCTCCCGTTCCTTCTTGTCGAAGGCTCCGAGCTGCCAGCGATCCACCAGGTCGGGACGGTGCGCCAGGGTGCGGGCGAACGCCTGCTCCCGGCGCCAGCGGGCAATCTTGCCGTGGTGACCGCTGAGCAGCACCTCGGGGACCTCGCGGCCGCGCCACTCGGCGGGCTTGGTGTAGACGGGGCCCTCCAGCAGGTCGGCCATCGCCCCGGGGGCGAAGGAGTCGTCGCGGTGGGACTCGGCGTTGCCGAGCACTCCGGGCAGCAGCCGGGCGATGGCCTCGACCATCACCAGCACGGCCACCTCGCCCCCGGCCAGCACGTAGTCGCCGATCGAGGCCTCGACGACCGGCATCCGGGTCGCGGCCTCCTCGATGACGCGGCGATCGATGCCCTCGTACCGGGCGGGAGCGAAGGCGAGCCACGGACGCCCGGCGAGTTCCTGTGCGAGCTCCTGGGTGAACGGACGTCCGCTCGGCGTGGGGACGACCAGGGTCGGCACCTCACCCGCGGGCACTCCACCATCGCCGCTGCCTTCGCCAGCGCCGGCGGCAGCGCCAGCGTCGGCACCTTCCCCGCTCGCGAGGGCGTCCGCCCCCTGGGCGAGCACGGCGTCCAGCGCAGCGCCCCATGGTTCCGGCTTCATCACCATGCCGGGACCGCCCCCGTACGGGGTGTCGTCGACCGTACGGTGCACGTCAGTGGTCCACGACCGAAGGTCGTGCAGGTGGACGTCCAGCTGGCCGCGCGCCCGGGCCTTGCCCACCAGGGAGACGTTCAGCGGCTCCAGGTACTCGGGGAAGATCGTGATGACGTCGATCCGCATCCGGCTCACGCGGCGCCCCCGCCACCCTCGGTGCCGGCACCCTCGGTACCAGCACCCTCGGAGTCGGCACCCTCAAAGCCGGCAGCGCCGTCGGAACCTGCAGCACCGGCCGCCGTCTCCGGGCCGCCGGCCTCGTCGGCCTCGATCGGGTCGATCAGACCGGCGGGCGGGTCGATGACGGCCCGCTGGTTCTCCAGGTCGATCGTCGGCACGATCCGGGTGACGAAGGGCACCAGCACCTCCGTGCCGTCAGCCTTGGTGACGGTGAGCAGGTCCTGGTACGGCAGGTGGATCACCTCGGTGATCTCGCCGACCGGAGTCCCGTCGGTGAGCACGACATCCAGGCCGATGAGCTGGTGGTCGTAGTACTCCTCCGGGTCGTCCGGGGTCTCCTCAGGGTCCACCTCGGCGATCAGGACGGTGCCCCGCAGCGCCTCGGCGCCGTTGCGGTCCTTGACGCCGGCGAAGCGCAGCAGCAACCGGCCGCTGTGCACCTTGCCGGACTCGACGGTCAGCGGGCCGGCCGAGGCCGGGTCGGTGAGCAGGACCGCACCGGGACCGAGCCGGAGCTCCGGCTCATCGGTACGGACCTCGACGCTGACGTCGCCCTTGATGCCGTGGGCACGGCCGATCTTGCCGACGACGAGCTGCACGGTGATCGCTCTCCTGGTGTCGTGCACTGCTGGGCTGAGCAGCTGAGCAGAGGTGGAAGAAGAAGAAATGGAAGTCTTGCTGACCGGGAACCGGCCATCTCGGGCCCACGGGACCCCGGCCCGAGCTCCGGCCCCCGAGCCCTGAGCCCTGAGCCCCGAGGAGCCAAAAGCCGATAGCCGAGAGCCGAGAGCCGAGAATCGAAAGCCGAGAGCGCCTCGTGGAACGAGGAAGGGCCGGCCGGGACGACTAAGCGTCCCGGCCGGCCCAGAAACCTGACGGTCTAGTGTCAGCGAATGCTGTCCACGTCGACCAGGTCGACCCGGACGTTGCGACCGCCGAGGGCGCCGACCACGGTGCGCAGCGCGCGCGCCGTGCGACCGCCACGGCCGATCACCTTGCCGAGGTCATCGGGGTGCACGCGCACCTCGATGGTGTGGCCCCGACGCAGCTGGCGCGAACGCACCTGCACCTCGTCGGGGTGCTCGACGATGCCCTTCACCAGGTGGTCGAGGGCTTCCTCGATCACGCTCAGGCCTCGGTGGAAGCGGCCTCGGCCTCGTCAGCCTTGTCCGCCTTCTTGGCCTTCGGGGTGATGGCGACACCGGTGGTGGCGTCCTCGAAGCCGGCGACGGCCTTCGCGAAGAGGTGCGAGAAGTCCTCGACCTTGGGCTCGGCGACCTTCAGCGGCGCCGGGGCCGGCAGGCCCTTGAACTTCTGCCAGTCGCCGGTCAGCTTGAGGATGGCGAGGACGGGCTCGGTCGGCTGGGCGCCGACGGACAGCCAGTACTGGGCGCGGTCGGTGTCGACCTCGATCTTCGAGGGGTTGTAGGTCGGCTGGTAGATGCCGATCTCCTCGATCGCGCGGCCGTCACGCTTGGTGCGCGAGTCGGCGACGACGATGCGGTAGTGCGGGGAGCGAATCTTGCCGAGACGCTTGAGCTTGATCTTGACTGCCACGGGAGTGGATTCTCCTGGTGTTGACGTGGGTGAGCGACCACTGGCTCCGCGTGGGGTTGCGGGCCCGGCCGTTCAAGGGACACGCCAGCCGTAGGAGAGAGGGGTCCTGCTCGGCTGCCGAGTACTCAGCTGTCCATTCTGCCATACCGGGGCAGGTCGGCCCGACCGAGGGTCCCCGCCCCCGGTAGAGCCGAACAGCCACACGGCGGCAGTGGACAGCGGCCTCGGACAGTCGGCCGACTGGATCGCCCACCGGTCGGACCGGCCCGGCGCTGTCGCCCTCAAGTCGTACAGCCTCTGCTGCTACTGCAACTGCTTCGGTTCAGCCTCTGCGTCTGTGTCTGCGCCCGCGCGCAGCCACTACGGGTACTGCGGTGCTGCTGGTACTGCGGTACTGCTGTGCCGCTGTCCTTCGCCGCGCCCTCCGGAGCCGGTCCGGCCGGGCCGGGCTGTCGGCGGAGGTCACGCTCCGTGGTCTGCTGCCCGTCGCACCCGCCGAGGCCGGCGGTTGCGCACCCACCGCACGGGCAGGCGGCAGAGTACGGAGTACGAGCGCGGAGCGCGGTGTACCGGATCGCCGAGTAACGGTTACCGGGCACCGGGTACGGACCGCGGCGGTCGGTGTCGGCGCTGCGTTACGAGATCTTGAACGGCTGCTGGCAGGCACCGCAGACGATCGAGGCCTGGGCGAGCACCGAAGGAACCACCCGCACGTTCCGGCCACAACCGCAGACGGCCTTGACCCGCACGCCGCCACCCGACGAACCGTGCCGCGCGGCCGGGCCGCGGAACGCCCGGTGCCCGCCTTCGCCGGCCACGGCCAGCTGGTGGGCGCCCAGCGCGCGGTCGAGCCGCTCGATGGTGCTGGAGTAGCGGTCCCGGGTGTCGTTGAGCATGGTCACCTGGGAGAAGCCGCTACTGGCGTGCGGTTCCACCGGGTGGGCCAGCCCGAGCTCGGACGCGAGCATCAGGAAGCGCCTGTTGTGGTACCGGCCGGCCCGGGAGGTGTCGCGGATCTCGCGGGCGGCGGCCAGGCCGTGGGCGGCTTCGTGCAGCAGCCGCTCGAAGTCGAGCCGGGTGCCGCAGGCCGAGGAGGACTCACCGATCAGCGCCTCGGGCGAGGCCAGGTCGGGGAGGTCCTGGTGGTGGGCCTGGATGTCGCTCCAGGCGGCGGCCAGTTCGGCCGCCAGGACGAGAGGCTGTGTCGTGCTCACGCTGTACCAACGTTGGGAAGAGAGCCGGTGTTCCACGAGTTCCCGTTCGCGGGGAATTCCCAGGAAACTCTCAGGAATACACAGCTGTGCGCGAATTGCGCTGCTCGGATCTGACGCAAGACCAACCCCCTGCAACTCTCGGTCCGCCGGATTCGACGGACTCTCGGCTATCGCCCCAGGGCGCCGACGCCCGTTGGACGTACGGCCCGTGGCCTGACCGAAATTGACAGGGCCACGGGCCGTATACCGTACCGCTAGTTCAGCGCGACCGGCAGTTGACTGGTGAGTAGTCTCAGCAGAGAACACGGACGGGATGGCGAACGGCATTCGAACGGACGTCAACGGCCGTGGATACCGAAAAGTCCGACCGTGGAACAGGCCGAAGGACACCCCCGCCGAACCACCCGCCGAACCGTCGGACCACCGGAGCGGCCCGACCCCTCCGGCCGGGCCTCCGTCCGTGTGCCGGTGGGCCCGGACCGGTCGGTCCGGGCCCACCGGCTCGGGAGCCGGGCCGCGTCCGTGGACGCGGACCAGGATGTCAGTAGGCGCGGGCCACGATCGCGATGTTGCCGTCCTGGTCGTCGGTGGCCGGCACGGAGCCGTCGGCGGCGATGATGCAGCGCACCGAGACGCCCTGCTCGGCCAGCTTGGCCTCGCCCTCGGGGCCGAGCTCGGCCCAGGAGATCCGGCCCCAGCCGGTGGCGGCGGCCTCGACGGCCTCGTCCAGGTCCTTGACGTCGACGGTCCGGGACTCGCGGCGCTCGCGGGACTGGCGCAGCAGCAGCGCCTGGTCCTCCTCCAGGATCCCGGGCAGCAGTGCGGCCAGGGCGTCGACGGCCACCGGCTCCTTGCCGCCGGGGATGCGGCGGGCCAGCATGGCGGTGCCGTTCTCCAGGTCGCGCGGGCCGACCTCGATGCGCAGCGGTACGCCCTTGAGCTCCCAGTCGACGGCGCGGCGGCCGAACGGGGTGTCGGTGCGGTCGTCGACCACGACGCGGATGCCGACGGCCTCCAGCTGGGCGCCGATCTCGCGGACCTTGGCCAGCACCGCGTCGTCGCCCTTGATGGCGAGGACGACGGCCTGGACGGCGGCGAGCCGCGGCGGAACGCGCAGGCCGTTGTCGTCACCGTGGGACATGATCAGGCCGCCGACCATGCGGGTGGAGACGCCCCAGGAGGTCTGCCAGACGTGGTCGCGCTGGTCCCCGCCGGACAGGAAGGTGGTGTTGAAGGCCTTGGCGAAGTTCTGGCCCAACTCATGGCTGGTGCCCATCTGCAGGGCCTTGCCGTCGCCCATCATGGCCTCGAGCGTGAGGGTGTTGATCGCGCCGGCGAACCGCTCCTTGGCGGTCTTGCGGCCGAGCACCACGTCGATGCCCAGCACGTTGGTCATGAAGTCGCCGTAGACGTCGGTGTGGATCCGCGAGGCGTACTCACGCGCGTCCTCGTACGTGGCGTGGGCGGTGTGGCCCTCCTGCCAGAGGAACTCGGTGGTGCGCAGGAAGACGCGCGGGCGCAGCTCCCAGCGGACCACGTTGGCCCACTGGTTGATCAGCAGGGGCAGGTCGCGGTGGCTCTGGATCCACTTGGAGAAGTACTCGTTGATGATCGTCTCGGAGGTGGGCCGGACGACGACCGGCTCCTCCAGCTGCTTGCCGCCGCCGTGGGTGACGACCGCCAGCTCGGGGGCGAAGCCCTCGACGTGCTCGGCCTCCCGGGTCAGGTACGACTGCGGGATGAACATCGGGAAGTAGGCGTTCTGCGCGCCGGCCTTCTTGATCCGCGCGTCCATCTCCTGCTGCATCCGCTCCCACAGGCTGTAGCCGTACGGTCGGATGACCATGGTGCCGCGCACCGGACCGTTGTCGGCCAGCTCGGCCTTGTTGATGAGGTCCTGGTACCAGCGGGGGAAGTCGTCCGCCTGGGGGGTGAGAACGGGTGCCTTAGCCATGGGGCAGATGGTACGGGGACTCGGCCGCCGACTGTGAATCGGTTTACCTGCCGAACGGGCGGCCCGCGCGGACGGGACCCACCGGCGCATCCCACCGGCGCACCACCGCGGCGCGCGGATACCTGCTCGCACCCCTCTGGACGCCGGGCCCCGGCCGCTGTTCGCTGGATGCGGGGCGGGGTCGTCGGGGGGAGCTGTAGACACCGAAACAGACGCCGATGCAGACATCGGAATCCAGAACCGGATGGGAGTCCGCGATGGCTTCAGCGCACGTGGCCGGCACGACCGCACAGCGCCCCGACACCGACGGCACGGCGGGGTCGCACGGCCGGGCGCGGGACTGGGCGGAGATCCAGGAGCGCATGCTGGTACCGCTCTACCAGGCGGTCTACGAGCGGCTGGAGGTCGGTCCGGCCACCAGCGTGCTCAGTCTCGGGTGCCGGTCGGGCCTGGCCCTGCTGCTCGCCGAGGAGCGCGGGGCGCAGGTGTCGGGGCAGGAACCGGAGGCCGAGCTGAGGGAGCTCGCGGAGGGCCGCGGACTGCGGGTGCTGTCCGAGTCGGCGGGGGGTGGACGCGGTACCGGGCGTCTCACCCGGTCGGCGTACGGCATCCCCCGGGCGGCCCATTCGCTGGTCACCGTTTTCGAGCAGCTCCCCTACGTCCGTGACCCGGCCGCGCTGGTCGCCGAGGCGGCCGGCCTGACCCTCCAGGGCGGGCACCTGGTGCTCGCCTCGTGGGGCCCGGCCGAGCGCTGCGAGAGCGCGGGCGCGCTGGACGTCGCGCGCCGGCTGTCGGTGCGCAGTCGGGCCTACGCGCCGTTCGCGCTCGGCGGCCCTGGCGGGCTGGAGCAGCTGCTGAGCGGCGCCGGTCTACGGCCGGCCGGCAGCGGGCGGGTGAACTGCCCGTTCGCGTACCCCGATCCGGAGAGCGCGGTGCGCGGCATGCTGTCGACCGGCCTGTTCGACAGCGCGGTCGAGGACTCGGGGCCGACCCTGGTCCGCAAGGAGCTGGAGGAGGCGCTGCACCCGTACGTGCGGCCGGACGGCTCGGTGCGGATGGTCAACCTGTTCCGCTACGTGGTGGCCGAACAGCCGCACTGACAGCCCGACCGGCCCACCTGGCGCCCCGGACCCAGGCCCCGGCCGACGACCCCCGACCCCGGCCCAGGCCGACGGCGGCCGAGCGCGGGTCCGGGCGGCGGCCGGGCGGGTGTCCGCGTGGGGTCCGGGCCGGGTCAGCGGCCGTCCGGCCCGGCCGGGGGCCACTCCTCCGCCGTGAGGGCGAAGCGCTCGTGGTCCCGCCAGGCGCCGGCCAGGTAGAGCATCCGCGGGGTGAAGCCCTCGTGCCGGAACCCGAGCCTGCGGGCCAGGGCGATCGAGCGTTCGTTGTCGGGCTGGACGTTGATCTCCAGGCGGTGCAGGCCGAGGCCGCCCCGCTCGGGCGGGGTGAAGCAGCGCTCGACCACCAGCCGCATGCCCTCGGTCATCAGCCCGGTGCCGGCGAACGGCAGGTAGGAGTCGTAGCCGAGGGCGGCGTTGCAGAACCGGCCGAGCACGATGTTGGCGACGTTGCACTTGCCGACCAGGCCGCCGGTGGCGATGTCCTCGATCAGGTACGTCCGCAGCCCCGGTCCCTGACGCTCCAGCAGCTCCGGCAGCCCGTCCGGCTCGACCGGGTTCCAGCGGCCGATGTGGTCGGCGGACCGGCGCACCGCCTCGGCGTACGGTTCAGCGTCTGCGGGCCTCGGCGCCCGGATCCTCACTCGCATCGGACCATCATCGGCCATTCCCCGCGCCGCCGGGCGGGCGAGTTCCTAGCACG
>NZ_JAIZ01000686.1:12132-12254 GCF_000710465.2 Kitasatospora sp. MBT63 | reverse complement strand
CCCAGGGCCCGCGACCCGCCGCCCGGGACGGCGACGGCCCGCCACCCCGGAGGGCGGCGGGCCGTAGGCGTCGCGGGAGGCGGACCGTCAGATCAGGTCCCGGAACTCCTTGGGCAGTTCGA
>NZ_JAIZ01000686.1:3828-12122 GCF_000710465.2 Kitasatospora sp. MBT63 | reverse complement strand
CCGAGGCCGAACGCCCCGCCGGGGGCCGGGGCCTGCTGGGCGCCGCCGGGGCCGAGCGCGCGGCGCTCGGCGGCCGCGGCCTCCTCCTGGGCCCGCTTCAGCGGGTTGCCGGACTTCTTGCGGCCCTTGGCGGGCTGGGCCTTCTTGGCGGACTTCTTGCCACCGCCGCCCATCCCGGGGATGCCCGGCATGCCGGGGATGCCCTTCCCGGAGGCCATCGCGGACATCATCTTGCGGGCGTCGAAGAAGCGCTCGACCAGGTTGTTGACCTCGCCGACGCCCGAGCCCGAACCCTTGGCGATGCGGGCCCGGCGCGAGCCGTTGATGATCTTCGGGTCAGCCCGCTCGGCCGGGGTCATCGACTTGATGATGGCGCCGACGCGGTCGACGTCCTTGTCGTCGATGTTGTTGATCTGCTCCCGGATCTGGCCCATGCCGGGCAGCATGCCGAGCAGCTTGGAGATCGAGCCCATCTTCCGGACCTGCTCCAGCTGGCCCAGGAAGTCGTCGAGGGTGAAGTCCTTGCCGCCGCCCTGCAGCTTGGCGGCCATCTTCTCGGCCTCGGCCTGGGAGAAGGTCTGCTCGGCCTTCTCGATCAGGCTGAGCATGTCGCCCATGCCGAGGATGCGCGAGGCCATCCGGTCCGGGTGGAAGGCGTCGAAGTCGTCGACCTTCTCGCCGTTGGAGGCGAACATGATCTGGCGGCCGGTGACGTGGGCCACCGAGAGCGCGGCGCCACCGCGGGCGTCGCCGTCCAGCTTGGAAAGCACCACGCCGGTGAAGTCGACGCCCTCGAGGAAGGCCTGCGCGGTGGTGACCGCGTCCTGGCCGACCATGGCGTCGACGACGAACAGGACCTCGTCCGGGTCGACGGCGGCGCGGATGTCCGCGGCCTGCTGCATCAGCTCGGCGTCGATGCCCAGGCGGCCGGCGGTGTCGACGATGACCACGTCGAACTGCTTCTGCTTCGCGTACTCGATCGAGTCGCGGGCCACCTGCACCGGGTCGCCGACGCCGTTGCCCGGCTGCGGGCCGTAGAAGGCCACCCCGGCGCGCTCGGCGACCACGCCGAGCTGGGTGACGGCGTTGGGGCGCTGGAGGTCGCAGGCGACCAGCAGCGGGGTGTGCTTCTGGCTCTTCAGCCAGTGGCCGAGCTTGCCCGCCAGGGTGGTCTTACCGGCACCCTGGAGACCGGCCAGCATGATCACGGTCGGGCCGGTCTTGGCGTACCGCAGGCGGCGGGTCTCGCCACCGAGGATGCTGATGAGCTCCTCGTTGACGATCTTGATGATCTGCTGGGCCGGGTTCAGCGCGCCGGAGACCTCGGAGCCGAGGGCGCGGTCCTTGACCTGCTTGATGAAGGCCCGCACGACGGGGAGCGCGACGTCCGCCTCGAGCAGGGCGATCCGGATCTCGCGCGCGGTGGCGTCGATGTCCGCCTCGCTGAGGCGGCCCTTGCCCCGGAGGTTCTTGAACGTCGCTGCGAGGCGGTCGGAAAGAGTGTCGAACACGTCGGTCGCGGGTCCCTTGCGGCATCGGTTACGGGTACTGTCGTCGCCCCCAGGGTATCCGCCCACCCGCCGAACGGTCTCCACCCCGTCCCAGCGCGCGGTCCCCCGACCGGCGGGCACCGCACTGACCAGCACCTCCGTCAGCAGCGGCAGGTCCGTCCCCGGGCCCGCCCGCCCACGGGCACCGCCCCAGGTGTCCCCGCTCAGGCCAGTGCCTGCTGCACCTCCCGGGCCACCTCGCGGGCCCGCTCGGTGCTCAGCGCCCGGCCGGCCGGGTCGGTGACGTAGAAGGCGTCGACGGCGTCCGCGCCCAGGGTGGACACGTGCGCGGTCCGCACCCGCACGCCCGCCGCGTCCAGCGCCCGGCCGATCCGGTGCAGCAGCCCGGGGGCGTCGTGCGCGCGGACCTCCAGGATGGTGGCGCTGCGCGAGGCGCCCGGGGCGACGGCGACCACCGGTGGCGGGGTGGTGATGCCCCGGCGGCGCGGCGCGGCGGCGTCCCGCTCGGCCAGCTTGCGGGACACGTCCAGCGAGCCCTCCAGCGCGCGCCGCAGGTCGGCCCGCAGCCGGGCGGTCTCGGGCAGCTCGCCGTACTCGGCGGCGACCGTCCAGGAGATCACCAGCACCGGCCCGGCGCCGACCGGGTCGAGCTCGCGCAGGCTCGCGGCGCGTACCCGCAGCCGGTGCAGGGCGAGCACCCCGGCGACGGTACCCAGCAGGCCGGGGCGGTCCGGGATGGCGAGGGTCAGCTCGACTCCCATCGGTTCGGTGGCCGGCGCCTCGTGGTCGGTCTCGGCGTGCAGGGCCAGCGCCGGGCCGCCGGTGCGGGCGGCCTCGACGGCGAGGCGCTCCTCGTCGGCGGTCGGCTCGGCGTCGGCCGGGAAGCCGGCGTCGCCTGCCAGCTGGGCGGCCGCGCGGGCCACCAGGCCGGACACCAGGGAGGCCCGCCAGCTGCTCCAGGCCGCCGGACCGGTCGCGGTGGCGTCCGCCTCGGTGAGCGCGTGCAGCAGTTCCAGCTGCGGCAGGCCGCCCACCACCTTGGTGATCAGGTCGACGGTGGCGGGGTCGTCCGGGTCCCGCCGGGTCGCCGTGTCGATCAGGGTCAGGTGGTGCCTGACCAGCAGGGCCAGCGTCTCGGTGTCCGCCCGGTCGAAGCCCATCCGGGCCGCCACGTCGCGCACGATCACCTCGCCGGCCTCCGAGTGGTCGCCCGGCCAGCCCTTGCCGATGTCGTGCAGCAGCGCGGCGACCAGCAGCAGGTCGGGCCGGGCCACCCGGCGGGTCATCGCGGCGGCCCTGACCGCCGTCTCGATCAGGTGCCGGTCGACCGTCCAGCGGTGGACCGCGTTGCGCTGCGGGCGGCAGCGGACCCGCTCCCAGTCCGGCAGCATCCGGCTGACCAGGCCCTCCGCCTCCAGCGCCTCCCAGACCGGCAGACAGGCCTCCCCGGCGCCGAGCAGGGTCACCAGCTGCTCGCGGGCCTCGTCCGGCCACGGCACCGGCAGCGGCCTGGTCTCGGCGGCCAGCCGCCGCACGGTGGCGTACGAGATGGTGAGCCCGGCCTGGGCGGCGGCGGCCGCCGCGCGCAGCGGCAGCACCGGGTCCTGGGCCGGACGGGCCGCCTGGGCGAGCACCGCCTCGCCGTCCTGCTCCACCACGCCCTCGGCGAGCGGCCGGCGTTCGACCGCGCCCCTGGCGGGCTGGCCGCCGGTCCGGCCGGCGCCGGCGAACGGGAAGGCGAAGCGGGCGATCCGGCGGCCCCGGCCGCTGCGGGCGGCCAGTATCCGGTCGACCGAGCGCCAGGTGACGTCGCCCGCGTAGGTGATCGTGCGGGCGGCCTCGTACACCTGCCGGAGCAGGGTGTCCGCGTCGAGTACGCCGAGCCGGGCGGCGACCTGGTCCTGGTCCTGGAGGCTGAGCCGATCGGTGGCCCGGCCGGTGACCAGGTGCAGGGCGTCGCGGACGTCGGCCAGCCGGGCGGCGGCGGCCTCCAGGCCGTCGCGCGGGGCGTCCGCCAGCCAGGTGGCGGCGATGGCGCGCAGCGCCACCACGTCGCGCAGGCCGCCGCGGGCCTCCTTGAGGTCGGGTTCGAGGAGGAAGGAGAGCTCGCCGTGCCGCTCGGCCCGGGCGCGGCCGAGTTCGTGCAGTTCCGGCAGGCGGGTGGGCGCGGCCGCCCGCCAGTCGGCGAGGACGGCCGACCGCAGGGCCGCGGTCAGCTCCGGGTCGCCCGCGACGTGCCGGGCGTCGAGCAGGCCCAGCTGTGCCTTCAGGTCCTCGGCGGCGACCGCGCGGGCCTCGGCGAGGGTGCGGACCGAGTGGTCGAGGGCGGCGCCGGAGTCCCAGACCGGGTACCAGAGGCGTTCGGGCAGTTCGGGGTCGAGGGCGCCGTCGTGCAGCAGCAGGACGTCCAGGTCGCTGCGCGGGGAGAGTTCGCCGCGGCCGTAGCCGCCGACCGCGACCAGCGCGGTGCCGGGCGGGGCGCCGGCCTTGCGGTGCAGGCCGGTCAGCCAGCGGTCGGTCAGCCCGGCCAGCGCGGTGCGGCGTTCGGCGCCGGACAGCGCCGGGTCGGCGAGCAGCCGGGCGCGGTCCGCGCCGTGGTCGTCGCCCGGGCGGGCCGGGCCGGAGGGGTGGGTGTCGGTCGTGGTCACGTCGTGGTCCCCATCCGTGTGGCAAGCGGGTGCCTGGTACGCCTGCGGCGGCAGTGCCTCACGCGCCTCGGCGACGGTGCCCCGCGTACGCGTCGGCGACGCTGCCGGATACGCCTGCGGCGGACCTGCTGTGGGCAGGTCCGCCTGGGGCCGATTGTGCTGAATGGTAGGGCCTGGCCGGCAGATCACGTCGGACCAGCGCGGGCCGGTCCGGCGGGAGCCGCCGGGCTCCGCTAGAGCGCGTCGGGCCCGCGCTCGCCGGTCCGGACCCGGACCGCCGTCTCGACCGGGACGGACCAGACCTTGCCGTCGCCGATCTTGCCGGTGCGGGCCGCCTTGACCACGACGTCGATCAGCTGCTCGGCGTCGTCGTCCTCGACCAGGATCTCGATGCGGACCTTGGGCACCAGGTCCACCGTGTACTCGGCGCCCCGGTAGACCTCGGTGTGGCCGCGCTGCCGGCCGTAGCCGCTGGCCTCGGTGACGGTCAGGCCGTGCACCCCGAACGCCTGCAGGGCGTCCTTCACCTCGTCGAGGCGGTGCGGCTTGATGACTGCGGTGATGAGCTTCATCAGGCGTCGACCTCGGTCTTCTTGGCGGCGGCGGTGGTGTGGGCGGCGGTGGCGGCGGAGACGGCCCGGCCGAGGCTGGCGCCGACGGCGGAGAAGTCGTAGGCGGACTCGGCGTGCTCGGCCTGGTCGATGCCGGCCACCTCGACGTCCTCGGAGACCCGCAGGCCGATGGTCTTGTGGATGGCCTGGCCGAGCAGCCAGGACAGGACGAAGGAGTAGACCGCGACCACGGCGACACCCATCGCCTGCTTGCCGAGCTGGCCGAGGCCGCCGCCGTAGAACAGGCCCTGGGCGCTCTGGCCGACGTGGCCGGTGGCGAAGAGGCCGATCGCCAGCGAGCCGATGATGCCGCCGACCGCGTGGACGCCGACCACGTCGAGCGAGTCGTCGAAGTTGAAGCGGTACTTGAGGCTGATCGCGGCGGCGCAGGCGGCGCCGGCGACGATGCCGATGGCGATCGCGCCGAGCAGCGAGACCGAGCCGCAGGCGGGGGTGATGGCGACCAGGCCGGCCACCGCGCCGGAGGCGGCGCCCAGCGTGGTGAACGCGCCGTGCTTGATCTTCTCGTAGGCGAGCCAGCCGAGCACGGCGGCGGCGGTGGCGACCTGGGTGTTCAGGAAGGCCATGCCGGCCACGCCGTTGGCGGCCAGCGCCGAGCCGGCGTTGAAGCCGAACCAGCCGAACCAGAGCAGGCCGGAGCCGAGCATCACCAGCGGCAGGCTGTGCGGCCGCATCGGGTCCTTCTTGAAGCCGACCCGCTTTCCGAGCACCAGGCACAGGGCGAGGCCCGCGACACCGGCGTTGATGTGCACCGCGGTACCGCCGGCGAAGTCGATCACGCCGTTGCGGTCGCCGAGCCAGCCGCCGTTGCCGCCATCGAAGAAGAACACCCAGTGCGCGACCGGGAAGTAGACGACGGTCACCCACAGGGCCACGAACAGGGCCCAGCCGGTGAACTTGGTCCGGTCCGCGACGGCGCCGCTGATCAGCGCCGGGGTGATGATCGCGAACATCAGCTGGAAGGCCGAGAACGCCGTGACCGGGATGGTCCCGGTGATGTCGTTCAGGCCGATCCCGCGCATTCCCAGGAAGTCCAGGTTACCGATCAGGCCGGCCCCGGCGTCCGGGCCGAAGGCCAGCGTGTAGCCGTACAGGACCCAGAGCACGCTGACGATCGCGAGCGAGATGAAGCTCATGACCAGCATGTTGAGTGTGCTCTTGACCCTGACCATGCCTCCGTAGAAGAAGGCCAGACCCGGGGTCATCAACATGACCAGGGCCGCACAGATGAACACAAAGGCGGTATCGCCCGCGCTGAAGCCGTCCGGCATCGGCGTCTCCTCTGGGATGAAAGCCGCTCCACACCCGGGATCCCTGTCCCGTGCCCACCCGGGGTGTCGGCGATGAAGAGGAGAGTGCCGAAGGCGGGTTTCGGCCGATGCGGCTCGGTGTTTCACCGCAGTGACGTGGTTGACGCGCGCGTTACGAGGACGTGAACTACGGCCGTGCCATGACAGATCTTGCGATACCGTGCGGCCGCGCGGCACCGGACGTGCCGGGAACGTCACCGACCGTGGAGGCCGTCTCGCTGCGGGGGCGGGGGAGCCCGTTCGGATGCGAGTTTCGGCGGCCTCCACGGTCGGAGCCTCGGTGGACCATCGCCGGATCGCGCGCGGGGACGGCCGGCGCGGCGGCACTGCGGTCGGATCCGGCGGGCGGGCGGTCGGTCAGGTCGCGGGCCGGCCGGATCGTGGGTCGGTCAGAGTGTGGGCCGGTCAGATCGCGGTCGCGGCGAACTCCGGGATGTCCTGGACCACCCGCTCGGCCAGCCGGGAGACCTCAGGGACGCCCTTGTACTGCCGGGTGGCCGCCTCCGAGGTCTTGCGCACCCGGGTGTTGAGCCGCTCCGAGCGCACCTTCTTGGCGATGTCCACGGCCTGCCCGCACATCACGGCGGCCTGCTCGGGCTCGTTCTGCAGCAGGTGGACGCTGGCCATGCCGACCAGGTTGAAGGCGTACGAGCGGACGTGCTCGCCGTCCTGCCGGAACAGGTCGACCGCGCGCTCCATCACCGGGGAGGCCATCGAGGCGTACAGCGGGCTGCGGGAGGAGTGGTAGGCCAGGTCCCGGAAGGAGTGCGCGTTCTCCGCGTTGAGCTCGGCCTCGGAGAAGAACTTCAGCCAGTCCGGGGTGTCGTCGCCGGGCCGGCAGTCGCTGAAGGTGTCCTCGGCCAGCCGGGCGGCCCGGGCGCAGCGGTTGACCTCGCCGATGGTCGCGTAGGCGCGGGCCTCCATCGCGTACAGCAGGGCCTGCTGGCGCGGGCCGGCGGTGTCGCGGCTGCCGTACTGGGCGAGGTGGATCAGCTCCAGGGCGTCCTCGCCCCGGTTGAGGTGGATCATCTGGCGGCTCATGTCGGTGAGGATCAGGGCGCCGAACGGCCGGTCCCCCGCCTCCTTGGCGGCGTGCAGCGCGAGCACGTAGTACTTCTGCGCGCTCGGGTGCATGCCGACGTCGTACGACATCCAGCCGGCCAGGTGCGCGAGCTCGGCGGTGAGCCGGAACAGCCGCCGGGTGGTCTGCTCGGGGTAGGTCTCCTGGAGCAGGTCGGTGACCTCGTGGAGCTGGCCGACCACGGCCTTTCGGCGCAGGCCGCCGCCGTTCTGGGCGTCCCACTGGCGGAACATCTCGGTGGTCTGCTCGAGCAGTTGCAGCTCGGGCTCGGAGAGCCGGCCGGTGTGCGGCTCGCCGCCGTTGGCCGCGGTGAGGATGGGCATCGGTGCTCCGCCGGGACCGGGGGTGAGCCAGCGCTGCATCGGTTCGATCAGCGCGGCGCCGGCCGTCAGGGCCAGCGAGGTGCCGAGGAAGCCCCGGCGGTTGAGCATCAGGTCGCTGCGCGAGTACTCGCTGATCAGCTGGACGGTCTGCTCGCCGCTCCACGGCAGGTCGACCCCGCCGCCGACGGTGGAGACCGGGACGGCGGCGCGCAGCCCGAGGTCCTCGACCGAGACCACCGAGCCGAACCGCTCGGAGAACAGCTCGGACATGATCTTGGGGATCGGCTCGCGCGGCTGCTCGCCGTCCAGCCAGCGGCGCACCCGGGAGGTGTCGGTGCTGACGTGGTGCGCACCGATCTGCCGCGCCTTGCGGTTCACCTGGCGGGCCAGCTCGCCCTTGGACCACCCGCTGCGGGTGAACCACGAGGTGAGCTTCTCGTTCGGTTGCTTGTCTCCCATGCGAACGCCCATCCCGCCCGGCCCCGGCCGGGGCCCCGATCGTGTGCCCGACGGTTGCGGGCTCTTGTGCTCGACGTGCCGTGCTTGCGGTGCCTCGTGCCGTGCCTCGGTGCGCTGTGCCATGCCTCGATACCGGCCACCGAAGTGACCGGTTCATTGCTTTCCGTATGCCGAACGTAACGCTCCATCGGCCATCCGGGGGAGCATGGCTCGGAAAACGCCACCTTTCGCCACCCCCACGGGTGAACTACGCGCGCACCGTGAGCGGTTCACTGGTAGTCAGCCCGGCGTGACTCCGGCACATGCCGGGTCGGCCGAGGAGGCTCCACG
>NZ_JAIZ01000686.1:0-3712 GCF_000710465.2 Kitasatospora sp. MBT63 | reverse complement strand
TGCCGCCCTCGGGACGACGGAGGCACCTCGTGCAGCAACGACGATCCGGCATCCGGCGGGCCAGTGCAAGGCGACTCCTGGCGCGCGCCACCCGAATTGGCGCACGGCGCCCACTGCGCGCCGCCAACGCACCACGTGCACCACACCGGACAATTGACCCGATGTCACGGTCCCGTAACCACCGGCAACCCGAACCTGTTGGGGGAGGCATGGACAACCTGTTCGGCGATCTCCGGCTGGGCACCCTGTGGCCGGCGCCGCGCGGTACCCGCCGCACCCGCGCCACCTCGCTGCAGGCGGCCACCGAGTACACCGGCCGGCTGGGCTGGTCGGTGGCCGTGGGCACCACCGGGCCGGGCCGCCCCCGGGCCGCGACGGGCTGCGCCTGCGCCGCCCCGTACTGCGCCGCCCCCGGCCTGCACGACACGGTCGGACCGGAGCTGCCGGCCGGGACGGCCGTCCCGGAGCTGGCCGCCCGGTGCACCGCCGGGGCGCCGCTGCTGCTCCCGGCCGGGCGGACCTTCGACGTCCTGGACGTCCCGGCCCAGCCCGGCCTGCAGGCGCTGGTCCGGCTGGAGCGGATGGGCACCCAGGTCGGCCCGGTGCTGGCCGCCCCGACCGGCCGGATGCTGTTCTTCGTCGCCCCCGGCACCGCCGGTCAGCTGCCCGAGCTGCTGTACCGGATGGGCTGGGACGACGCCGCCCTCGACCTGGTCTGCCACGGCGCCGGCAGCTACGTCGCCGCGCCGCCGACCGTGCTGGCCGGGCTCGGACCGATGCGCTGGCTGCGCCGCCCCTGCCGGGAGAGCGCGGTCCGTCCGCCCGAGGCCCGGCTGCTGCTGGGCACCCTGGCGTACGCCTGCCACCGCAGCCGGGCCCGCACGGCCGAGCCGGCCTGGCTGGCCTCCTGACCCACCGCGTGCACCGCGTGCGGGCCGCGCAGTAACGTTCCGCGCCGCACGGACGACGGGACGACCGGACGACCGGACGACGAAGGGCCGCCTCCCCCGCACCGGGGAAGACGGCCCTTCGGCCTGCGGCCGGGCCTGCGGCCGCCGCCGGACCGGGTCAGTCGCCGATCAGCGCGTCCACGAACGCGGCCGGCTCGAACGGCGCCAGGTCGTCCGCGCCCTCGCCGAGCCCGATCAGCTTGACCGGCACGCCCAGCTCGCGCTGGACCGAGATCACGATGCCGCCCTTGGCGGTGCCGTCCAGCTTGGTCAGCACGATGCCGGTGATGTCGACGACCTCGGCGAAGACCCGGGCCTGCACCAGCCCGTTCTGGCCGGTGGTGGCGTCCAGGACCAGCAGCACCTCGTCGACCGGGCCGTGCTTCTCGACCACCCGCTTGACCTTGCCGAGCTCGTCCATCAGGCCGGTCTTGGTGTGCAGCCGGCCCGCCGTGTCGATCAGCACGGTGTCCGCGCCCTCGGCGATGCCCTCCTTGACCGCGTCGAAGGCGACCGAGGCCGGGTCGCCGCCCTCCGGGCCGCGCACGGTCTGCGCGCCGACCCGCTCGCCCCAGGTCTGCAGCTGGTCGGCGGCGGCGGCACGGAAGGTGTCGGCGGCGCCGAGCACCACCTTGCGGCCGTCGGCCACCAGCACCCGGCCGAGCTTGCCGGAGGTGGTGGTCTTGCCCACGCCGTTGACGCCGACCACCAGCACGACGGCCGGACGCCCGTCCTCGTGCTTGGCGGTGCTCAGCGAACGGTCGGCGTCGGCGCCGATCAGCCCGGTCAGCTCCTCGGCGAGCAGCTTGCGCAGCTCGGTGGGGGTACGGGTGCCGAGCACCTTGACCCGGGTGCGCAGGCTGTCCACCAGCTCCTGAGTGGCGGCCACACCGACGTCGGCGGTGATCAGGGTCTCCTCGATCTCCTCCCAGGTGTCCTCGTCCAGGCGGTCCCGGGAGAGCAGCGTCAGCAGGCCCTTGCCCAGCGTGTTCTGCGAGCGCGAGAGCCGCGAGCGCAGCCGGACCAGCCGGCCGGCCGTCGGCTCGGGGACCTCGATGGCGGGCGGCGCGACGGCCTCCTCGACCGTGGCCTCCTCCACCGCGGTGCCCTCGACCGCGGTGTCCTCCGCGGTGGCAGCGTCGGCGGTGACCGCCTCGTCCGGTGCCTCGGTGACCGGCGCCGTGTCCGCGGACGCCTCGGTGGGCGCCTCACCGGCCTCGGGCGCGCGGGGCGTGGGCGGCGCGACGACCGGGGTCTGCGCCTTGGGCGGCAGCTCCTTGCGCCGTCGGCCCGACACCACCAGGCCCGCGACCGCACCGACGGCAAGCACCGCGATGACGACCGCGAGGATCACATACTCCACATCCATCTCCTTCGCTGAATCCCACGACCCAGACCGACCGGTCCACGTGATCCTTCGGTCACCGGCGCACGACGCACCGCCGCCTCACCGTCGGCCCTGGGCGCCGCGGCCCGGTGGGGGCGGCCCGGTGAGAAGCCCCCTCGGTCGCGAGGGGGAGGAGTCACAACCCGTCCAGTATCCGCGAAGGGCGCGCGGCGGGCGCCAACGCCCCGGGTGTCGGCGGGTGGATCAGTCCGTCGGCCCGACGGCGGCGGCGGACTCCTGCTGCCGGGGCAGCCCGGGCCGCACCCGCCCGTCCCCCTCGCGGCCGGCCGGCGCCTCCTCGGCCGCGCGGCCGGGTTTCGCCCCCTCGCGCAGCCGCTGGCTGATCACCTGGGAGATGCCGTCGCCCTTCATGGTGACGCCGTAGAGGGCGTCGGCCGACTCCATGGTCAGCTTCTGGTGGGTGATCACGATCAGCTGGGAACTCTCCCGCAGCTCCTCCATGATCGAGACCAGCCGGCGCAGGTTGGTCTCGTCCAGCGCCGCCTCGACCTCGTCCATCACGTAGAACGGGCTGGGCCGCGCCTTGAAGATCGCGACCAGCAGCGCCACCGCCGTCAGCGAGCGCTCGCCGCCCGACAGCAGCGACAGCCGCTTCACCTTCTTCCCGGGCGGCCGGGCCTCCACCTCCACCCCGGTGGTCAGCATCGACTCCGGGTCGGTCAGCACCAGCCGCCCCTCCCCGCCGGGGAACAGCCGCGAGAACACCCCCTCGAACTGCGCCGCGGTGTCGTGGTACGCCGCCGTGAACAGCTGCTCCACCCGCACGTCCACGTCCCGCACGATGTCCATCAGGTCGCGCCGGCTGCGCCGCAGGTCGTCCAGCTGCTCCCCGAGGAACTGGTGGCGCTCCTCCAGCGCCGCGAACTCCTCCAGCGCCAGCGGATTGACCTTGCCGAGCTGCTGGTACGCCCGCTCGGCCGCCCTCAGCCGCTTCTCCTGCTCGGCCCGGACGTAGGGCACCGGCTCCCCCGGCTCCTCGCCCTCCTGCGGGACGGAGGGCGGCACCGGCGTCGCCGGCCCGTACGAGGCGAGGAGTTCGGCGCCCTCGATGCCGAACTCCTCCAGTGCCCTGGCCTCCAGCTGCTCGATCCGCAGCCGCTTCTCGGCCCTCAGCACCTCGTCGCGGTGGCCCGCGTCGACCAGCCGGTCGAGTTCGGCCTTGAGTTCGCGGCCGGTCTCCCGCCCGGAGCGCAGCTCGCTCTCGCGCTCCGCCCTGGCCCGCTCCGCGGCGGTGCGCTCCGCCTCCGCGCGGCCGAGCGAGAGCTCCAGGCGGCCGAGCAGCTGCCGTGCGCCCGCCGCGACCGCGGTCGCCACCGCGCCGTCCCGGCGGGCGCGTTCGCGCCGCTCGGCGGCC
>NZ_JAIZ01000685.1 GCF_000710465.2 Kitasatospora sp. MBT63 | reverse complement strand
TGGGCTTGATCCGCTTTGACGGACACTCCTGATCAGGGGCTTCGGCCTCGGAAGGATGATGTCCATCATGGAGAGCATGGGGAAGAAGAGGCCGCGCCCTCGCCGCTCGTTCACGGCGGAGTTCAAGGCCGAGATCGTCGAGCTGTGCCGCCGGGGTGACCGGTCGGTGGGGCAGGTCGCGAAGGATTTCGACCTGACCGAGACCGCGGTGCGCTTGTGGGTCACCCAGGCCGGGGTCGACGCCGGTGAGCGTGAGGGTCTGACCAGCGACGAGCGGGAGGAGCTGGCTCGGCTGCGGCGGGAGAACCGGCGGCTGCGCGAGGACGTCGAGGTTCTCAAGCGGGCCACGGCTTTCTTCGCGAAGGAGACCCGGTGACGGTGCACCCGTTCATC
>NZ_JAIZ01000684.1:1437-18663 GCF_000710465.2 Kitasatospora sp. MBT63 | reverse complement strand
CCCCCTCGCCCTCCGGCGGCCGCCGGGGGTGAACCCGAGAACTCCGGTCGGGCCGCGGGCGACCCCCCGGGCCCGCGGCCCGACCGGTGACCCGGCCCCGCCAGGGCCGGGTCCGCCGCCCGTGCGGCGACGTCCCCCGGCGGGCCGGCGGCATCCGGCGCAGGCCGGGCGCCCGCGAGACTCCGGGCGGTCGGTGGGCTCCCCCCGTGTCCACCGCCCGCCCGGTCCCCGCACCTGCGGCGGCGCCCTCCGCCGGAGGTCCGGCGCACGGTGTCCCGCCTGCAGCTTCGGCCGCGGCACCGCCCGGCCGCTATCGTGCACAGATGCACGAGGCGACCTGGAGCCTTGGGCCGACGGAGTGAGGGGAGCGGTTCCCGGTGATCGGACGTGCACTGAACGGGCGCTACGAGCTCGTGGAGATACTCGGCGTCGGCGGCATGGCCACGGTCTGGCGCGCAGTCGACCGCCAGCTCGGCCGCCAGGTGGCCGTCAAGGTGCTCAACGGCGGCCTCGCCGACGACCCCCGGTTCGCCGACCGGTTCGGCCAGGAGGCCCAGCACGCCGCGATGCTGGTGCACCCGCGGGTGGCCATGGTCTTCGACTCCGGGGTGGACCAGGGGTCCCCGTACATCGTCATGGAGCTGGTGCAGGGCCGGCCGCTGAGCCGCCTGATCGCCGAGGCCGGGCGGCTGCCGGTGGAGCGGGCGGTCGGCGTCGCCGCGGCGGTCTGCGAGGCGCTGGCCGCGGCCCACGCGCAGGGCCTGGTGCACCGGGACATCAAGCCGGGCAACATCATGATCACCGAGGACGGCGGGGTGAAGGTGGTGGACTTCGGCATCGCCCGGGCCGGCTCCTCCGCCTCCCGGCTCACCCAGACCGCGACCGTGGTCGGCACCGCCGCCTACCTCTCCCCGGAGCAGGCCACGGCCGGCGCGGTCGACGGCCGGGCGGATCTCTACGCGGTCGGCTGCGTGCTGGTCGAGATGCTCACCGGCGCACCGCCGTTCGACGCCGACACCCCGGTCGCCATCGCCTTCAAGCACGTCAACGAGTACCCGGTGCCGGTCTCGGTGCACCGCCCCGACGTCCCGCCGGCCCTGGACGCCGCCGTGCTGCGACTGCTCGCCAAGCACCCCGACGGCCGCCCGGCCGACGCCGGCTCGGCCCGGGCCGAGCTGCTGGCCGCCGTCCCCGGGACGCAGCCCGCCGACCGCACCGGCGAGCTGCTGGCCGCCGGCTCCGGTACGGGCGCGGGCGCGGCCACCCAGGTGCTGCCACCGGTCCCCGCCGTGCCGTACCCGGACCAGCAGCGCCGCACCTCGGTGCTGCCGCCGGTACCGCAGCAGGCCGGGTACGCGCCCCACCCGCAGCCGCCGTACGAGCAGCACCGGCCGGACCACCGGGACCACGACGAGCAACCGCCGGCCCGCAGCAGGCGCCCGCTGGTCCTCGCCGGTGCGGGTGTGGCCGTGGCGGCGGTCGTGGTGGTGGCCGCGGCCCTCAGCCTGAACGGCTCCACCGCGGACACCGCCGGCGCCGCCGTTCCCAGCGGCCCCGTTTCGCCGCCGGCCGCCACCGCGTCGGCCGCCGCGCCCACGCCGGGTGCGGCCACCACGGCGCCCGGCCGCACCACCTCGCCGTCGGCCTCCCCGTCCGCCTCCGCCTCTCCGTCGCTCGGCGGCAGAACCAACCCGGCCGTCGGGATCGCCCAGCTGCGGGCCGCCGTCGCGCAGACCAGGATGCCCAAGGACCGCGACCGGCAGGCCGACCTGCTGCGGGTCCTGGACACGGCGGCCCTCGCGGTCGTCGGCCACCGCCCGGACGACGCCGAGGACGCCCTGCGGGAGGCCCAGCGGCTGGTCAAGGACCTGACGAAGCGGCACGCGGTCGACGGCGACACCGCGCAGGCCTGGCAGTCCAGGCTGAGTTCACTGATCGCCGCGGTCCACGACCAGCAGCAGGACCAGAACGGCTGACCCGCGGCCCCCCGGCCCCGGGCTCTCAGTCACCGTGGCGGCGCTGGTCCGCCCGGCGCTCCATCGTGGTCTTCAGCCGGCGGCTGATGGCGGCGCCGCCCGCGGTCAGGAAGACCAGGGTGTAGAGGATCTGGAGCATCACCACCACCCGGGCCGCCTGCCCGACCGGGACGATGTCGCCGTACCCCACGGTGGCCATCGTGATCACCGTGAAGTACAGCGCGTCGACCTTGGTGTTGATCCCGGGGAACTCGTTCGGGTCCTTGGCCATCGCCAGGTAGGCGGTGGAGAACAGCAGCATCGAGAAGCAGAGCACCACGATGATCACCAGCACCGGGTGGCCGCGCTCACCGATCAGCTCCATCTGGATCTGCCGCAGCAGGCTGACCGCCACCCCGACCAGCAGCACCGCGAAGACCGTCCAGCTGAGCGCCGGGTGGTGCGGGCCGAACACGTCCAGCGGCAGCAGGAACCAGACGGTGACCATCAGGAACGGGAGACCGAGGATGATCACCCAGGCCAGCGGCTGGGCTCCGCGTCGGGCCATGGGCTCCCCCGGCAGTCGGGACGCGTCGGACCTGTCCAGCCTGCCGGAGGCACCGCCGCCGCGCCCCCCGCACCGGGGCCGTTCGGACGAACCGGATCAGCCGAGCCCCGCCCGGGCGGCGTCACCCGGGGTGGCGAACAGCCGGTGCGAGGCGTCCTCCTGGGCCAGCCGGCGCAGCGCCGCGAGCGCCGCGTCACCCAGTACGGTGCCGATCACCGCGCTCTCCACCAGACCGTCCGGGTCCGGGTGGGTGGCCACCGCCGCGACCTCGGCCGCGGCCAGCCGCTCGGCGGCCTCGGCGTAGTCCTCCAGCAGGCCGACCAGCTCGCCCTGGCCCAGGGTGCGGAAGGTGACGATCACCTGGGCGAGCGCCTGCCGGGCCGGACTGTCCGGCTTGACCTGCCAGCCGAGCCGGCCCACCAGCTCCTCCACCGTCCCCTCGGCCTGCCGGCGCACCTCGCCCTCGCCGGGGCTCTCGCCCTCGGCCAGTGCGGCCGGGGCGGGCGCGGTGACGGCGCCGAGCGCCACGCCGAGCGTCTCGTGAAGCGAGCCGCCGGGGGTGTCGAGCGCGGTCAGCACCTCGCGGGCCGCGGCGATCGACAGCCGGCCGACATCGATCATGGCGCGGACCAGCTTGAGCCGGTGGACGTGGGCGTCGCCGTACTGCGCCTGGTTCGGGCTGGTCAGCTCGCCGGCCGGGAGCAGGCCCTCACGCAGGTAGTACTTGATGGTCGGGACCGGTACGCCGGTCCGGCTGCTCAACTCGCCGATGCGCATCGCTGTCCGCTCCCTCGTCTCCGCTGAATGGATAGCCTACCTTCCTACTGCGGTGGGGTGCGCGGCGTCGGCGCCCGCCGCGCACGGCCGGCCGGGCCGACAGCGCGACCGGGACGCCGAGCGCCGGCACCACCCGGATCGAAGCCCGCAGGTAGCGCACCAGCGTGCCGCGGACCGCCGCGGCGGCCGACCGGTCGACCCAGGCTGGCAGCAGCCGGTCCAGGTGGATCACCCGGGACACCGGTGGGCCGATGCCCGGTCGGCGCCGGTGAGCTGCGACTTCGTCCAGGGGGAGACCACCGCGAGCGGGGTCGGCACGGCGGCCGCGGCGATCGGCAGGGACCTGATCCGGTGCCGCGGCGGGCGGCCCTCGGTCTCCGGAAGGGCCACCCGCCTGCTGAGGGCGGCGAGTTCGCGCCGGCGTCGGACGGCCACGCTGTCGTCGGCGTGTCCGGAAACGGCGGAACCCCTGTCCCGCGAGGGCGGGGCAGGGGTTCCGGAGCGTGCGGGCTCAGGCGCCGGTGGCCGACTTGGTGGTGTCGGCGGACTTGGTGATGGTGGTCGGCTCGACCGCCGGGCGGGGCTGCTCGGCCGCGCTCTGGGCGGTGCCGTTCTGGGCCTCGGCCGGTGCGTCGTCCTCGCGCAGGGCCTTCGTCTCGGCCTTGAGGATACGCATCGACTTCCCGAGACCACGGGCCATCTCGGGCAGCTTCTTGGAGCCGAACAGCAGGACGAGCACTGCCACCATGATGATGATGTGCCAGGGCTCGAGACCGTTACGGAACATCCCTGACCACCGGTCCTTTCGCGGAAGTTCTCGCCGAACGCAGATCGGACGGAGGTGCCCGACCTGGCCCAGTATGCCTGGCCCGGTCGGCGAACGTATACACCCGTCGGCAAACGGCAGCCGAAAACCAGGTGATCGGCACCTTGTGGTCTGGACCACTGTGGGGCCTCGGCGGCAGCTCAGCGACCGGCCAGTACGCACCCGGCACTGCCGGCCGCCGCCACCACGACGGTCGCCGTCAGAATCCGCAGCGGCAACGCCGGGACGGCCCGCGGCAGCGCGCCCGGCCGCTCCAGCCTGCGCCTGCGGCGCAGCCCGTACCCGAGGAAACCGCAGGCCGCGGCCGCCAG
Source organism: Kitasatospora sp. MBT63 (assembly GCF_000710465.2). Lineage (GTDB taxonomy): Bacteria > Actinomycetota > Actinomycetes > Streptomycetales > Streptomycetaceae > Kitasatospora. Next base: position 14,226 of record NZ_JAIZ01000684.1, on the reverse strand, counting down.
CAGGCCGCCGGTCGCGGTCAGCGCCGCCCGGTCGGCGACCAGGCCGGCCCGGAGCACCAGCAGCGCGTCCACGGTCAGCACCAGGGCGGTGCGGCCCCACGCCAGCAGGGTGCGTTCCGGCTGCAGGCCGGGGTCCCGGCCCTCGGGGGCGGCGGTCACACCGCCGACCCGATGATCAGAGCGGTGAACACCGCGGCCGCCACCACCACGCACAGCGAGAGCACCAGCACGATCCGGGTGTACGGCAGCCGGCCGCCCTCCCGGATCGCCCGTTCGACCCGGGCCCAGCGTCGGTACGCGGCGGCGCCGAGCCCCGCCCCGCCGATCGCCAGCACCACCGCGAGCGCGGTGCGGACGCCCTGCGGCGCCAGTCCCGGGGTGAGCTGGTCGATCGCGACCGCTCCCGCCAGCAGGGCCAGCGCGGTACGGATCCAGGCGAGGAAGGTCCGCTCGTTGGCGAGGGTGAAGCGGTAGTCCGGGTCCTCGGTCTCGCGGCGCCAGGCTGGTTCCGGCATCGGTGGCGGGCCTCCTGCGGTCGGTCGCCGGCAGTGCGGTGGGTGCGGGTCCGACGCTAGGTCGGCGGCCCGGCCGGACCGGACAGGCGCGCGGGGCCCGCGCTCCTCGGCGGGGAGCGTCCGCACGGCGAGGGCCCCGGCCGACTGGTGTCGGCCGGGGCCCGGATGATCCGCGTGGGGACGGCCCCGCCGGGCCGCGCGGCCGCCTCAGACGGCGGCCGGCCGGTCGGCGCCCTGCCGAACGCCTTCCTGCTGCCGGGTCTCCTGCGGTCCGGTCTCCTGCTGAGCGGTCTCCTGCGGGCCGGCGGGCAGGTGCCGCATCAGCCGGTTGGCCGCGAGCGCCGCACCCAGCATCACCACCAGGCCCACCACTGCCGCCACGTGCATCCCGTCCGCGAAGGCCGACCGGGTGACCGCCAGCAGGTCGGTGCCGGCCCGCCCGCCGAGCTGCCCGGCCACGGTGACCGCACCACCCAGGGTGTCGTGGGCGGCCCGGGCCGCCCCGGCCGGCAGGCCGTCCGGCACCCGGCCGTCCAGCTGCGCCTTGTAGACTGCCGCGCCGGCCGCGCCGAGCAGGGCGATGCCCAGCGAGCTGCCCAGTTCGCTGGCGGTCTCCGAGGTGGCGGAGGCGGCGCCGGCCCGCTCGGCGGGGGCGGCCGAGACCACCATCTCGGCGGTGAGGGTCATCGAGCCGACCGCACCGGCCGCGATCACCCCGGAGGCGGCCAGGACCACGGCGAGCGGGGTGTCCGGGCCGATCAGCGTCATCAGGCCGAAGCCGGTCGCGCTGAGCAGGAAGCCGCCGCTCATCAGGGTCGCCGGACGGACCTTGCCGGCCAGCGCGCCGATCCCGCCGACCGCGGCGCCGACCCCGACGCTCGGGATCAGTGCCCACAGCGAGGCGGTCAGCGGGCTGAAGCCCTTGACCAGCTGGAGGTACTGCGAGGTGAAGAGGGTGAAGCCCATCATGGCGAACATCGCGATGGTGTTGACGGTGATCGCGCCGCTGTAGGTGCGGATCCGGAACAGGCCGAGGTCGATCAGCGGGGAGGCCGCGGTCCGCAGCCGGGCCACCAGGCCGGCGCCGGCCAGCAGGCCGGCCGCCAGGAGCAGGGCGGGCACCGGGGACCAGCCGTCCACGGCCAGGGTCTTGATCCCGTACACCACCGGCATCACGGTGGCGATCGACAGCGCGGCGCCGGCCAGGTCGAAGCGGCCCTCCGGGGGTGTGCGGTACTCGGGGAGCAGGGCGGGCGCGGCGAGCAGCACCAGCAGCATCACCGGGACGGCGGCCAGGAACGCCGAGCCCCACCAGAAGTGGTCCAGCAGCAGGCCCCCGGCGACCGGGCCGAGGGTGGCGCCGCCCATCATCGCGCCGCTCCAGATGCCGATCGCGGCCTGCCGCTGCCGGGGGTCGTGGAACATGTTGCGGATCAGCGCCAGCGTCGAGGGCATCAGGGTGGCCCCGGCGATGCCGAGCAGCGCCCGGGCGGCGATCAGCGAGCCGGCCCCGTCCGCGTACGAGGCGAGCAGCGAGGCCGCGGCGAACCCGGCGGCGCCCGCCATCAGCAGCCTGCGGCGGCCGATCCGGTCCCCCAGCGCGCCCATCGGGATCAGCAGGCCCGCCAGCAGGAACGAGTAGATGTCCATGATCCACAGCTGCTGGGTGCCGCTGGGCTTCAGGTCGGTGGCGATGAAGGGGACGGCGAAGAAGAGCACGCCCATGTCCATCGCGATGACGAGGGTGGGGAGCAGGAGGACGGCGAGGCCGATCCATGCGCGGCGGCCGGCGCGGCCGGTGGTTGCGGTCATGGGGATGACTGTACGAGCGTCTTGCACGCCTGTCTAGTACGGATGTCTAACTCGCACGTCTCACTCATCCGTGCGAGACATCCGTCCAGGTCTCCCGTAGCATCGGCCGCATGGGAAACCGTGAGGATCTGCTGCTCGGCGCCAAGCGCTGCCTGTCCGAGAAGGGCTACGGGCGCACCACCGCCCGGGACATCGCTTCCGCCGCCGGGGTGAGCCTGGCCGCGATCGGCTACCACTACGGCTCCAAGGAGGCGCTGCTCGGCCAGGCCGTGATCTCCGCGCTGGAGGACTGGGGCAACGCCGTCGGCGCGGCACTCGCCGGGGCGAGCGGCCTGACCGACCCGCGCGAGCGGTTCGCCGCCTCCTGGGACCGGGTGCTGCGGACCTTCGTCGAGTACCGGGGACTGTGGACCGCCCAGTTCGAGGTGATGGCCCAGGCCGCGCACACCGACGACCTGCGGACGGCGTTCGAGGCGGCGCAGAAGGACGGCCGGCTCGGCCTGTCCGCGATCTTCCAGGGGCTCGAGGAGGTGCCGGACACCCCGGACGAGCTCACCCGTGGCGCGTTCTACCAGGCTCTGCTGGCCGGGCTGGCCGCGCAGTGGCTGCTCTCACCCGATCAGGCGCCGGACGGTGCGCAGCTGCTGCGCGGGCTGGAACTGGTCAGCGAGAGCGTGCTCGGCCAGGGCCGACCCCACCAGGCGTAAGGGCCGCCATCCACCGGGCGGCCCGCAGCGGCCCGCCTTGCGCGTCCGGCCGCCGTCAGTTGGTGACGGCCGTCAGCAGGACCACCGAGTCCAGATGTGCGAGCAGGCCGTGCCGCTCCTGCGGGATCGGCCGCAGCTGCCCGGCGGCCACCTCGTACCGGCGGCCCGCCACGGTCAGCGAGACCCGGCCGCGCAGCACCAGCAGGCTGGCCGCGACCGGGGCGTTGTGCTCGTCCAGCGCCGCGCCGGAGCGCAGCGCGATCACGGTCTGCCGCAGGACCCCGTCGTGCACCAGCAGATGGGCGCTGCGGCCGTGGGCACTGGCGGCCGCCTTCGCGCTGTGCTCGTCGGCGAGCGCGTTGAGATCGACGGGAACGGGCTCGGACATCGCGGCCTCCTGCGTGGGCGGGACCCCCGCCGCGACCCTAGGGCCTGCCCGCCCTCCGGCGCGCGCTGGAGCGCCGCCAGGGGGTAGCACGGGCGTGCGGCCCCGCTCCGGGTGCGGCCGGGCCCGGGTGGCCCGATGGTGGAGGTATGGCGACACATCAGAGGTTCACCGACGGATTCAACGTCAATCGCTCGATGCTCACGACCGGTGCGCTGCTCACCGGGTTCGGGGCCATGCTCGGCCTGGCCGGTGCGGTCATCGTCGGCGTCTCGCTCGCGCAGGCGGGCCGCGACTTCGTCCGGCAGATGGACACACCCCCGACCGAGCTCGCGAGCCGCGCGATGCACCACGCCCGGGCGGCCTCGATGGCCGGTCTGGACGCCTGGCGGGCGGAGGCCGGCAACGGTTCGATGCGCTGACCGGCACCGCAGTACCCGCCGTACCGCCGCTGCCGCCCCGGTGAACGCCGGGGCGGCAGCGGGCGCGTGTCCGGCCCCGCGGGCCGCCGGGCCTACAGGCCCAGGGACTTGGCGATGATGCTGCGCATGACCTCGCTGGTGCCGCCGTAGATCCGGAAGACCCGGTTGTCGGTGTAGAGGCGGGCGATCGGGTACTCCAGGATGTAGCCGTATCCGCCGTGCAGCTGGAGGCACTTGTCGATGACCTGGGACGCCGACTCGGTGCAGAACAGCTTGGTGGCGGCGGCGTCCGCCACGGTCAGCTCGCCGTGCTGGTACAGCTCCAGCGCCCGGTCCACCATCGACTGCTGCGCCACCACCTGGGCCTCGCAGTCGGCCAGCGTGAACTTGGTGTTCTGGAACTCGGCCACCGCCTGGCCGAAGACCTTGCGGTCCTTCACGTAGGCCAGCGCGAAGCGGACCGCGGCCGCGGCCGAGGCGTAGGCGCCGACCGCGATGGCGAGGCGCTCCTGCACCAGGTTGTGGGTGAGGTAGGAGAACGCCTTGCCCTCCTCGCCGAGCAGGTCGGCGACCGGCACCCGGACGTCGCTGAAGGCCAGTTCGGCGGTGTCGGAGGTGCGCAGGCCGATCTTCTGCAGCTTGCGGCCCACGGTGTAGCCCTGGGAGGAGGTGTCCACGCACAGGATGGACAGGCCCGCCCGGCGGTCCGCGGGGTCGTACGGCGAGGTCCGGCAGACCACCAGGACGAGATCGGCCAGCACACCGCCGGTGATGAAGGTCTTGGCGCCGTTGAGGACGTAGTGGGTGCCGTCCTCGGAGAGCCTGGCGGTGGTGGTGATGCCCGCCAGGTCGGAGCCGGCTCCGGGCTCGGTCATCGCGATGGCGGTCATGATCTCGCCGGAGACGAAGCCGGGCAGCCAGCGCTGCTTCTGCTCCTCGTTCGCGTACTCCAGCAGGTAGGGCAGCACCAGACCGGTGTGCACGCCCGAGGAACCGAAGGTGACACCGGCCCGGGCGCACTCCTCGCTGACCACGGCCTGGTACTTGAAGCCGCTCTCGCCCGCGCCGCCGTACTCCTCGGGCACCTCGATGCCGAAGACGCCGAGGTCGCCGAGCTTGCGGTAGAAGGAGCGCGGCGGGTGGCCGTCCGCCTCCCAGCTCTCGTAGACCGGGACGACCTCCTTGGAGATGAAGTCCCGGATGGTCTCCCGGAAGGCCTCGTGGTCCTCGGTGAAGACGGTACGGCGCACGGCGGCGCTCCCTTCGGACAGCGGCTGATCGCGGGACAAGTTAATCGCCGGTAGCCACGGCTGTCCAGCACTGCGGCGTCCGGCGCGGGCGCCCCCGCAGGGGCTGGTCCCGGGCCTCGGCGGGCCTCAAGTGAATCCTTGCTACCCTGAGTGCCGATTTCGTGGGCCGGCTGTGAAGGGGTGGACGTGGCGGCGGATCGCGAGGTGGTGCGGCGGCCGCCCGGGCGCCGGGCCCAGCTGCTGGCCGCCGCGGCCGGGCAGTTCCACCGCGGCGGTTACCACGGGGTGTCGATGGCGCAGGTGGCGGCCGAGGCCGGGATCACCGCGCCCGCGCTGTACCGGCACTTCGCCAACAAGCCCGAGCTGCTGCGGTGCGCCCTGGAGGCGGAGCTGGCGGCGCTGGGCGAGGCCGTCCGGCGCGGGGCGGACGGGCCGGCGGCGCTGTGCGCGGAGCTGGCGGCGGCGGCCGTCGACCACCGGGCGTTCGGGACGCTCTGGCAGCGCGAGGCCCGGCTGCTCCCGGCCGGACAGCAGGCCGCGCTGCGCCGCGAACTGCGCGGCCGGGTGGGGGAGATGGCCCGGATCGTGGGCGGGCCCGCGGCGGCGGACGCGGAGTTCCGCTGCTGGTCGCTGCTGTCGGTGTACGGCAGCCTCTCGCACCACACCTTCGCGCCGCCGCGGCGGCGGTTCGAGGAGCTGCTGCGCGAACTCGGGGCGGCGGTGCTCGGCGCCGGGCCGGTGCCGGGCGGGGCGGTGGCCGGCACCGGTCCGGCAGACGGCGGTCCGGCGGGGTCGCGGCGGGAGGCGCTGCTGGTCGCGGCGGTCCGGCTGTTCGACCTGCGGGGCTTCGACAACGTCTCCACCGACCAGCTGGGCGCGGCCGTGGGCATCGCCGGCCCGAGCGTGTACAAGCACTTCGCCACCAAGGCGGAGCTGCTGGCGGCCGCCCTGGTGCGCAGCCGGGAGCGGCTGTGGCACGAGGTGGGCGGGGCGCTGGCGGGGCGGGGCGACGCGCGCTCGGCGCTGGCGGCGGGCCTGGCCGCGTACCTGGACTTCGCCCGGGGGCACCGCCACTACCTGGGGGCGATGACCAGCGAGACCGAGCGCCTGGCGCCGGCCGACCGCAAGGCCGCGCTGGACTTCCGCCGGGACTTCCTGCGGACCTGGGTCGAGCTGTTGGGGCAGGTGCGGCCGCAGGACGACCGGGCGCAGGCGCGGATCCGGGTGCACGCGATGTTCGCGCTGGTCAACGACGGGGTGCGGCACCGGGCGGGCGGCGTCGAACCCGCGCCCGGGCTGGACGCGCTGAGCCGGGCCGTGCTGGGACTGGACTGACTGCGCAGGTGCGGGGGTGAGGGGCGGGCCCGCGCGGCCCGCCCCTCACCCGGTCACGGCGCTGCCGCCGGGCCGCCGCGGGTGGCGGCGAAGGGGCGGCGCGGTCGCGGCCTAGTAGAGGACGAACGGGTAGTAGACGTGGTGCGCGAGGTTGCCGTTCCCCTGGAGGGTGCCGATGGCGCCGGAGTTGCCGGTGACGCCGAGGCTGTTGTTCTGGTTGCTGCCGCCGGAGCCGGTGGCGGTCTGCTGGGTGCCGTTGGCGTTGCCCAGCACGCTGCCAACGACGTTGCCGGAGCCGGTGTTGCTGACGACGGTGCTGTTGGAGCCGGACTCGGCGCCGGCGCCGTTGTCGGCCTGGGCGGTGCTGATTCCGGCGAGGAGGAAGGCTCCGAGAGCGGTGACGGCGGCGGCGGCACGAATTCGGGACACGGTGGTCTCCAAGCTTGCTGATGCGAAATATGGCGCCCTGGGGTTGGCCGCCCCGGGCGCGCCGGAACTGACGTCGCGTCATCATGATTGCCCGGACGGCCTATTGGCTTCCAGCCCTGGCCGCCCGGTTCGCTCGAAGGTGTCACGGATATCGGATAAACCCCTAACGGCCGACGCGTCCGAAAGGTACGGGCGCCGTCCGGAATCCCCCGGACGGCGGTGTCCGCCCCCACCTGGCGCGGTGGCCGGGCGTTGGCCCGCACGTCAACTCCACGTTGACCGGAGCGTGCTCGGAGTGCGGCCGCGGAAAGCGCTGGTCGACTGATAGTCGTACTGGCAGACTGGGGCCTCATGTCTCAAGGTCTGCCGCCCGGCCACGGGCCCGCCGGTGAATTCCCCGCCGCCGACAATCTGCGTACGACCGAGGTCGATCTCGGCGGCCTGGTGAGCGTCCTCGCCACCCACCTCTACTCCACCCCGCTGGTCGCCCTGCGCGAACTGGTGCAGAACGCCCACGACTCGCACACCCGCCGCAGGCTGGAGGACCCGGACCACACCGCGGCACAGCTGATCAGGGTCAGCGGCGACCCGGCCCGGCGCACCGTCGTGATCGAGGACACCGGCGCCGGCCTCACCGAGCCGGAGATCCACGCCTACCTGGCCACCGTCGGCACCGGCTACACCAGGATGCTGCGCGAACTCACCGGCAACCAGGACCTGATCGGCGCCTTCGGCCTCGGCTTCCTGTCCGCCTTCTCGGTCGCCGACGAAGTCACCGTCACCACCACCTCGCACCGCGAACCGCACCTCGGCCACCGCTACCGCAGCCGCGGCGGCGAGCAGTACAGCGTCGAGCCCGCCGCCCCGAGACCGGTCGCCGGCACCGCCGTCGAGCTGCGGCTCAAGCCCGAACACGCCCACCTCGCCGACGAGGACGCGCTGCGCGAGGTCCTCGCCCGGTACTGCGTGCTGCTGCCGGTCCCGGTCCACGTCGGCGAGGACGACACCCCGGTCAACGGCGTCCCGGTGCCCTGGCGCGGACCGGACCAGGACGACACCCACGCCGCCCGGATGCGCTTCGCCGCCGCCTTCGGCCGCCGCTTCGAGCCGCTCACCGCCTTCCCGCTGCGCCCGGTCGAAGGCCGTACCGACGCCGTCGGCCTGCTCTGGGTGCAGGACGGCGGCACCTACGGGTCCAGCGACAACCGCGACCTCGCCGTCTACCTGCGCGGCATGCTGCTCTCCGACGACGCCCGCGACCTGCTGCCCGGCTGGGCCGGCTTCATCGGCGGCGTGGTCGAGTCGACCCGGCTCACCCCCACCGCCAGCCGCGAGGACCTCCAGCGCGACGACCACTACCGCGCCCTCCAGCAGGCCCTCACCGACGCCATCGTCGACGGCCTCTACGAGACCGCCCGGCTGCACCCCGCCGCCTGGCGGCGGATCCTCGCCCGGCACGGCCAGGACCTGCTCGGCGCCGCGCTCTGCGACGACCGGCTGTTCACCCTGCTCGCCGACGACGTCCCGGTGCCCACCTCACAGGGCGACCTGACGGCCGGTGCGCTGCGCGCCGCCGGCGGCGGCGCGGTGCACGTCGCGCTCGGCAGCGGCGGCGGCTTCGAGGAGATGCTCTACCGCGCGATGCAGGTGCCGATCGCCCGCGGCGACCGGTACGCCGTGCTCCCCTTCCTGCGCCGCTACGCGCAGCTGCGCGAGTGCCGGATCGTCGAACTCGGCAGCGAGAGCGGCAACCGCGAGCTGTTCCGCGACCCGCTGCACCCGCTGCCCGCCGAGGAGAGCGCCTGGCTCGGCGCCGCCCTCACCGACGAGGGCGAGCAACTGGTCGCCGCCCGGTTCGACCCGCCCGGCCTGCCACTGGTGCTGGTCCCCGACCGGGAGGCCGAGCTGAAGGCCAGGATCGAGGACGACCAGGCCGACGCCCGGATCCCGTCCGCCGCGCTGCGCCTGGCCCGCGCGTTCACCGCCCGCACCGAGGGCACCGTCAAGGCCCGGCTGTACCTCAACCTGGCCTCGCCCGCCGTGCAGGACTTGCTGACCGCCTACCGGGCCGGGCACACCGGCAGCACCACGGCCGCGGCGCTGCTCCGCTCGCTCAAGGTGATCATGGCCTCGGCGGCGGGCCCGGCGGCCGGCGACCTGACCGCGGCCCTGGCCGGCATCGGCACCGCGGTGTCCGCGCTCACCGCGGCGATGCCCGAGGGCCTCGCCGTACCCGAGTCGCTCGCCGTACCCGGCCCGCGCCCCGGGCCGCAGGGCGGACCGGCCGACCCGCCGGCCACGGACGAGCCACCGGGCGCGCCCCGATGAGCCGCGTCCGCCGCACCACCGAACGAGCCGCGCACCCGGCGGCCGCACCGCACCACGGGGGGAACCAGGCATGACCACCGACATCTGGGGCTGGGTGCACGACACCCACCGGCAGCTGAACGAAGCCGGCCAGCACCGGCTGGCCACCGCGCTCGCCGAGATCGCCGGCCACGCCGTCGACGGCCGCAACGAACAGCTCGACGCGATGTACCCGGAGGCGCTCGCCTCCGCCCGCGCCCTCGGCCTGCCCTGGGTCGAGGTCTTCCTGCGCCACTGGCGGCTGCAGAACCTCCTCAACAAGCGCCACCAGGGCGAGGCGGCGATGGCCGAGGCCGTCTCGCTGCTGGAGTTCGCCCACCGCGAGGAGACCGCCTCCTGCCCGCAGTCGGTCTGCGCCGTCCAGGACTTCACCATCTGCCACGCCAACATCGACGGCCCCGGCTACGTCCCCGAGCGCCTCGCCGTCCTGGAGGAGACCCTGCAGCGGGTCGAGCCCGCCCGCGCCTGCTTCGACTGCCTGTCCCGCGAGTACGCCGACACCCTGGAGGACGACGGCCGCTGCGAGGAGGCACTCGGCCACCTCGACCGCGCCCAGGCCAGGATCCAGGCCGCCGGCGAGCAGGTCTCGCTCTCCTTCGGCCACAGCCGCGCCTCCGCCCTGCACCGGCTCGGCCGCCACCAGGACGCCCTCGACGCCTACGACACCGCCGAGCACGCCTACGTCGCCGGCCGCAACCGGCTCGACGACGACGACCGCCGCAAGCTCGCCACCGGCCGCGCCCTCAACCTGGCCGCCCTCGGCCGCACCGGCCCCGCCCTCGACCTGCTGCCGCCGGCCGACGAGGCCGACCGGTACGCCGACATCCGGCACCGCTGGGCCCGCGCCGTCGAACTCCTCGCCGAGGCCGGCGCCCTGCCGCACGGCGAGCTGGCCAACGACGCCGACCTCGGCGCCCGCCTCGCCCGCTGGACCGGCCACCTGGACACCGCTGGCTCCCACCGCCCCTGCCTCGACCTGGCGCTGATCGCCGGCCGCCTCGCGGTCGCCCGCGGCGCCCGTACCGTGGCCCTCACCCTGGCCGCCACCGGCGAGCGCAAGCTCGCCCTGCTGCGCCGCACCGACGACGGTGTCGCCGACCGGCTGGCCGCACTGCGCGCCGCCGCCGAGGCCCTGCCGGTCGCCGAACTCCCGGTCCCCGCCGCCGATCTGGTGGACTGGCTGGCCGAGCACACCCCCGCCGCGGAGACCGGTGCCGACCTGCTCGCCGCCGCCCGCGCCGAACTCCCCGCGGACGCCCCCGCGGTGGTCGCCAACCTGGCCGGCGTACTGGGCATGCTCGGCCACGGCCGGGCCGCCGCCGACCTGCTGTGGGCCGAACTGGAGGCCGGCCGCGGCCAGGACCACGCGGCCGGGATGCTCGGCTCGATGCTGATCGAGGCCGGCGACGGCGACGGCGTACGCCGGCTGGCCGATCGCCTGCTCGCGGCCGAACCCGCCGACGCGCACTGGCTGCGCGCCCGCTGGGCCGCCGCCGAGGGCCGCTGGGCCGAGGTCGGCGAGCACTGCGCGGGCGTGCTCGCGCACGAGCCGGACGCCATCAACACCCGGCGCCTGGCGGCCACCGCGGCCACCCGCACCGGCGACCACGCGGCCGCCCAGCGGATCTACCTGGAGCTGCTGGAGCACGCGCTGCCGGACGGCGAGGCCGGGCCCGGGGACCTGCACCGGGCCGTGCAGGAACCCGACCTGTGGCACCTGATCACCGCCGCCACCGCCAACCGGGACTGGGACACCGTCCGCTCGGTCGGCGCCCGGATCGGCATCGAGTTCGACCGGCCGTCGGGCCCGGTCGACGAGGAGTGGCAGATCGTCACCTTGCGGGCGACCCGCGCCAACGGCTCCACCGCCGAGTTCCCGGCGATCCGCACCGGCCCGGCCACCGCCCGGGTGCTGCCCGTGCTCGGCGACGAACTCCCGCTCAACCACCGGGACGTCGTGGTCTTCGGCCCGGCCGTGCTCAACGACCCGCCCGGCACCGACGAGGAGAAGGAACGCTGGCGTCCCACCTTCGAGCTGCTCACCCTGCTCGACCCGGCCGGGTACACCACCTACTGGCTGGACGGCGCCTGGCCCGGCGACGAGCACTGGGTGGCGCTGCGCACCGCCCTGCAGGCCGAGGGCTACGGCGTCTGGGCCTACAGCGGTGACCACTACGCCGTCACCGACCCGGCGGACCACGGCGGCGAGGGCGACGGCCTGCCCGGCATCTACGCCGCGCTCGGGGTGCCGCCGACCGCCTCCGCCGCCGAGGCCGACGCCCTGCTGCTGGCGCTGACGGCCGGCTGGCCGCACCCGCTCAGCTGGCTGGACCTGGCCGAGGCCGGCGGACTGGACACCGCCCGGCACCGGGAGATCGTCGAGCGCTACGGGCTCTGAGCACAGCTCCGGGCCCGGACGCGCGCTGCGCCCGGGCCCGGACCGGAGACGGCGTCATCAGCCGCAGTGGCTCCAGTCGCTCGTCCACGAGGTGGACCCGTAGCTGCCGCCCCACTTCACGCAGGCACCCGGCGCGGCCAGCCGCACCGGCCCGGCGTACGAGGCGAAGTTGCCCGGGTCGCTCGCTGAGGCACCGTCCTGGACGCTCAGCGTCGCGTTCAGCGGGACCGGCCCGGCGGGCCGGTCCACCAGCGTGGTCACGCAGTTCTGGCCGGTGGTGGCGTTGTAGAGCAGGTAGACCTGCGCGCCGTCGAGGCCGTGCGAGTCGACCACGCCGAAGCCGGATCCGCACACCGCGGTCGGCGTGTACGGGTTGCCGCTCACCGTGGACGGCGAGGTGTAGCCGGCGATGTAGTAGCCGTTCGCCGGGTCGACCGACCCCGGGACGCTGCCGACCGCGGTCTCCGCGGCCGGGATGGTGATCGACACCACCTGGGAGCTCTTCGCGAACTCCGCCATCGAACCGGCGTCGTGTCTGCCGTTCCAGTCGCCGTTGGCCGTCACGATCGAGCCGTCGGCGTCGACCGCGGTGACGATCGCCACGTGGTGGATGTCGCCGTCGGGCGCGCCGTACTCCAACGCGTCGCCCGGGCTCGGCCGGTACGAGGGCGAGGTGTGCTGGGTGCCGTGGCCCAGCCCGTACGACCGGAAGCTCGCCGCGGAGGCGTCGAGGCCCTGGACGGCGAACCCGGACTTCTGCCACACCCACTTGGCGAAGTCGGCGCACCAGTACTCGGGGCCGCCGCTGTAGCCGCCGGAGCAGCTGGTCAGGAACTGGTCGCCGCCGAGGCTGTTGGTGGTCGGTAGGTCGGCGCAGGTGCCCGCGCTCTTCCCGACGTTCGCGGCGGCCAGCGCGGCGGCGTCGGCGCCGGTCGCCGCGGCGGCCTCGGCCGTGCCGGTGACGGTCGGCAGGGCCAAGGCCAGGGCCACGGCCACGGTGCCGGATATCCGGCGGACGAGATGCTTGAGCTTCACCGTTCTCCTCAGGTCGACGGACCGGGCGACCCGGTGGCCGGCCGGTCGGGTTCGAGGCGAAGGGCAGCTCGGGGCCGCTGCCCCGGAAGGTGGACCGGTTACCGGACGGGCCCCGCCGACCGGTTCGAGTGTGT
>NZ_JAIZ01000684.1:1042-1337 GCF_000710465.2 Kitasatospora sp. MBT63 | reverse complement strand
GCCCGCCCCCCCGCCGCGCCCGGCGTGCCCGCCGCCGGGGGCGGGAACGCCGGTTCGGGATTTCATCGGGACGGGTGGTTTGGCCGCTTCCCGTGCATCGCCGCAGCCCACGGCCGGTAGGACCGGTGGTGGGTGACCGAATCGACCGGGGGGGCTGGCGCATGAGTGTCGTTGGGGCGGACCGGGGCGGCTGGGCCTGCCGCGGTGTCCGGGTGGGCGGACGGCCGGCGCGGCGGCCGACGCGGGGGTCGGCGCGGGTGCGGGGGCGGCGGGAGGCCGCGATCGTGCTGGGGGG
>NZ_JAIZ01000684.1:0-910 GCF_000710465.2 Kitasatospora sp. MBT63 | reverse complement strand
GGACAGCGGGCGCCGGAGGGGTCGACTTGGCAAATGCTTTACCATTCCATTGCCAAGAGTCGACCTTCGTGGGAGTACCCCTACCGTGACCAGCCTCGCCCTCGGCCCGTCCTGGCTCGACCCGACCACCCTGATCTCGACCTTCGGCCTGATCGGCATCCTCGCCGTGGTCTTCGCCGAGTCCGGCCTGCTGATCGGCTTCTTCCTGCCCGGCGACTCACTGCTGTTCACCACCGGACTGCTGGTCGCCGGCGGACGGCTGCTGCCCCAGCCGCTCTGGCTGGTCTGCCTGCTGGTGGTGGCCGCCGCGGTCGCCGGCGACCAGGTCGGCTACGCGTTCGGGCGGAAGGTCGGGCCCGGGCTGTTCCGGCGCACCGACTCCCGGCTGTTCAAGCAGGAGAACGTGGCCAAGGCCGGCGCCTTCTTCGAGCGGCACGGGCCGAAGGCGATCGTGCTGGCCCGCTTCGTCCCGGTGATCCGCACCTTCACCCCGGTCATCGCCGGCGTCGGACGGATGACCTACCGCACCTTCGTCCTCTACAACGTGATCGGCGGCGTGCTCTGGGGCGCCGGGATCACCGTGCTCGGCTACTTCCTCGGCCGGATCGCCTTCGTCCGGGACAACATCGAGTTCATCTGCCTCGGCATCGTGCTGCTCTCGGTGCTCCCGGTGCTGTTCGAACTGGCCCGCGCCAGGCGCCCGCGCGCCGCCGAGTCCCAGACGTAACCGCAGGTCCACCGCCCCGTACATATGCATCGGGCCGTTCGATCGGGCAAGGTGGGGGCAGACGGGAACGGACCGTGGCCGGCGCGGCCACCAGGGGCGGCGAGGAGCGGACGTGCCGAAGCTGGGCCGGCAGGGCGACGGCGACACCAGGACGCCCGAGGACGGCCCCCCGACCCCCGGCCC
>NZ_JAIZ01000683.1 GCF_000710465.2 Kitasatospora sp. MBT63 | reverse complement strand
CCACCCACCCGGCCGGCTTCACCGACCTCCACCTCGGCCCCGAACTGACCGCCGCCGTGGACCGGTTGGCCCGCACCGAACGCTGCACCCCGTACATGGTGCTGCTCGCCGCCTACCAGATCCTGCTCGGCCGCTGGAGCGGACAGGACGACTTCACCGTCGGCACCCCGCTCGCCGGCCGCGGCGAGAGCGCCCTCGAAGCGCTGATCGGCTACTTCACCCGGACCGCCGTGATCCGCGCCGACCTCACCGGCGAACCGGACTTCCGGACCGTGCTGCGCCGGGTCCGGGCCGCCACCATGGACGCCCTCGCCCACCAGGACGTACCGCTGGAACGGCTGGCCGCCGACCAGGGCGCCGGACCCGGCGAACTGCCGTTCCGCACCCTGTTCATCCTGCAGAGCCAGACCGAGGCCGACACCGCCCGACCCCAACTCCCGCCCGGCGTCGAACTGATGGCGCTGGACTCCGGCTTCGCCCGGGCCAAGGCCGACCTGCTGCTCGACTGCTGGCGCACCGCCGACGGCCTGACCTGCTCCTTCTCCTACGACCTGGAACTCTTCGACCGGGCCACCGCCGACGCCCTCGCCCGCCGCTACCGCACTCTGCTCACCCACGCCACCACCGACCCGCTCACCCCCGCCCACGGCGACTGGCTGCTCGACCGCGACGAACGCACCGCCCTGCTCGCCCGCGCCACCGGCCCCGCCCTGCCCGCCGTCCGCCGGACCCTGCTCGAACGCTTCGCCGAACAGGTCGCCCTGCGCCCGGACGCCCCCGCGCTCGCCCTCGGCGACTCCACCCTCGGCTACGCCGAACTCGACCGCCGCGCCACCCTGCTGGCCGCCCGGATCGGCCCGCTGACCGGCCGGGTCGCCGCCGTCGCCCTCACCCCCTCGTACCAGCTGGTGACCGCACTGCTGGCGGTCTGGAAGGCCGGCGGCGCCTACCTCCCGCTGGACACGGCCCAGCCGGCCGAACGGCTGCGGCACCTGGTCGCGGACGGCGGCGCGAGCCTGCTGCTGGCCGACGCCGACACACCCGACCTCGGGATACCGCGCCTGGACCCCGGCGAGGGTCCCGGGGATCCTTCCGCCGCACCTGCCGGACAGCCGCCCGGCGCCCCCGCCGACGCGCCCGCGTACGTCCTGTTCACCTCCGGCTCCACCGGGCGGCCCAAGGGCGTCGTGGTCGACCACGGCGCACTCGCCGACCGGATCGACTGGATGGCGGGCAGCGCCGACGGCGGCTACGGGCTCGGACCCGGCGACCGGATCGTCCAGTTCGCCTCGATCGGCTTCGACACCCACGCCGAGGAGATCTGGCCCGCCCTCGCCTCCGGCGCCACCTGCGTCCTGCTCCCCGGCGGCGGCCGCACCCTGCCCGACCTGCTGCGCAGCGACGCCGGCCGGCAGATCACCGTCCTCGACCTGCCGACCGCGTACTGGCACGAACTCGTCCTGCTGGAGGAGGAGTTCGACTGGCCGCAGCGGCTGCGCCTGGTGGTGCTCGGCGGCTCCGCGGTGGAGGCGGGCCCACTGGCCCGCTGGCACGCCCGGCACGGCGGCCGGATCCGGCTGGTCAACACCTACGGCCCGACCGAGGCCACCGTCATCGCGACCAGCGCCGACCTGACCGCACCGGACCCGGACCCGGCGGCGGCCCCGGCCGCCCGGCCGCCGATCGGGCACCCGCTGCCCGGGGTGCGCTGCCACGTCCTCGACCGGCAGTACGGGCTGGTCCCCGACGGCGGCGAGGGCGAACTCTTCCTGGCCGGCGCCGGACTGGCCCGCGGCTACACGGGCCGCCCCGACCTGACCGCCGACCGCTTCCTGCCCGACCCGTACGCACCCGAGCCCGGCGCCCGGATGTACCGCACCGGCGACCGGGTCCGCCGCCGGGCCGACGGCGCACTGGAGTTCCTCGGGCGCACCGACACCCAGGTCAAACTGCGCGGGTACCGGATCGAGCCCGGCGAGGTCGAGGCCGCGCTCACCGCCCACCCCGCGGTCGCCCACGCCCTGGTCCTCGTCCGGGACGGCCGGCTGCTCGGCTACGCCGTCCCCGCGCCCGGCGCAGCACCCGCCGAAACCGCCCTGCTGGCCCACCTGGCCGAACGGCTGCCGGCCTTCATGGTGACCGCGAGGATCACCGTGGTCGACCGGATCCCGCTCACCGTGAACGGGAAGCCGGACCTGTCCGCCCTGCCCGACCCCGGGCCCGGCACCGGCGCCGCCGGGGGCAGCGGGTCCGAGTACCTGGCGCCGCGCACCGACGCCGAACTGCTGGTCGCCGAGATCTGGGCGGAGGTGCTCGGCATCGACAAGGCCGGGGCCCTGGACGACTTCTTCGCGCTCGGCGGTGACTCCCTGCGGGTCACCCGGGTCGCCGCCCGGATCCGCTCGCTCGCCGGGCTGGAACTCACCATCCGCGAGGTCTTCGAACATCCCGTGCTCGCGGACCTCGCCGAACGGGTCGAGGCCCGGCTGATCGCCGAGATCGACGCCCTGACCGACGCCGAGGCCACCGACCGCCTCGCCTGACCACCCCTGACTACCCTAGGAGCGCACCATGTTCGCCGTTGTCATCAACGACGAGGAGCAGTACTCGGTCTGGCCCGCCCACCGCGAACCCCCGGCCGGCTGGCACCCCGAGGGCACCCGCGGCACCCGCGAGGAGTGCCTGGCCCGGATCGCCGACATCTGGACCGACCTCCGCCCCCTGAGCGCCCGCCCCTGACCCCGGGCCCCGGGGTCCCAGCGGGGCGCGGGGAACTGCGCGAGTCGGGAGGAGCGGCGTTGGAGCGGGCGGCGCTCCTGCAGTCGGCGTACCGGGCGGCCCGGCAACTGGACCTGGCGTACCCGCGGCAGGACCCGGCCGTACGGCCGACGGCGCTCGGCAACGCCCACCGGGCGCGGCTGTTGGCCGATGACGCCCGCGACGCGCTCGACCAGGCCGTCACCCTGGCGGGCGTCGGGCTGGTGGCGGCGTGCGCGGGCCTGCCGCTGCTGGTGCCGGCCGGCTGGTGGGTGCTGCTCACCCTGCTCCCGGCCGCCCTGAGCGCCCTCGCGTACCGCAGCGCGGTGGCGGTGCACTCGGTGCCGGTCTACCGCGCCGCCGTGCAGGCCGCTTTCGACCTCCACCGCTTCGACCTGCTGCGGGCGCTGCACCTTCCGCTGCCCGCGGACGCCGACGCCGACGCGGAGCGGGTACTGGCGGAGGGGCTGTGCCGGTCGTGGAACCGCGCCGCCCGGTTCCCGACCGCCTACCGGGGTCCCTGTCGGCACCTCCCGCGGGCGCCGCCGGAGTCGTGTTGCGGTTGTCGAATACCCGTCATATCTCCCGTGTGCAACGGAAGTTGAGAGATCTACCAAGTGTCGATCGGAGCATGGTCGGCTTTGCTAGCGTGAGGATCCGGCGAGGCCGAGCACCGGGGGGTCCGGGGTGGTGGCCGCGCCGGGACCCGGGACGCCCGCGGGACGCGGCGACCACCAACCCACTCGGATGAGCACAGGGGACATCTCGCTGTGAGCAGCATCAGGGAACAACTCGACGAGGTGCTCCGGAGGCGGGGCGAGTACCGGCCCGTGGTCGAGGAGGAGATCGACCGCTGGACCCGGATCGGGCAGCTGGTCGCCACGCTGGGCGAGGCCGCGGCCCCGGACCTCGCCGGCGAGCCCGACCCGGCGCAGCCGGTCCTCGGGGCGCCGGACACGGCGGAGATGGCCGCCGCCGTCGAGGACTGCCTCGCGGTACTGGCCACCGTCCGCGCCCGGGTCAACCGCGGCACCGTCAACATCGGGGTCAGCGGCCGGGCCCGCAACGGCAAGAGCACGGTGCTGCAGGCGCTGTCCGGACTGGACGACCGGCAGATCCCCAGCGGCCGGGGCCAGCCGGTCACCGCGGTCCGCAGCCGCATCTACCACTCCGCCACCGACCGGGGCGCCCGCCTGCGGATGCACACGGCGGCCTCCTTCCTGGCCGAGGTGATCGCGCCCTACCACGCCGAACTCGGGCTCGGCCGGGCCCCGCAGAGCCTGGAGGAGTTCGCCCGGCACGGCTACGGGCACGTCGCCGACGGGCTCGGCCCGCAGGACAAGCCACGGCTGGCACCGGTGCTCGCCCGGCTCCAGGAGGCGCAGGAGGCCGTCGAGAGCTACCGGCCGTACCTGACCGGCGAGACCAGGACCGTCGATCTCACCGACATCCGGCAGTGGGTGGCCTACCCGGAGCCGTCCGCGCAGGCGGCCCGCCCGTACCTCGCCGTCCGGGACGCCGCCATCACCTGCGCCTTCCCGCTGGAGGACCTGACGGCGCTCGGGCTGGTCGACATGCCGGGCCTGGGGGAGCTGGTGCCCCGCGCGGAGGAGCACCACCTCGACGGGCTGCGCAACGACATCGACTTCGTGATCGTGGTGAAGCGGCCCACCGACACCAACTCCATGTGGGCCCAGGAGGACGCCCGCGCGCTGCAGCTCATCGGCAGCGTCTGCACGACGGCCGACGTCCGGGACTTCGCGCTGGTCCTGGTCAACACGGGCGGCTGCCTGCCCGAGAACATCGCCGCGCTGCAGGACGACCTCGACAAGCGGCTCAACAACGCGTCCGGCGGCCGCGGTTACTGGGTGGTGGCCGCCGACGGCGCCGACCGCGACGCCGTCCGCGACCAGGTGCTGCGGCCCGTGCTGGAACACCTGGCGCTCGCCCTGCCGCGGATGGACCGGGCGGCCATCGAGGACGCGGTGCGGGTCTGCGAGGAGCACGGGGAGCGGATCGCCGAACAGGCCGCCGCCTGGGCACAGCGGCTGCGGGCCGCCGCCGTGCCGACCTCCACCGAGCAGTCGATCGCCCGGGCGGAGGAGCTGCGGGCCGAGGTCGCGGCCTCGGTACAGGGCTGGGTCGACACCCTCAAGGGCCGGGCGGCCGACGACTTCGAGGACACCGAGTTCTACGAGCGGATCACCGAGGTCCACCAGGAGGTGCGTGCCTGGGTGCTCGACGGCTTCGGCCAGGGCGCGGACGCCTGGCGGCAGCGGGCGCTCAACCGGTTCCGGGTCGACCGGGCGTCGCTGCCGTTCGCATCGGCCGAACTCAACCGCATCCGGGTGGAGATGGCCCGCCGGTTCTCCGCCGTCGACAGCCTGCTGAGCCGGCGCCGCGACGAGTACTGGGCCGGCCTGGCGGCCGCCCTCGGGCCCCGGCTCACCCTGCTCGTCGAGGACACCGCCGGCCCCGCGCAGCACGTGCTGTCGGAACTGGCGGCCGTCCTGCGGGACGCCCCAGAGCCGTGCCCGGAACTCGCCGAGACCCTGGGTTTCGCCCTGGACGTCCGGCTGGACTACCGCACCCGCGCGCTGCCCCGGGTCCGCCGCGCGCTGGAGGTCCTGCTCCCGGAACCGGACGATCCCGCGCACGACAGCGGACCCGCGACCCTGCTGTCGGTGCCCCGCACGGACGAGGGCGCCGGACTGCTGCTGGAGCGGATCACCCAGCTCGCCCGGCAGGCCGCGTACGACGCGCAGGGGGTGCTCGCCCAGGAGCCCGGGACCACCGCCCAGGTGCTCTTCGCCTACGGCGAGCAGTTCGAGGACGCCTTCGTGCGGGCCGAGTCCTCCGAGGCGGAGTTCCGCCGGCTGGTGGCCGGTTTCCAGGACCGGCTCTGGCCCGGTGACCGGACCGGCCCGCAGGCCGTGTCGGCCCGGGTGCACCGGCTCCGGCACCTGGTCGCCGAACTGCGCCGGATGACCGGCGACGCGCGGGCGCAGCGCCCTGAGACCGAGAGGAGGACACGTTGACGCTGTCGTTCAAGGCGTCGATGGTGGGGCCGTCGAGGGTCGGCAAGACGACCCTGATCACCGCCATCCTCGCCGAGACGGAGACCATGCTGGCGGGCAGCGGCATCAGCCTGGCCATGGGGGAGGAGACCGAACTGCGGGTCCGCCGCAACCGCCGGAACCTCCGACGGGCCGTCGAGGGACGGGAGTTCGAGGCGAGCTCGCTCGGCGGCACGCAGTCGATGGCGCTGTACGACGTGAGCCTGCAGGCGGTCGGGGACAGCTCCGTGCAGATCCCGTTCAGCATCCTCGACTACCCGGGCGGCTGGCTCGACCCCGACACCCGCCCGCAGAGCACGGCGGCCAAGGAGAGCTGGGCCGCCTGCGAGGCGCACATCACCGAGAGCCTGATGCTGCTGGTCCCGGTGGAGGCGGCGGTCCTGATGGAGGCGGTCACCCCCGCCCAGCGACGGGCCGCGGTCGACCTGCTGGGCTTCGAGGACGTACAGGCGATGGCCCGCAAGTGGGCCCAGGCACGCAACCAGCCCGAACACCGCGAGGAGCCGGCCGTCCTGGTCCTGGCCCCGCTGAAGTGCGAGAAGTACTTCGACGACAACGGCGGCCAGGGCCGGGAGTCGGCCCGGCTGCGCGAGCTGGTGCGGGAGAAGTACCGGGAGACCGTCGCCGTGGTCAACGCCGAGGCGAAGAACCGCGCCATCCGCGTGGTCTACGCGCCGATCGACACCTACGGCTGCGTGGACCTGATCGAGGGCGAGTGGATCCAGACCGTGGACGTCTACGGCGACCCCGCGCTGGACTTCCGCGGACACTACCGGTTCCGGGAGATCCCGCCGGTGGTCCGGCCCAAGGCCGCCGGGACCGTGATGCAGGAGCTGTGCCGGTGCGTGGTGGCCGGACAGGACGTGGAGGAGCGACGACGCGCCGCGGCGGCGGTCGCGGTCTACCAGCAGGCCCTGGAACGCAAGGTCGAACCCAAGGGCTTCTGGGGCGCCGTGGACTACTACGTCTCCGGCGAGGCGCTCGCCAACCGCAACACCCGGCTGGACAGCCGGCAGACCATCGTCGCCACCGCACAGCGCCAGCAGCAGCTGAAGGCCGTCCTGGAACGCATCGCGAAGGAACCCGCGGACCAACGAGTGGAGGAATGGTGAGCGGCCGAGCCCGCGCCTACCTGATGACCCGCGGCACCCCGCGGCGCCTGGACTACGCCTTCCTCGGTGACGCCCCGCCGCAGCCGTGGTGGGAGGCCGTCGCACCCTGGCAGCTCGCCGAGGACGCCGAACTCGTGGTCCGCCGCACGGCCGGCCGCACGGCCGTCATGCTCAGCGGCATCCCGTCGGGCCGGACCGACGTGGTCGGTACGGCGATCCGCCACACGGTGGTGGTGGACGACGTCCAGGACGACCCCGGGCTCGCCCGGTGGCTGGTCCGGTGCGGACTGGAGGAGGATGCCAGGACCGGGCTGGGCCGGGCCGTCGACGCCGCCTTCGACGCCGAGCTGGTCGACTCCCTGCTGTCCGGGGCGTCGCAGGACGTCGCGCAGCGGATCCTGGACGCATTGCGCGAGGGCGTGGCGGGGAGCGGCGAGCCGGCGCCCGAGGACGGGGACCTCAACGGCTCGTGGGCGGGCGCGGCCGGTGACGACACCGCGGTGCGGGCGTTCCGGGCCCGCACCCGGCAGCTGGTCGACGGCGGGGCGAGCGGGTACGCGTTCACCACCCACCTGCTGGACAGCGCCGACGGCGCCCGGCGGGCGGCCGCCGAACTGCGGGAGGACGTGGCCGTCCTGCTGCACGAGGGCCGGCTGGGGGGAGTTGAGCGCCTGGGAAAAGCCGAGGGCCCGGGCCCGGTCCGGGACACCCTGGCACCGGGGGTGCTGGCGGCGCTGGTGGGGGCGGTGCTGCTGGCCTTGGCGGTACTGGTCTGGCTGATGACCTGACCGTCCGGATGGAGGCGCTGCGGGCGCCGCTGCGGGCCCACTCCGGTGACTTCCACCTGAGCGTCGACCTGCCGTCCGGGCCGCAGCACTACGCGCTGACGGCCACCCGGATCGCGCTGCCGACCGTCACGGGAACCGCGCACCGGTACAGCCGGCAGCGGCTGGTCGCCGGGGTCGTCCTCGCCTCGGGACGCTGGCGGGAGCTGGTCCTGCGCAATTCCTCCGGCGGAGAACTCCGGGTCCCGCTCGACCGGCCGGCCCAGCCGAAGTGGGTGGCCGCCGTGGTGTCGGCCGCGGAACGGCACATCACCGGGGCACCCTCGCTGAACGAACACCTCAACCGGCTCCTCGACACCACGGCCGCGCAGCTGCGCCCGGCCGAGGACCTGTGCGACCGGCTCGGACGGTCGGACCGGCCGGGCGACGCCCTCGTCCACGCCGAGGCGCTGTGGCTGCTGGCCAGGCTGCTGCTGATCGTCGGGGACACCGCCGAGGCGGTCGCCCGTAGCGACGAGGGGTCGCGCCGCCTGCTCGCCGCGGGCCTGCTGCCCGGTCCGCGGGTGCGTGAAACCGGGGAGGCCCTGGCCGAGGCGCTGCGGCTGCACGCGTGGCCGGTTGCGGCGGAGCGGATCGCCGCCGCGCTCCGGGGTGACACGCACTGACCCGCCCGGCCCGTCACCGGGCGGCGGGCCGGGCGCCGCGGGCTCAGCCGCAGGCGGCCTCCAGCGCCGCCACGAAGTCGGCCGCCAGCGCGGTGATCACCGGCTCGTCGAAGGCCAGCGAGTTGTACTGGAGCCAGCACCGCAGGCTGCCGTCCGGCTGCTCGACCACCGTCAGCTCGGGGACGCCGAGGTCGCCGCCGGGCAGCGGCCACGGCACGGTGCTGCCGCGCGGCAGCTCCCACGGGCCGCACTTCAGGCCGGGCAGCTGGGCGGGCGCCGCCCAGGCCTCGTACCGCAGCCAGGCGGCGAACGGCGCCGCCGGGCTGAACTCGGCGAACGGGTACAGCTGGTGGTCGAGTGCGGCGGTCGCGGTGGCCCGCAGCCGGTCCAGCAGTTCGGCGAAGCCGGGGCGGCCCGAGGTGTCCACCCGCAGCAGCAGCGACTGCACGAAGCAGCCGACCACCCGTTCGGCCTCCGGCCGGGGCCGGCCCGGCACCGGGGTCATCACCACCAGGTCGTCCCGGCCGCTGCGGGCCGCGAGCAGCCCGGCCCAGGCCGCGGTGACGGCGAGGAACGGGGTGCCGCCCAGCTCGGCCGCCCGGGTCCGCAGCGCGGCCGACCGCTCGGCGCCGAGGGTGAACTCGTGCCCCCGGGTGAGGACCTGGTCCACCGTCCGGCGGCCGGTGAACGGCTCGACCGCCGCCGGGGCGCCGGCCAGCGCCGCGGCGAAGTGCTCCCGGGACGCGGGCCAGTGCGCGTTCGACCACTCGACCAGCTCCCGGTAGTCCGGGCCGGAGCGCACCGGAGGTGCGCTGCGCCCGCGCCGCAGCGCGGAGTACAGCACCCCGAGGTCGGACAGCAGTACGCCGACCGACCACCCGTCACCGACCATGTGGTGCACGGCCAGCAGCACCACATGGTCCTCGGGGCCGCGGCTGACCACCAGCAGCCGGGCCATCGGGTCGCGCGCCAGGTCGGTCAGCCGGTCGCGTTCGGCGATCAGCAGGGCGTCGGTCTCGGCGTCGCTCGCACCGGGCGCCTCCAGCAGGGTGATCCGGGCGTTCGGCCGCTCGTCGAGGACCGCCCGGACGACGCCGGGCAGCCCGTCGACGGGTTCGAAGCGGGTGCGCAGCGCCGGGTGCCGCCGGACCGCCTCGGTGAGCGCCCGGCCGAGCACCTCCGGCTCCAGCCGGTCGGTGACGTGGAACAGCGCGCACACGGCGCCCGCGTCCCGGCCCGGTGCCTCGGCCATCCAGCGGAAGAAGTTCTCCTGCTGCGAGCTGAGCGCGACGGCGTGCGGCTGGGCCCGCAGCGCGGCCAGGTACGGCGTGACGGTGCCCGCCGCGGGCGCGTCGCCGCCGGCCGGGGCCGCCGGCCGTCCCGGTGCGTCGAGCCAGGCGGCCTGGGCGCGCAGCGAGGGCCGTTCGAAGACCAGCGCGGTACCGGCCGCCACCCCGAACTCCTCGGTGATCGCCGCGGCCAGGTGCACCGCCCGGAACGAGTCGCCGCCGAGCGCGAAGAACTCGGCCGCCACATCGGTGACCGGGCGGCCCAGCAGCCGCCGCCAGATCGCGGCCAGCCGGAGCTCGGCCGGCGAGGCCGGGGCAGTGGCCGGCCCGGCCGGCTCCCGGTCGAACAGCGGCCGCAGCCGGTGCTTGACCACCTTCCCGGTGGGGTTCCTGGGCAGCCGGTCGGTGGTGACGATCCGCACCGGCAGCTCGGGGCGGCCCAGCCGGGAGCCGAGGAACACCCGCAGGGCGTCCAGGTCGAGGCCGTCCGGCCCGGGCACCACGACCGCCACCGGGACGGCGCCCATCACCGGGTGCGGCAGGCCGAGCGCCGCCGCGTCGGCGACCTGCGGGTGTTCGTGCAGCACCTCCTCGATCCGCAGCGTGGAGACCTTCAGCGCACCGGACTTGATGACGTCGCTCTCCCGGTCGACCAGGTACAGGTGGCCGTCGGCGTCCAGGCGTCCGAGGTCGCCCATCCGCACCCAGCCGTCGCGGAACACGGCCGGCCCGCCCGCCGGGGCGCCCAGGTAGCTGCGCGGCGGGCCGGGCTGGCGCAGCCACACCTCGCCCACCTCGCCGGCCGGCACCGGCTCCCCGGCGGCGTCCAGCACCCGTAGGTCGCCGGGGTCGGCCGGGCGGCCCACCGAGCCGGGCCGGGCGGCGTCGAAGACGGCCGAGAGCTGGGCGGGTGCGGCCTCGGCGGAGGTGTACGTGTTGACCAGCAGCGCGCCCGGCAGGGCCGCGGCCAGCGCGGCGGCGACCGGCGTGGGCAGGGCGGCGGCCGAGGAGCTGACCAGCACCACGCTGGACAGGTCGTGCCGCCGCGCGGCACCGGAGTTGAGCAGTTCCACCGCCATCGAGGGGACCAGGAACACCGTGCCGACCCGGAACTTCTCCACCGCCGCGCCGAACTCCTCGGCGTCGAAGCGCGGCAGGCTGAGCACGGCCGGGGCGCCGGTGAGGGCGCCGAGCAGCATCACCTGTCCGGCGTTGGTGCCGATCGGGAAGGCGTGCAGTGCGTGCCGGGAGTGCGCGTACGGCCGCGGGCGCGGGCGCAGGGACAGCCCGGCGGTGAGGTTGCCGTGCGCGGCGAGGACGCCCTTGGGTTCGCCGGTGGTCCCGGAGGTGCCGATCACCTGCGCCGGGTCCTCGGGCCGGACCCGGTGCGGCGGGCCGTCCGGCACCCGCGGGTGCCGGGCCAGCAGGGCGTCCAGCACCAGGTCGGCCACACCGGGCAGGGCGGGCGCGGCGGGGCTGCGCAGGGTGTGGCCCGCGTCCGCGAGCCGGGCCAGCCGGGCCGCGTCGGGCTCGCCCAGGTCCTCCCGGACGGGCACTGGGACGCCGCCCGCGTACTGGACGGCGAGGAAGGCGACGGCGTACCGCTCCCACTCGTGGTTGCCGAAGCGCAGCGCGACCCGGCTCCCGGGGACGACCCCCGCCGCGGCCAGTGCGGCGGCGGCCCGCAGGGCGTCCTCGCGCCACTCCCGGTAGGTGACGGCGCCGCCGCCGAGGACCTGCAGGGCGACCCGGTCCGGGTGCTCGGCGGCCCGGGCGTCCAGCAGTTCGGGGACGGTCGGGGCGGACGCGGCGGGGTGCGCGGTGGGGGTGATGGCGGGCTCCAGGTGCGGCTGGGCGGACATCTGCCGTGCCGCCCCAACTCCGTTGCGTGGTCAGCGTACTGACGGTTCGTGGCGCCGGGGCCGGCGGCTCCGCTATGGTCTGGACCAATGGACGGGCCTCGCGAGCGTACCGGCCCTGTGTCGCGCCTGTGTCGCACTCCCGTGCGGCACCCGCCGGCCCGCCGACCCGTGCCCGCCGACCCGTGCCCGCCGACCTCAGGGAGGAGCGTCACCGTGCCCACCGCCGCCGGACTCCACCTCGCCGACCTGCTCGCCCGCCCCGGCCCGTACCGCACGCGCTGGGTGCGCCAGGTCGCCCGGGCCACCCCCGCGCCGGTCAACCAGGCCGCCGTCACCCGGGTGCTGGCCCAGTGGCTGTGGGCCAACGGCGAGGGGGAGGAGAGCGAGATGCTGCCCCGCACCCTGCGCGACCGGGTCTCCCGCGCCCTCGGCGGACGCCTGCTGTCGGCCGGGACGCTGCGCCTGTTCGCGGCGGCCTTCGGACTGAGCGAGCAGGACGAGGCGCGCCTGTGGTCGCTGCTGGACGGCCCGCCCGGGCCGCAATCCGATTGCGCACCCGCGCGGCCCGGTGGCATCGTCCCGGACATGACCACCCCGACACCCTCCGCCACCCCGCCACCCTCCGCGACGCCCCCGGCGGCCCCCGCTCCGGCCCCGGCGGCCCCCGCTCC
>NZ_JAIZ01000682.1:565-812 GCF_000710465.2 Kitasatospora sp. MBT63 | reverse complement strand
CCCCGCCGGTGCCACCGGCATCAAGGACGCCCGCGCCACTACCACCCGGACCCTCGACCTCGCCGGACGCCCCGTCGCATCGAGCAGCGTCTTCGCGGACACCACCCTGCCCGCACCCGCAGCCTCGACCGGCGTCTACGACGGCCTCGGCCACCTCGGCCAGACTACGGAGAACGACATCACCACCATCCCGGTCTACGGCTACGGCGGTGTCCAGACCGGTGCGCAGATGCGGCCCGCCAGTGAG
>NZ_JAIZ01000682.1:184-555 GCF_000710465.2 Kitasatospora sp. MBT63 | reverse complement strand
CCACCACCCGGACCCTCGACCTCGCCGGACGCCCCGTCACCACCACCGGCACCTTCGCCGACCGGACGCTGCCCACGCCCGCGGTCGCCACCACTGCCTATGACGGTCTCGGCCGTCCTGCACAGGCCACGGCCGGCGACATTGTCACCACCCCCGTCTACGGCCACGGCGGGGTGGAGACCGGCTCCGGCATGCAGCCCGCCAGCGCCCAGTACCCCGGCGCCCCGTTCAGTGCGGATCGTCAGCTGGACGTCTCCGGGAACTCTCTGCACAAGGACCTCACCCAGGGTGAGGGCGACCAGGCGGAGACCCGCGGCGGCACCGTCAACACCTACGACCAGGCCGGCCGGATCGCCACCCAGACCGACCAA
>NZ_JAIZ01000682.1:0-125 GCF_000710465.2 Kitasatospora sp. MBT63 | reverse complement strand
ATCCACCACCACCACCAGCCCCCACGACGACGGCAACGGCCAGGGTGGTGAACAGTCCCTGACCCGCCACTTCACCTACAGCAAACTCGGCCAGGTCACCGCCATCTGGGAGAACAACGACCAGA
>NZ_JAIZ01000681.1:343-12548 GCF_000710465.2 Kitasatospora sp. MBT63 | reverse complement strand
CCTCGCCAACTTCGACACCTTCGTGCTGCCCGAGCCGAACACCAGATTCAGCGCGGCGGAGAAGACCGCGATCATGCGGTTCGTGCAGAACGGCGGCGGGCTGTTCCTGGTCTCCGACCACGTCAACAGCGACCGCAACAGCGACGGCTGGGACTCGCCGAAGATCATCAACGATCTGCTGACCGGCAACGGCGTCGACGACACCGACCCGTTCGGCTTCTCCGTCGACCTGCTCAACATCACCACCGACAACCCGCGCGCCGTCACCGACGCCGCCGACCCCGTCCTGCACGGCCCGTTCGGCACCGTCACCGGCTCGATCCTGCGCAACGGCACCACCTTCACCCTCAGGCCCGCCGACAACCCCGCCGTCAAGGGCCTGCTGTACCGCACCGGCTACAGCGGCACCACCGGCGCCTTCTTCGTCACCAGCACCTTCGGCGCCGGCCGGGTGGCCATCTGGGGCGACAGCTCACCCGCCGACGACGGCACCGGCCAGAGCGGCAACACCCTCTACAACGGCTGGGACGACCCCGCCGGCACCGACGCGGCCCTCGCCCTCAACGCCACCGCCTGGCTCAGCAAGGCGTAGTTCCGCAGGTCGACCTCCCGACCGGGGAAACCCGGGGCGGCGGGCTCCGCATCGGATGCGGGGCCCGCCGCCCTGGGTCTCCCGTCACATGGCGGGGGTGCCTGCCTGGTAGGCCAGGTCGGTGGTGGCCCAGGCGCCGCCGTTCGGGAGGTAGGTCAGGTTGAGGTGGCCGTTGCCGGCGTTGCGGCTGTAGAGGGCGAGGGTGCCGTCGTTGCCGAGCACCGAGCTGACGTTGCCGTCCGAGGTGGCGGCGCCGAAGCTGCCGGTCAGGTCACTGGTCTGCCAGGCACCGGCGGCCGGCTTGTAGGTGATCCGCAGGTGCCCGTTGGCCGCGTCCGCCGTCACCACCCCGAGCGTGCCGTTGGCCTGCAGGAACGCCACCGGAGCACCACCACCGGAGACCGCCGCCCCCACGTTGTCCGTCAGATCGAAGTTCTGCCAGCCGCCACTGGTCGGCAGGTAGGTCAGATTGACGTGACCGTTCAGGGAGTTACGGCTGAAGATCGACAGCGTGCCGGACGCATCGACCTGGGTGCTCACATCACCGTCGCTGACCGGAGCGCCGAAGCTGCTGGTCAGATCGGTGGTCTGCCAGCCACCGCCCGACGGCTGGTAGGTCACCCGCAGGTGCCCGTTGGCCGCGTCCGCCGTCACCACCCCGAGCGTGCCGTTGGCCTGCAGGAACGCCGCCGGAGCACCACCACCCGCGGCGGCCCCGCCCGTCATCCCCGTCAGATCCGCCGTCGCCCAGCCCCCACCCACCGGCAGGTACGTGACCTGCAGATGCCCCGAACCCGCATCACGCGTGAACGTCACCTGATTGCCGTCCGAGGCAATGATCGAACCCTTGTTGCCCAGCGCCGGCTTGGTGTTGGGCGCCGTCGGGGCGGAGTTGCTCAGTACCGGAGCGGCGTAGCCCGCGAGATGGACGGCGGTGCCGTTGACGGTCCATTCGTAGGCGCCGACCGTCCCGGGCATGCCGTTGTTCCGGGAGACCTTCCCGGGCGCTCCGCCCTGGTTGCCGCCGACGTAGTCGATCGTCCCGTTTCCGTTGACCGCGACCACGATCGCCACGTGGTCGTCCTCGGTGAAGGAGGAGCTGTAGCCGCTCGGGTGGAAGAACACCGCGTCACCGACGTGCGGGGTGGAGGACAGTCCGCCCTGGTTGTTGTTGGCGTAGGTCTGGAAGCTGTTGGCGAGGTTGTTCAGCACGCCCAGGTTCTTCGCGCCGTTCTGTGCCCAGACCCAGCCGGCGAAGTCGGCGCACCAGGCGTGGGCGGTGGTGCCGCCGGAGCAGCTCGAGGTCTGGCCGGTGCCGGACGCGTAGTAGCCGGCGCCTCCGTTGCCGCAGGCGTTGTTGCCGACCTGCCCCGCCGCGGTGGCGGCGATGTCGCTGCCGGTGGCCGCCTGGGCCGACGGAGCGGACAGGAGACCCAGTCCGGAGCCGAGCAGCAGGGCGGCGGCGCCGGCGGCCGTGGTCGTGCGACGAGACATGGACATGGTGGCCCCTTCGGGAGGACGGTTCGGCTGGAACGCGCACGGGAGGCGCGGGGAGAGTTGGTGCGTCGGTCGACGCGGACCGCCCGGCGGCACGGGTCGGCGCGGACCGTCGCGGGGGAACAGCGCCGCACGCTCGACGCGGGAGCGGGTGGCCGGGGCCCGGGTACGGCGGAGGAGCGGCGGCGGTCCACTCGATGGCGGCGGGCCGGACGGCCGCCACCCGTTCAGCAGGCGGCGGCAGTCTCGCGCGGCGCGAGCGGCTCGGGTGGCAGGTAGCGCCGGTTGAGCCAGGGCGAGGCGCGGTGGCTCCGGGAGATCAGGGCGTGGGCCCGCTCGACGGCGTCGGGGTCACCGGCGCAGGAGCGGCCGAGGAAGTAGAGCAGGAGGTCGATCCGCCCGGGGGCGGGGCGCGCACTGACGTGCTGGAGTCCGTCGTCGGACAGCGCGTGGGCCCACAGGACGTCCACGATCTCGGCCCGTTCGTCCGACGGGACGGGCTCGCCGGACCGTCGGTGGATCAGGCTGGCGTAGGCGGCCTCCACGGCCGGCTCAGCCGCCCCAGCCGAGGCTGTCCTGGGACACCGTCCGGACGACGGGGGCACCGGCCTGGGTCGCGGCCGTGGCGACGGAGGGCGCGAGGACGATCGCGGCGACGGCGACGGAGGCGACCGCGGCGGCCTGGACGATACGGGCGCGGAACATGGTGGTGGTCCTTCGCTCGTGGTGCTGATGGTGTGGCAGTTCGGTACCGGTGGGGCGCCCCGCGGTTGGCGCTGCGTCCGGCCGCCGCCCCGGGTTCGTCCCCCTGGCGGCGAGGTACAGCTTTCCCGCTCGCCGCAGGCACCGGAAGACGTTCCGGATGGCGCCAACCGGACTGTCCGGAGACGGACATGGGTTCATGGACACGTCAGGCCGTGGACACCTCCGACGGCCCGGCGACCCATGACCCCACCTGCGCACATGCGCACGGGACGGCCTGAACGGCCAAAAACGATCTTGAGCAATCGATCGAAGGCCTGTTTGAATGCGGCGAGACGATCGCAGGCCCGACAGGGCCGGTGAACCAGGGGGACGGATGCTCGAGGTACTGGGACTGACCGCCGCGGTCGCAGGGCTGTACCAGGCGATGCTCGACCATCCCGGGACGGCCTGGACGAGCTCGCCGCCCGCTGCGGCCTGACCTCGACCCAGGCGCACGACCACCTCGACGAGTTGTCCCAGCTCACCCTCGTACGCGTCTCCGCCGAGTGCCCGGGGCAGATGCGCGCGGTCAGCCCCGAGATCGGCCTGGCCGGCATCCTCGCCGGCCAGGAGGCCGACCTCGCCGCACGCCAGGCCCAGCTGGCGACCTCCCGGGCCGCCGTCTCGCGCATGGTCGCCGAACGCGCTTCGCACCGGACGAACCACGGCGAACGCCTGCTCGGCATCGACGCCATCCACCATCGCCTCGAACGGATGGGCCACTGCGCCACCACCGAGATCCTCAGCAGCCAGCCCGGGAACCAGCGCCCCGAGGACCTCCTCGCGAGCCGCCCGGCCGACACCGAGGCGCTCGGGCGCGGGATCACGATGCGCACCCTCTACCAGAGCGCGGTCCGCAACCAGCCCCACGTCACCGCCTACGCCCACTGGCTCCTCAGCCGGGGCAGCGAGGTCCGCACCATCCCCGCGACCCCCCAGCGGCTGGTCATCGTGGACCGCGCCCAGGCCCTGGTCCCCATCGATCCCGCCGACAACCGCCAAGGCGCCCTCTACGTCACCGAGCCCGGGATCCTCGCCGCTCTGCTCGACCTCTTCGAGCAGGCCTGGAACACGGCCGTCCCGCTCGGCGCCGCCAGCCCCGAAGACCCCCGGACCAGCCTCACGCCCACCGAACGCGAGCTCCTGCGCCTGCTGAGCTCCGGTCTCACCGACGACGCCGCGGGCCAGCGCCTCGGCATCTCGTCGCGGACGGTCGGCCGCCACATGTCCTCGATCATGGAGCGCCTGGGCGCCAGCAGCCGCTTCGAGGCAGGTATCAAGGCCGCCCACAGGGGCTGGCTCTGACCCGCCCCGGGCGGCGGGGCGCGGAGGGCCGCTGACCGGAACGACGCCGAGATGTCCACTATTGTCGGAATTCGGCGACCGCCGGCAGCCACCCCGCACCACCACCCACGCCCAGGGAGCAGGCACCATGCGGCACCCCACCTCGTACCCGTACCCGACCACCCGCGAGGACGTACACATCCCGCTGCCCGACGGCACCCTGCTGTTCGGCCGGATCTGGCGGCCCGTCACCGAGCGGCCGGTACCGGCCCTGCTGGAGTACCTGCCGTACGGGCTGACCGACCGGACCGCCGCGCGGGACGCCGAGCGGCACCCCTGGTACGCGGGCCACGGCTACGCCGGTGTCCGGGTCGACGCCCGCGGCCACGGGAACTCCGAGGGCCTGCCCGAGGACGAGCAGACCGGGACGGAGGCGGCCGACGGCGTCGCCGTGGTGGAGTGGCTGGCCGGGCAGGCCTGGTGCAGCGGCCGGGTCGGCATGTTCGGCCTCGGGCGCGGCGGCCGCACCGCGCTGCGGGTCGCCGCGCTCGACCCGGCCCCGCTCCGGGCCGTGGTCGCGGTCTGCGCCGGCGACGAGGACCACGAGGACGCCCACTACCTGGGCGGAACGCTGCTGGCGACCGGCCTGCAGAACCGCACCTGCGCCGACCTGGCCTCGGCCGCCCGCCCACCGGACCCCCGCTACGTCGGCGACCGCTGGCGGCAGCTGTGGCTGGAGCGCCTGGACGCCCTGGAACCGGTGGTCCACCGGCGGCTCGCCCACCAGAGCCGGGACGCCTACTGGCGGGACGGCGGCATCCGCGACCGCCACCACGCGATCACCGCCGCCGTCCTGGCTGTCGGCGGCTGGGCCGACCCGCACCGGGACGCCGTACTGCGGCTGGTCGAGCAACTGGACGCGCCCACCCGCGGCATCATCGGCCCGTGGCCGCGGCAGTACCCCGACCAGGGGCTGCCACCGGGCCCCGCCATCGGCTTCCTCCAGGAGACCCTGCGCTGGTGGGACCGGTGGCTGCACGGCCCCGGCAGCGACAGCGGTTCCGGCAGCGGTACCGACACCGGCAGCGGCACCGCAGACGGACCCGCGCTGCGCAGCTGGATGAACGAGTCGGTGCCGCCGGCCGCCGCGTACGCCAACCGGCCCGGCCGCTGGGTGGGCGAGGACGGCTGGCCCTCCCCCGACGTCCGGGAGGTCCGCTACGGTCTCGACGGTGCGCTGCGGGGCGCCGGGACCGCCTCCGCCGACCGCTTCGTGCGGGTCCGCTCGCCGCAGCACACCGGGGTGGACGCCGGACGCCAGGTGCCCGCCGGTGGCGGCGCCGACCTGCCGCCGGACCAGCGGGAGGAGGACGGCAGGTCGGTCTGCTTCGACTCCGCGCCGCTGCCCGAACCGGTCGAGCTGCTCGGCCGGCCCGGCGTACGGCTGCGGCTGCGCTGCGACACCCGGCGCGGGCAGGTCGCCGCCCGGCTCTGCGACGTGGCGCCGGACGGCTCGTCCGCGCTGGTCACCCGGGGGGTGCTCGGGCTGTCCGCCCGGCACGGCACCGAACGGGTGGTGGACTGGGAGCCGGGCGCGGTCGAGGAGGTGGAGTTCGACCTGGCCGGCATCGCGCACGACTTCCCGGCCGGCCACCGGATCCGGCTGGCGCTGTCCTCCGCGTACTGGCCGTGGGTGTGGCCGCAGCCGGACGCGGCCGGTTTCGAGGTCGACCCCGGCGGCAGCGTGCTCACCCTGCCGGTCCGCCACCTGGCCGCCGACGCGGGCAGCCCGCCGGTCGCCTTCGAGGCGCCCGAGCAGGCGGCCCCGCTCGCCGTGCGGGTGTCCGAGCCGCTCACCGCCAGGCCCGAGCGGCTGCTGGTGCACGACGTCGCGGCCGGCGAGTGGCGGCTGGAGGCCTCGCCGGGACCGGCCGGACCGTACACCCTGCCCGACGGCCTGGTCGTCGCGGAGCACACCGTGGAGGCGTACCGGATCCGTGCCGACGACCCGCTCAGCGCGCAGGCCAGGACCGATCTGACGGTCCGGCTGGAGCGCCCGGAGATCGGCTGGGACGCCACTGTGCAGCTCCGTGCGGAGATCCGCTGCGATGCCACGCACTTCGTCACCCGCAACCGGCTGCGGGCGCTGGATGGCGGCGACGTGCTGTTCGAACGCGACTGGGAGCGCCGGATCCCGCGGTCGGCCTGCTGAGGCCGGTCAGGGGGTCCGGCATGCCGCGGGGCCCGGCGGCCGGCGCCGCCGGGCCCGCTCGGGGGTGGTCCGGAAAGGGGCGGGCTCAGCGGGCCCGGTGCGTGCGGATCAGCTCCGCGTACCGGTGGCCGCTGGTCTTGACGGTGCGCTGCTGGGTCTCGTAGTCGACCCGGACCAGGCCGAAGCGCTTGCCGTAGCCGTAGGCCCACTCGAAGTTGTCCAGCAGCGACCAGGCGAAGTAGCCGGCCAGCGGGGCTCCTTGGGCGGCGGCGGAGGCGCAGGCGGCGAGGTGCCGCTCCAGGTAGGCGGTCCGCTCCGGGTCGTGGACGGTGCCGTCGGGGGCGACGGTGTCGCGGTAGGCGGCGCCGTTCTCGGTGACGTAGAGCTGCCGGGCGCCGTACTCCTCGGTCAGCCGCAGCAGCAGCTCCTCGATGCCGGGGGCATGCACCTCCCAGGGCATCGCGGTGTGTTCGGGGCCGGGGCCGGGCAGCTGGCGGAAGTACGGGGCCGGGCCGGTGGGGTCGTCGGCGACGATCTGGCGGAAGTAGTAGTTCAGGCCGAGCCAGTCCAGCGGGGCCGAGATCAGCTCCATGTCCCCGTCCTGGACCGGGAGTTCCACGCCGTAGAGGTCGACCATGTCCTGCGGGTAGCCGCGGCCGAGCACCGGGTCGAGCCACCAGCGGTTGATGTGGCCGTCGGCCCGGCGGGCGGCCTCGTGGTCGGCCGGGCGGTCGCTGCCGGGCCGGATGGTGGAGAGGTTGTTGACGATGCCGATCCGGGCGCCGGGCACGTGCTCCCGCAGCGCCCGTACCGCGAGGCCGTGGCCGAGGTGCAGGTGGTAGGAGGCGCGGACGGCGGCGGTCAGGTCCTGCCACCCGGGGGCCATGTCGCCGTCGAGGTGACCGATCCAGGCGGAGCAGAGCGGTTCGTTGAGGGTGGCCCAGTGGGTGACCCGGTCGCCGAGGCGCTCCGCGACGGTCTCGGCGTACTCGCCGAAGCGCAGCGCGGTGTCGCGTTCGGGCCAGCCGCCGCGGTCCTGCTGGGCCTGCGGGAGGTCCCAGTGGTAGAGGGTGGGGAAGGGGGTGATGCCGGCTTCCAGCAGGGCGTCCACCAGCCGGTCGTAGAAGCCGAGGCCGGCCTCGTTGACCCGGCCGTCGGCGTGCGGCACCACCCGGGGCCAGGCGATGGAGAACCGGTAGGCGTCCAGGCCGAGTTGCTTCATCAGGGCGAGGTCCTCGGGCCAGCGGCGGTAGTGGTCGCAGGCGGTGTCGCCGGTGTCGCCGCCGGCGACCTTCCCCGGGGTGTGGGAGAAGGTGTCCCAGATGGAGGGTGCGCGGCCGTCAGCGGCCACGGACCCCTCGATCTGGTACGCGGCGGTGGCCGCGCCCCAGACGAATCCGTCCGGGAGAGCACTGAGGTCGTTCACGACATGCCTTTCGGGGAGGGTTGTCCGACGGAGGATCACTTGACGGCGCCGGCGGTCAGCCCGGCGACCAGGAAGCGCTGCAGCAGCAGGAAGCCGGCCACCACCGGGACGCTGACCACCAGGGAGGCGGCCATCACCTGGTTCCAGTACACGTCGGTCTGGGTGGCGTAGCCCTGGAGGCCGACGGCGAGGGTGCGGGTCTCGTCGTTGGTCATCACGGAGGCGAACAGCACCTCGCCCCAGGCGGTCATGAAGGCGTACACGGCGACCGCGACGATGCCGGGGACGGCGGCGGGGATGACGATCCGCACCAGGGTCCGCAGCGGGCCGCAGCCGTCCACGGCGGCGGCCTCGTCGAGGTCGCGCGGGATGGAGTCGAAGTACCCGGCCAGCATCCAGATCGAGAACGGCAGCGAGAAGGTGAGGTAGGTGAGGATCAGTCCGCCGCGGCTGCCGTAGAGGGCGACGCCGGTGGAGTTGCCGATGTTCACGAAGAGCAGGAACAGCGGCAGCAGGAACAGGATCCCGGGGAACATCTGGGTGGAGAGCACCGTGACGGTGAACAGCCGCCGCCCCCGGAAGCGGTAGCGGCTGACGGCGTACGCGGCGAGGATCGCGATCAGCACCGAGCAGACGGTGGCGCCGCCCGAGACGATCAGCGAGTTGACGAAGTAGCGGCCCAGCGGGACGGTCTTCCAGATGTCGGCGTACGGCCGGAGGGTGATGGTGCTGGGGATCCCGCGGAACGGTCCCTGCACGTCCTGCAGCGGCTTCAGCGAGGAGCTGAGCATCACCAGTACCGGGGTGAGGGTGAAGGCCAGCAGGACGGTGAGCGCGATCCGGCGGGTCCACCGGTAGGAGGCGGGCGGGTCAATCATCGGCACCCTTCCGGCGCGAGGTGGCGAACAGGTAGCCGGCCGTCACCAGCAGCAGGAAGAGCAGCAGCAGGACGGACATGGCCGAGCCGGAGCCGAAGTTCCAGGTGACGAAGGAGGACTGGTAGATGTGGATGGAGATGAGGTCCGCGGCCTGCGGCGCCGACTTGCCGAACAGCACGTAGGGCGTGTTGAAGTCGTTGAAGGTCCACAGGAACAGCACCAGGACCAGGACCAGGTTGACCGGGCGCAGCGAGGGCAGGGTGATCCGGCGGATCTGCTGCCACACGCCGGCGCCGTCCATCGCGGCGGCCTCGTAGAGCTCGCGCGGGATGTTCTGCAGGCCGGCCGTCAGGGTGAGGAAGGCGAACGGCCAGGACTTCCAGACCGAGACGGTGACCAGCGCGGTGAAGCTGTTGTCGCCGATCAGCCAGAACGGCCGGCCGGAGGTGAGGTGGAGCTGGTCGTGCAGCAGGTGGTTGACCAGGCCGGTGTCGCGCTGGAACATGAACGACCAGGTGATCACGGCGGCGTACACCGGCAGCGCGTACGGGAGCAGGAAGGCCGCGCGCAGCAGCCCCCGGCCCTTGAAGGCGTCCTGCATGAAGATCGCCGCCGCGGTGCCGATCAGCCAGGACAGGCCGACCGACAGCACGGTGAAGGCGCAGGTCACCCAGAACGAGTTGAGCAGCGACCGGCCGATCGGCGCGCTGAAGTCCACCGCCACCCGGTAGTTCCCGAGGCCGGCCCAGGGTGCGGCGGACCAGTCCCGGATGAAGAACTGGGTGAGCTGTTTGGCGCTCATCACGATGCCGACCACCATCGGCACCAGGTGGATCAGCAGCTCCAGCGCGAGGGCGGGGAGCAGGAGCAGGTAGGGCAGGCCGGTGCGGCCGAGTCGCTTGCGGATCACGTCAGTTGGCCGGCATCTGCTGCTGGGCCTTGGTGAGTTCGGCCTTGACGGTGTCGTCGGTGACCGGCTTCCCGGCGGCGGCCCCGGCGAGCAGGTTCTTCACGGCGGTGCCGACCAGGGTCTCGAACTGGCTCTCGTTCGCGACCTGGGGCAGCGGCCGGGCGCTGGTGGCGAGGACGTCGGAGAGCGCCTTGAGCTCCGGGGTGGCGAAGGCGGGGTCGGCCTGGGCGGCCTTGACCGGCGGGATGGAGCCGTAGGTCTTGTTGAGCTGCTTCTGCTCGTCGTCGCCGGTCATGAACTTCACGAACTGCAGGGCGCCGTCCAGGTTCTTGGTGTTCCTGAAGACGGCCAGGTTGATGCCGGCCACCATCGAGGTGGTGGCCTTGGTGCCGGTGGCGCCGGCCGGGACGGGGATCGGGGCGACCGCGAAGTCGTCCGGGTTCATGCCGTGCGACGTGAGGTTGGCGCCGGCGGACTGCCACATCAGCATCGCGGCCTTGCCGGTGGCGAAGTCGGTGACGGACTGGTTGTTGGCGTACTCGGCGTTGCCGGGGGCGGCGATCTTGTCCTTGGCGATGAAGTCGACGTACTGCTTGACGGCGCCGACCGCCTCGGGGCTGTCGAAGGCGGGCCTGCCGGCGGCGTCGAACCAGCCGGTGCCGTGCTGCTGTCCGAGCGCGAAGGCGTGGTGGACGTTCTCGGAGACGTTGCCGCCCTCGATGGCGAGCCCGTACTTGCCGTCCTTGGTGAGCTTCTGGCCGTCGGCGACCAGTTCGTCCCAGGTGGCGGGCGGGTTCGCGATGCCGGCCGCGGCGAAGGCCTTCTTGTTGTAGTAGAGGCCGTAGGCCATGGAGTAGAGCGGGACGGCGGCCGGGTCCTTGCCGGCGGCGCCGGCCGAGGCGATGGTGGCGGGCAGGAAGCGGTCCTTGCCGCCGATCTTGGCGAAGGTGGCGTCGTCGAAGGGCAGCAGTGCGCCGGTGGCCTGGAGCGAGGCGGACCAGGTGTTGCCGATGTTCAGCACGTCGGGGCCCTGACCGGAGGCGGTGGCGGCGAGGATCCGGTTCAGCAGGTCGGACCAGGGCACCACCTCCAGCTTCACCTTGATGCCGGTCTGCTGCTCGAACTTTCTCAGTTCCGGCTCCAGGACCTGCTTGTCGTTCTCCAGGCTGGTGCCCTGGTTGGAGGCCCAGTACGTGAGAGTCTTGGGGCTGCTGTTGTCGCCGCCACCGGAGCTGCTGGAGCCCCCGCCGCAGGCGCCGACGGTCAGGGCGAGCGTGGCGGCAAATGCGGTGGCGGCGGCGAGGCGGTTGATGCGCATGACCGTTGCCCCTCTCGGGCGGGGTGGCGTGGTGGGGGGTGAAGTACGAAGCCCAGCGGCTTACTTCAAGGCGTGATTTAACGTGTGAGAAAAGCTGGCGTCAAGACTTCGCGCAGCGATAGATTCAGCCCAGGAGGGAGAGTCCATGACGCTTCGAGGCAAGCAGACCGTACGTGACCTGCGGCGGGGCAGCAGATCCACGCTGCTGCGCCGGCTGTACTTCGACGGGCCGCTCAGCCGCCAGGAGTTGGGGCGGATCACCGGCCTGAGCGCCGGCTCGGTCAGCAACGTGACCGGCGAACTGCTCGCCGACGGGCTGGTCGAGGAGTGCGGCTCGGTGGAGTCGGACGGCGGACGGCCGCGGATCCTGCTCCAGGTGACCCCGGGGCGGGCCCACCTGGTCGGCGTCGACGTCGGTGAGACCCAGGTCCGGGTCGCCCTGTTCGACCTGGCCCTGACCGAACTCGCCGCCAGCGACCACCCACTGTCCGACAAGGGCCACGACGTCGACCACGTGGTCGAGCTGATCCTCACCGGACTCGCCGAGGTACTGGCCCGTACCGGCACCGACCCGCAGACCGTGCTCGGCGTCGGCGTGGGGGTGCCCGGCATCGTCGAGCAGGGCGCGGCGGCCGAGCACGGGCTCGGCATCGTGGTGCACAGCCAGACCGTCGACTGGGACGCCGTGCCGCTCGGCCGGCTGCTGCGGGCCGGCACCGACCTGCCGCTGTTCGTCGACAACGGCGCCAAGACGCTCGGCCAGGCCGAGATGTGGTTCGGTGCGGGCCAGGGTGCGCTCCACGCGGTGGTGGCGCTGTTCGGCTCCGGCGTCGGCGCCTGCGTGATCGCCGACGGCGCCCGCTTCCGCGGCGCCACCAGCAGTGCCGGCGAGTGGGGCCACACCAAGGTGCACGTGGGCGGGCGGCTGTGCCGGTGCGGTTCGCGCGGCTGCCTGGAGGCCTACGTCGGCGCGGAGGCGCTGGTCGAGAGGTGGGGCGCCGCACCGGCCGGGAGCAGCGAGAAGGCGGGGCTGGCCGCGCTGCTGGCCGCCGCCGAGTCCGGCGAGGACGCCGCCGTCGAGCTGCTGGACGAGGCCGCCGAGTACCTCGGCGCGGCCATCGCCGACCTGGTCAACCTGTTCAACCCGGAGCGGATCGTGATCGGCGGCTGGGCGGGCCTGATGCTCGGCCCGCGGCTGCTTCCCGCCGTCCGGGACGCCGCCACCGCGTACGCGCTGCGCTTCCCGCGGGCGCAGACCTCGATCGAACTCGGCCGGCTCGGCCCGGACGCCGTCACGGTCGGCGCGGCCACCCTGCCGCTGTCCCAGTTCCTCGACTCGGGCGG
>NZ_JAIZ01000681.1:0-255 GCF_000710465.2 Kitasatospora sp. MBT63 | reverse complement strand
TTCCCGGCCCGTTCCGGTCCGGCCGCGCCCGCCGCGAGCTGACCGGCCGGGACCGGCCGCCACCAGCGGCGATCCCGTCCACACAGGCCCTCGGGCTGATCAACCCGGCCGTCCGGCACGGAAGATGACGCCCAGTGCGATTCCCGGCACGGGGGTTGACACCCGCTCTCGGACGCCCCGAGACTCCTGCCGGGGAGCGCTCTCCCGGCCATCGCCCCACCCGGGCCCGCCACCTGACCGGCGCCCCTGCGCCGC
>NZ_JAIZ01000680.1 GCF_000710465.2 Kitasatospora sp. MBT63 | reverse complement strand
CCGGGCGGCTGCATCTTGCGGCGGGCCGGTCCGTCGCCCTCGGACTCGCCCGGCTCCTTGGCGCCCGGCCAGGCCTTGGCGACCCGGGCAGCGAGCACGAAGTCCTTGCGCAGCGGGTGGCCCTCGAAGCCGTCCGGCAGCAGCAGGGTGACCAGGTGCGGGTGCCCGGCGAAGTCGATGCCGAACATCTCGTTGGTCTCCCGCTCGTGCCAGCCGGCTCCGGCGTAGACCTCGACGGCGGTCGGCAGCACGGCCTTGTCCCGCGGGATCCGGGTGCGCAGCAGCAGGTGGCGGACGGTGCCCGCGCCGGGGGCGGCGAGGTGGGCGCAGACCGCGTAGCCGTCGGCCAGCTCGTCGACGGCGCTCAGCCAGTCGAAGTAGCTCAGGCCCAGGCGGTCGCGGGCGGCGGTGAGCGCCTCGATCCAGTGCTCGGCCGGGACGTCGACGGTGAGCAGCTGGTACGCCTCGGCGGCGGTGGCCCACTCGCCGATCTCGGCGGCGGTCTCCTCGGGGGTGCGGCTCATCGGTCCGCCTCCCCGGGGCCGGCCACCAGCGGGCGGCGCAGCGCGGAGAC
The DNA here is from genome assembly GCF_000710465.2 of Kitasatospora sp. MBT63. Classification (GTDB taxonomy): domain Bacteria; phylum Actinomycetota; class Actinomycetes; order Streptomycetales; family Streptomycetaceae; genus Kitasatospora. The sequence goes on along the minus strand of NZ_JAIZ01000680.1, from coordinate 2,618 downwards.
GGGCGCGGCGTAGCGCTCCGGCAGCGACTCGGCGGCGATCTTCTCCTGGAGCTTGAGGATGCCCTGGAGCAGCGCCTCGGGCCGGGGCGGGCAGCCGGGCACGTAGACGTCGACCGGGATGATCTGGTCGACGCCCTTGGTGACGGAGTAGGAGTCCCAGTAGGGGCCGCCGGAGTTGGAGCAGGCGCCGAAGGAGATCACGTACTTGGGCTCGGGCATCTGCTCGTACAGGCGCTTGACGGCCGGGGCCATCTTGTCCGTGACGGTGCCCGAGACGATCATCAGATCGGCCTGGCGGGGGCCCGGCGCGAACGGAATGACACCCATCCGGATGAAGTCGTGCTTGGCCATCGACGCCGCGATGAACTCGATCGCGCAGCAGGCGAGGCCGAAGTTGAAGCACCAGAGGCTGTAGCGGCGCCCCCAGTTGAGCACCACCTTGACCGGGTCCGGCGCGAGCCGGGCCAGCGGGCCGAGCCGGCGCTGCTCGACCGCGGCGCCGGGGCGCGCGGGGTCGGGCATCCCCAGCGGTACGGGCCCGCCGGAACCGTGCGAGTGGGTCACGTCCATTCCAGAACGCCCTTCTTCCAGGCGTAGAGCAGTCCGACCGCGAGGAAGGCGATGAAGACGAACATCTCCACCAGGGTGGCCGCGCCGTAGCCGGCGGCGGCGAACACCGTCGCCCACGGGAACAGGTAGATCGCGTCGACCGCGAAGATCACGTACAGGAACGCGTAGACGTAGTAGCGGACCTGGGTGTGCGCCCAGCCCTCGCCCACCGGGTCGACGCCGCACTCGTAGGTGAGCAGTTTCTCCGGCGAGTACACCGCCGGGCGCAGCAGGCGGTTGGCGGTGAACGCCACCGCGACGAACAGCACGCCGATGACCGCCAGCAGGCCTACCGCCGCATACGCGTCGAAGTAGCCGCTGCCCACGGCAGGGTCGGCAGCCACCAGCTGCCCCTCCATGCGTTCGCCTCCACATCGGGCCGCCCGGCCGGGCCCGGGGCCCGGCAGGATCACCGCTCTTCTTTACACACCCATAACCATCGCTACGGCGTGAGTCTAAGTGCACGGCCTCGCTGATCCCGCACCTGCCCGGTCCTCAAGACGGCGACCGGGCACCCTACCCGCGGGTACGGGGTGGTGGGGTTATCCCCCGGGAGCGAACGGAGATCACCCCCATGGCCCCGGGGCCGCCGCTACCGGGATGCTGGGTGCCACCTGGTCGATCGAGAGGGTGGAAGTCGGATGGATACCGCGGAGCACCGGCCGGCGCAGTCGCGCCGCCCGTCCCTGTACGGGGCGCAGCTGTGGGGTCAGGTCCAGCACCTGCTGCTGAACCTGCCGGTGGGGATCGCCGGCTTCGTGTTCACCGTGACGACGCTGACCGTGGGCCTCGCCCTGTCGGTGACCGTGCTCGGCCTGCCGCTGCTGGCCGCCGGGCTGGCGGGCTGCCGGGGGCTCGGACGGGTCGAACGGACCAGGGCGCGGGCCGCGCTCGGCAGTACGGCCGAGGAGCCGGGCCCGCTGGTGCAGCGCCGCAGCGGGGTCTCCGGCTGGGTGATCGCCCTGTTGACGGACTCGCTGGGCTGGCGGTCGGCACTGTTCAACGTGGTGCTGTTCGTGTGGGGGCTGATCAGCTTCACGGTGACCCTGGTGCTGCTCGTGGTCGGCTGGCCGGTGCTGCCCTGGGTGGTGCGCTGGATGGCCGCGCTGGAGCGGATGCTGGTGGAGAGCCTGCTGGCGCCGAACGCGCTGGTGCAGCGGGTGCACGAGCTGGAGGACGACCGGGGCGCCGTGGTCGACACCGCCGCCGCCGACCTGCGCCGGATCGAGCGGGACCTGCACGACGGCGCGCAGGCCCGGCTGGTCGCGCTGGCGATGGACCTGGGCCTGGCGAAGGAGAAGCTGACCGAGACCGACACCCCGGAGGGTGTCGCGGCGGCCGCTGCGATGGTGGGTGCGGCGCACGGCGAGGTCAAGCTCGCCCTGCAGGAGCTGCGCGACCTGGCCCGGGGCATCCACCCGGCCGTGCTGACCGACCGCGGCCTGGACGCGGCGCTGTCGGCGGTGGCGGCGCGCTGCACGGCGCCCGGCGGGGTCAAGGTGCACGTCGACCTGAAGGGCGCCGAGCGGCCGGACTCGGCGGTGGAGGGGATCGCCTACTTCACCGTCAGCGAGCTGCTCACCAACATCTCCAAGCACGCGGGGGCGCGCTCGGCGACGGTGGACGTCTGGCGGGTGGAGGACCGGCTGATGCTGCTGGTGCAGGACGACGGGCGGGGCGGCGCGGCGGCGTACCCGGGCAGCGGGCTGGCCGGGCTGGCGGAGCGGATCGACGCGGTGGACGGGGTGTTCCTGGTGGAGAGCCCGGCGGGCGGTCCGACCGGGGTGACGGTGGAGCTGCCGTGGCGGACCAGGGCGGCCCGTCCCTGACCGGGCGGGGCCGCGGCCGGGCGTGGTTCGGGCCCGGCGGTCCGCCTCCCATGTGTGCGCGGTCCGCCGGGCCCGGGTCCGGTGGGTGGTGCCGGTCGCGGAGCCCCGTCAGAGGCTGCCGAGGGTGACGTCGACGGTCTTGGTCTGCCCGTCGCGCTGGTAGGTCACGGTGACCTTGGC
>NZ_JAIZ01000679.1 GCF_000710465.2 Kitasatospora sp. MBT63 | reverse complement strand
CCGACGGTGTCCAGGTCCCGGGTCAGCTCGAACGGCAGGTTGGCCTCGCAGAGGGCGAGCAGGCGTCCGCCGTGCTCGATGACGTGGGTGCCGGCGGTGCTGGCGGTCAGGTCGGGGCCGTGTTCGGTCATGTACGGTGCGCCGTCGAGGGCCGGGGTGTGCACCCAGCGGTTGCGGTACCACTCGGCGCGGCCGTCACGCAGCCGGATGCCGTGGACCATGCCGCTGCCCTTGAACCAGTGGGTGGGGGTGACGCCGGGCTTGGGGTTGTGACTGTTGCGGATCAGCCGGCCGGTCAGCTCCGGGGGCAGGGTGCCCTCGACGGTGAGGGCGGTGGCGGTGATCTCGTCGGCGACGGGGGTGTAGTGGCCGGTCAGGTACGGCTTGCTGGTCATGTTCGGTTCCTCGG
>NZ_JAIZ01000678.1:32402-36462 GCF_000710465.2 Kitasatospora sp. MBT63 | reverse complement strand
CGAGCCGGCCCGCGCCACGAGCCGGGCTGAACCCCGGATGTCCGGCGGTCCGTCGAGCAGGTAGCGGGGCCGGACCGTCCGCCCCGCGCGGACTCGGGGAGGCAGTCTTGCTGCGGATGAGCGGAGCGTGGCGGATCACGGTGCTCGGCACCGACACCGGGCAGGAGCGGCGCGTGGTCGCCCGCACCCCTCGCGGCACCTTGATCCTGCCCGGCCGGGTCGATGCGGTCCTGGACGTCCCCGCCGCCGCCGAATGGCACCTGACGCCGGAACACCTCGCCCCCGGCGCGGGCTGGCAGCCGTCCCCCTGGCAGGACACCGGGGCCGGAACCGTCCGCAGCCACGGCCTCTCCCTGCACCTCTACCGCCTCGACACCCCGACCAGGTTCGCCCCGCCACCGCCGCCGGCCGCCAGACCCGTGGTGCGGACCTCCAGCGATTCGACGCCCGGTGGCGGCGGAGGCGGTGCTGCGCAGCGCTGGGGTCGGGAGCCGGAGACGGGGGCGCTCGACGGCGGGCGTCGGGAGGAATGGGAGCGGGCGGAGTGGCAGGAGGCCCCGGCCACGGGGGCGGTGCACCGGCGGCCTGAGCAGCCCCCGGTCCCCGAGGGCTGGGAGTTGGCCCCGGTACCGGAGTCGATGCTCGGACCGGGGGAGGTCCGGGCGATCCGCCCGAAGCAGGGCCGGGCCCTCGGCCCGATGCGCGGCGTGGAGGCACGGCCGGCCACTCCGGCGCGGCAGGCCACCGGGCAGGAGACCGTCCTCGACGCCTTGGCCGGGCACGACGCGGGCGCTGGGTCGGCACCGCGCCGTGCGCCCGCGTTCCGGAAGGCGGAACGCGATGCCCCGGAGCCGGGGGAGCGCCGGACGCCCGCGCTCTGGGACGTCGAGGACGACGAGTCCGAAACGGCCGACGGCCGGCCGGGACGGGAGGCCCCCGGTGCGCGGCGCACCGCGAACAGCGGCCCCGTGGAGCCCGGCTGGCGGAGGGCGGCGCGCGGTGTACTTCCGGCGGCCGGTCGCCTGTCGGCGCCGGAGGAGGCCACGGGGCCGACGGCGCGCACCGTCGGGACTGGCCGCTCGGAGGCCTGAGGAGCGGGCCCGCTGGGGCGGAGTGGTGGGCCGAGCGGTGTGCCGCCGGAGCGACGCCGGCCACAACGTGGCGCGCCGTGGCCGTCCGGCTCCGTGGACCGGCGGCCCCGCAGGCTTGCCGCTGGCAGGGCGTCAGTACGACTGTGCCGCGGAGATGATGACCCGGGCGGGGGATCGATCCTGCCTGATGCCTGCCGCCCGACCGTGGGGGCCGGGGGTAACTCGTTGACGCAACGTCAACACACTTGTGTCGCCATCATGTTGAGCCAGGTATGGGGCTGATCCTGTCCGGGGAGCCGTCGCAAGCCAGGTCGGGACTACCCGGGGTCCGGTGCGGGGCAGAGTTCCACTCCCGGCGTGAGGTGGAAGCGCCCGGGGTGTTCGATCGTCCGGCGTTCGGCCGTGCTCAGCCGGTCGCGGCGGTCCAGCCAGGAGTGCAGACGGGTCAGGGCGTCGCGGTCGCGCCCGGCCGGATCGGCGTCCGTGCCGCCGGACTCGCGCAGCAGCACCCGTGCGGGCCCGTCTGCCGGGTCGGCGGTCGGCAGCACCTCGAGGACGGTGAACGCGGTGGCCGGGGGGAAGGTGGCCCGGGTCTCCTCCGGGCCGACCGCGAACGCGGAGGTGCGTCGGCCGGTGACCGACCAGATCACGAACTCCACCGGAGAGCCCGGCAGTTCGGCGGCGGCTGTGGTCAGGCCGGTGACCGGGCCCGGCTCGGTCAGCTGCTGCCCCACCCGGTACTGCGCCAGTAGGTCGTCCCGATCCGACCCGGGTGGGGCCGTGAGCAGGACCGCGCCGTGGTGGCTCGGCAGCCGACGCAGCCCGGAGCCCAGGCAGCGCAGGAACGGCGCGAGCCGGGGGTCGCCGGAGCGGGCCGCCGCGACCAGTTCGTCCCGGTCGGCCGGAACGCCTGCGTCGGTGTGGTGCAGCAGGACGGCCACCAGGTCCGGTTTGATGTCGTCCCCGGTGGTGAACCGCAGGCCGGGAAGCCGGGTCCAAAGCTGTTCCACCCCGCCCGAGCACCGGCGGTAGTACTCGCCGAGCAGCGCCCGGACGGCCTCCCGGTCCTCGACGGTGCTGACCCCGGTGGGTGCGGGTGCGGAAAGGCCCTCGGACCGGAGCAGACGCGGCACGGACTTGCCTGACGCGGAAGCGCCCGGGGTGTCCCCGAGCGGGGGCGCGGACACCGGGTCGGGCCGGGGTCGTGCGCCGGGCTCGGGCTGCTCGTCGGTCGGGGGAACAGGGACGGTGTCGGGCGGGGGGATTGACGGCGCGTCGGTCCGCGGGGGCGAGGATGCCGGTGGCGCTCCGGTCCACGAGGACTCCGCCGGGGCGCCGTCCGGGGCGTCGGCCGGTCGGGCCGGTTCGGCGGCCGGCCGTGACGGTGTGCCTGCGGAGGCGGTCGCGGTGGGCTCCCCGGTCTCCGGCGCGGACGAGGCGCCGAGGGCGGGGAGGTAGGGGAGGTCGGGGCCGCCGGAGGCCGTGGGGCGGGCGGTCGGGCCGATCGGTGCGACGGCCTCGGGTCCGGTCGCAGCGGAGGTGGAGGTCCGGACGGGCGGGGCCGTGGCCGGCGGGGGCACGGGCCGCTGGTGGTTCCGGACGGGCGGTGGCGGCGGGGCGACGGCGCCGTAGCGGACGGGCACGGGGCGCGGCGGGGCGCCGACGGGCTGTTCGGGGCCGAGCCAGTCGAGGTCGTGGGTGCGGGCGACGAAGCGCGCGACGGGGACGGCGGCCGGTTCGAGCAGGCCGTGGACGAGCAGGCCGAAGCCGTGCACCCCGACGGCGGGGAGCCGGTCGAGGAGGCAGCCGAGCTCCTCGAACACGTCCGGGGCGACCGGGCGGTCGCGTTCGCCGACGATCAGCAGCGGACGGGTCGCCTCGGGCCGGCGGAACCGCGGAGTCAGCACGTGCGGCGGTTCGGGTCGCAGCCAGAGGCCGGCCGGGACGGCCTCCAGCGCCCAGTGCGGGAACGCGGCGAAGACGGCCGGCCGTTCGGTGCGCCAGTCGGCGCCGCCGTTGTGCCAGGCGACGGGGGCGACGGCGTCGCCGGGAACGGCGGCGAGCTGCAGCAGGAACGGCTCCCAGCGGGGGTGCCCGTGGGCATCCAGGACGCGCGAGGAGGGACCGGTCGACCCGGCCATGGGCACCCCGATCGAGGCGTGCACGGGCCGGTCCAGGCGGGTGGTGAGCGCGGCGGTGAGCGCGGCGAGTTCGTCGGGGGCCGCCCACGGTGCGCTGACCACCAGCCGGTCGGGGGCGACGGGCAGCGCGGTGACGGCGGCGACGAAGTCCTCGGGCAGCAGGACGGGCGCGGCGGGCGTACCGACCACCAGGACGGTGCTGCCGAGCGGACCGGCGGCCATCGCGAGTCCGGGCAGCGGGCCGGGGGCGGGGGCCGCGACGTGCGTGAGCCAGTACCCTGCGGGCAGCCTTCGCACCCGGACGGTCGGCGGGACGGAGGACCGGAGCGCAGGGACCGCGGTGGGCACGAGGGCCGCCCGGCGGGCGCGGCGGGGGGCGGCGTCGGGGGCGCAGTACCACCAGGAGGCGGGTCCGGACGCGCCGTCCGGGGCGAGCACGTCGAGGTCGCCGTCGGGGGTGATCTCCACCAGGCCGTCGGGGGCGATCACCGGAAGCCCGGCCCGGGCGGCGACCACCTCGGCGGGGCGGCGGCCGTTCGGGGCGCGCGCGGCCAGGCCGGACGCGGCCAGCACCAGGACGTTCGCGCCGCGAGCGCGGGCGAGGTCGCCGAGCTCGCCCATCCGGTCGCGCAGCACGGGCGCGGCGTCGGCGGCGGCGGCCACCACCACCAGGCTGTCCGGGATCGGCCGCAGGACCCCGACCGCCGCCCACAGGCCGTCGTAGTTGGCCGAGGCCGGGGCGATCACGACGTGCGGCCCCAGCTCCCGCAGCTCGGAGCGGTGCGCCAGCCCGGCGGGTTCCGGCCGCGCGACCTCGGACGCCGGGCC
>NZ_JAIZ01000678.1:31167-32284 GCF_000710465.2 Kitasatospora sp. MBT63 | reverse complement strand
AACCGTCGGCGGGGCGGGTCGGGCTGCGGGGCGTCGCCGGTGGCGGAGCCGGAACGGAAGGCACTCATCGCCGGGTTCTACGGCCCCCGGCCGCCCCAGGGTTCACCGGGCCCGCCCGGGCCGGTGCCTTCGGGCCCGGTGAACCGTGCGGCGCCCACGGCCCGTGACACAGGAGAGGACGTGCAGGACGCGCGTCCGGTGAAGCCGAGAACGCGCCCCGTGAGCCGGGAAGGAACCGGATGCAGTCCCGTCGTGACCAGGTGCAGGCGCACATGTTCGTGCTCAGCAGGATGGCCTCGGGCATGCTGCGCGCGGAACCCGACGCGCCGGACACCCCCAACGGGCGGACCGTCCGGGGCACCATGACGGGGCTGGCACTGGCGGTGCTGGCCGGACTGGGAATCGCCGTGTACGGCATGATCAGCCCCGGGGGCAACGACAGTTGGGCCACACCCGGCACCCTCGTGGTGGTCGATGAGACCGGTGCCCGCTACCTCTACGTCGGTGGACAGTTGCACCCGGTGCTGAACGACGCCAGTGCCCGACTGGTGGCCGGCGACCGGATGGCGGTGCGTCAGGTCAGCCGGAGCTCGCTCGCGGACGCCCCGCGCGGCGCGCCGATCGGAATCGTCGGCGCCCCCGACGGCCTGCCGCAGGCGGCCGACCTGGCGGGGGGCGTCTGGCTGGTCTGCGGCACCGCCCGGCCGGGCCCGTCCGGCACGCCGGTTCCCCGGCTGGGCCTCGTGGTGGACCCTTCCGCCGAGGGGCGGGTCCTGACCAGGGACCAGGGGCTGCTGGTCTCCCTGCCGGACGGTTCCGTGCATCTGCTCTGGCAGGGCCAGCAGTTGCGGGTCGACACCGGGAACCAGGCACTGCAGGCGCTCGGCTACGGGGGATCGACCCCCCTGCCCGTCCGGCCCGGCCTGCTGGACGCGTTGCCCGCCGGGCCGGACCTCGCCGCACCGCCCGTCCCGGGACGGGGCGAGGCGGGGCCCACGCTGGGCGGGAAGCCGACCAGGGTCGGCCAGCTCTTCGACGGGCCCGGCGGCGCGCACTACCTGCTCACCCGGGGCGGTCTCGTGCCGCTCACCCCGACTCTGTACGGGCTGGTGCTCGG
>NZ_JAIZ01000678.1:0-31075 GCF_000710465.2 Kitasatospora sp. MBT63 | reverse complement strand
GCCCAAGAGGGCCCCCGGGGGCGCCCCCCCGCCGATCGCCGCGCCGATCGGCGCGATGGACCTCGCCGGGCACACCGCGCCCGGCGCCCCGCCGGGCGCCGGCCTCCCGGAACGGCCACCCGCCCTGGTGATGCCGCAGCGGGGGGAAGGCGTCTGTGCCGATCTGCACGCCGGGAACGGATCGCCCACGACCACCGTCACCGTGCTCCCCGCCGACCAGGCCGAAGCGGGCCGCGCCCCGGCCGCTCCGGCCGGCACGCCGGCGGGCGCCTGCGCGACCGCGGACCTGATCGCCGTCCGGCCCGGCCGCGGAGCCCTGGTCCGGGCGCTGTCCGGTGCCGGCGTCGGCACCGCGGAGTACCTGGTCACCGAGACCGGGGTGCGCTATCCGCTGCCGTCGTCGGCCGCGGCGAAGCAGCTCGGCTACGGCGGCCTCACCCCGGTCGGGGTGCCCTCGACGGTGCTCGGGCTGCTGCCGTCCGGACCCGGCCTCGACCCGGCCGCCCTCGGTGACGGCACGGGCGCCTCGCCGCCCGCCGCGGCCGCGCCGCGGGCCGTTCTTCCGTGCGGCTGAACCACCCTGTGCCGCAGGGCCGTTGTGTTGAACAGGAATCCCCGCCGGGCGGTCCGTCCGGCGAGCGCAGGGAAGGGAGAACACCATGGTTGACCAGGGCACCTTGGCCAAGGAGGACGAGGCGATCCGCAAGGTCCTCGCCGACCTGGAGCACCAGATCGAGAACATGGTGACCGCCGGCCGTACCGTCGAGCGGATCAAGGAGGAGCTGGGCGCGGGTTACATCTCCGGCGCCTCCAGCGTGTTCCAGAGCAGGGTGGAGGACTGGATGGCCCGCTACCAGAAGGTCACCGGTGCCTTCGAGCACTTCATGCAGTCCACCCAGGGCGCGAACCAGATCCTGAACCAGGCCGAGGAGGACGCCCGGGCCCACGCCGCCGACGGCATCTTCCTGGGCCTGCAGGGCGACTGAGACCACCACCTAGGAAGGAGAACCGTTTCCCATGGAATTCGGCAGCATCAAGCTCCACCACGAGACCGTCTCGCAGGCGGCGACCGAACTGAAGCAGGCGGGCCAGATGATGGACGAAAGCCTGCACGAGCTCATCAGGAAGCTGGGGGACGTGATCGACGGCGGCCACTTCCAGGGTGCCGCGGCCACTGCTTTCCACGACTTCTCCGCGCAGGTCACCGCCAACGCGGGCGCGATGGACAAGGACATCACCGCCGCGGCGAACACGCTCACCAACATGCACCAGATCATGATCGAGTCGGACGACCAGGCCCGGAAGCAGTTCCACTGACGGATCGGGGTGTCCATCCATGGTCGAGCAGAACATCGAGGTCTCGTTCGACGGCCTCAACAAGTTCGCGGACACGCTGTACACGTTCGAAGTGGACGTGAAGAGCGAGAAGAGCAAGGTCATCGAATGCCCGGCCCTCCTGCCGGGGAACGACACCTTCATCCCGGTCGCGAACCTGCGGGAACAGATCAAGCAGTACCGCGCCAGCCTGGGCGACGCACTGGAGACCATCAGGGGGAGCGTCGACAAGATCGTCGTCGACCTCCAGAACGCGAAGGCGAAGCTCTGGGACGGGGAGGGCGACTCCCTGACCGAAGCCCAGATGCTCGATGTCCTGCAGGACGTGCTGGGCGGCGGCACGGGCTCCACTTCCGCTCCGCCGAAACTCAGCTGACCACCACCGGGGCCGGGCCCGCCGGAGCCTGCGCCCGGCCCCGGCGGGCAGCCCGTCCTCCACAGCCGGGAAGAGAAGATGGCAGATCCCAAGACGTCCTCCGTGTCCTACCCCTGGGAGGACATGGTGAAGGCGTTCGCGCCCACCTCGCTGACCGACAGCGCCACCCGCGACGACGTGGTCGGCGAGCCGTGGCTCGGCAGTCTGAACGTCCAGACGGACTGGGTGGGCAACAACAACAGTCGCAAGACCAAAGGGTTCGACCTGAAGGACAACGCCGGTCTCGACATGTGGGCCGAATGGACCTACAGCGACGGCAAGAGCACATTGATCGGCGCGACGTACCACTGGGAGCTCTGGGACAAGGACAAGAGCATCCTCAGCAGATTCGAATGGGCCGGGGAGCACGTCTTCAAACCGCTGCTGACCGAGGGACGGAACGACACGACCGATCCGACGTCCTTCGAGTCGGCGGCCGCCCTCATCGAGGGCGTCGACACGTGGTGCACCGCGCGGATCGACGAGATCGTCGCCTGGGCGAAGCACGTGGACGGCGCGGACAGCGACTTCCAGGGCAGCGCGGCGAACCGTTTCAGGGAAGTGCTGATCGGGCTGCGCACCGAGTTCGACCAGCTGCACCGGCGGCTGGGCGGGTCCGGAGCCGACGGTGACGGCAAGGCCGCCAAGGAGACCAAGAACGACAACGCGGAGAAACTGCGCGCGGCCGAGAGCGCGCTGCGCAAGGCGGCGCAGGACCTCTTCACCGCCTGGCAGAGCTGGCAGGGCGAATCGACGTACGGAGAATTCGGCGACGGCTGGACGTACAAGGCCGACAATTACGGGATGGCCTGGCCGCACGCGTGCCTCCACATGGCCTTCATCTGGACGACGCTGGCGCTGTCGCCGACCAAGGGCACCGGCGACGTCGTCACCTGGTCGGGCTCGACGGACTCCGTGGGCTATCTGGGGGGTGCGAGCGGTTGGCCGGAGAGCGGTACGGACAAGCCGTTCGCCCAGAACCTGGAGAAGATGGCGAAGCACTGGTGGCTGCTCAACGTGGTCACCACGCTGGACTCGGCGGCCATGACCGCCCAGACCGAGCTGACGACCGCCTACGACACCGCGGCCGCCCGGCTCGGGAAGTTCGATCCGCCCAGGATGATCTTGCCCACCGACAAGCCGAACACCCCGGACACCAAGGGCGGGCCGGACACCAAGGGCGGCCCGGACACGAAGGGCGGCCCGGACCTCAAGGACGGCCCGAACAGCAAGAAGGACATCGGCGGCGGGACCCCGCCCCCGCTCACCGGAAACCACAGCGGTATCGGTGGCAACTCCGGCAAGGGCGGCATCGGTACCGGCGGGGGACAGTCGCCGCTGCTGGACAAAAACGGCAAGCCGCTCCTCGACAAGCACGGCAAGCCGCTGCTCGTGCCGCCCGGCACCACGGTCAACGGCAAGGGCGAGCTCATCGGGCCCGACGGCAAACCGCTGCTCGGCCCGGACGGCAAGCCCCGGACCGTCCCGCCGGGCACCACCGTCGGGAAGCCGGACCCGACCGGTGCCGGGAGCGTCTTCAAGGTCCCGGCCGGTTCCAAGGTCAACGCGGACGGGACCGTCACCGGCCCCGACGGGAAACCGGTGCTGGACGCCAACGGCAATCCCGTGGTGCTCGACAAGGGTTCGACCGTCGACAAGGACGGCACCGTCCGGGACGCCGGCGGCCGGACGGTCTCGCCGTTCTCCCAGCTGCTGTCGGACCAGGAGCACGCGCTCGGCCTCCGCGGCGGCGGTGGGTCCACCGGCGGGTCCGGTACGGGCGGTCTCACCGTCCCGCCGCTGACGTGGGGCGGCTCCGACAGCCTGGGCATCGGTTCCACCGGCTCCCTCGGAGGCCTCGGCGGCTCCGGTGGCAAGGGGCTCGGCTCCCTCACCGCCGGGCCGCCCACGGTCGGCTCGGGCGGTCGGCTCGCGGAGCTGAACGGCGGTTCGGCCACCGGGGCCCTGGCCCAGGAGGAAGCGGCCGCGCAACAGGCCGCCGAGGAGTCCCAGTTGCTGGGCCGCGGGATCTCGACCACCGGCGGCATGGGCGGCCCGATGATGCCCCCGATGGGCATGGGCGGACTCGGCGGCGCCGGGGCGGGCCAGACGGAGAAGGAGCGGCAGCGCACCACCTGGCTGACCGAGGACGAAGAGGTCTGGGGCACCGACTCCGGTGCGGTGACGGGCGTCATCGGCCGCTGAGCGGAGCACCGCCGGCTTCCCCGGGCCGGCATCGAACCCGCGGGTCCCGTCCAGCCGTAGAGAGAACCGTACAGCCCAATGGACCGGTGGTCCCGGGCCCGGCGCCGCCGGGCCCGGGGCGTGCCCGCGGGAAGAGACGGAGGTGCGGGCCGATGGAGTTGTCCTTCGCCGAGCAGATCGAGCAGACGATGGCCGCGCTGGAGAAGCAGCAGGCCAAGATGGCCGCGGTGGCCAAGGAACTGGAGGCGGCGACCGCCTCGGCGACCTCCAAGGACCGGTTGGTCACCGCGGTGGTGGGCGCCCAGGGACAGGTGGTGTCGCTGACCTTCCACACCACCGGCTACCGCTCGATGGCGCCGGCCGAACTCGCCAAGGCTGTCACCGACGTGCTCAACACGGCGCGCGCCGACCTCGGCGACCGGGTGGCCGCGACGATGGGCGAGTTCCAGGGCCTGGGCGAGACGCTGGCGGCCTCGATGACCGGCGGCACGGAGCTGGAGTCGCTGTTCGCCCCGCTGCGGCAGATGCGGCCCGGCTTCGCGGACGAGGAGGCGGCCGCGGAGCGGCGCAAGCGCGACCGGCAGGAGGAGTTCCGTGGGTGAGCAGCTGACCTCGCTGGAAGACCTGAAGGCCAAGTTCGGCAAGTACCCGGAGCTGGCCGACCTGTTCAAGGAGATCGAGGCCAAGATCCGGGAGATCAACGAGTACAACAAGAACTCGGCGGGCCACGACGAGCTCGGCAAGACCTACCACGAGAACGTCGACGAGCCCACCGCCACCATCACCGAGCTGCTCAAGAAGGTGTGGCATGCCGTCGAGAACGCCGGCCAGGGCGGGACGAACACCGCCGACATCCTGAACAACGGCGACGACCAGGCCGCGCACCTGCCCTGACGAGTCGTCAGCCAAGTCCACCCTCCGTCCGTCCCCGGGCGCCGCTGCGCCCGTTCCCCGCCAGGAGTCCGTTCCCGTGTCGATCATGCTGCCGCCGGGCCTGGCCAAGTTCTTCAGCATCGCCACTGGCATGAAGTGGCCGGAGGCGAACGAGGACGACCTGCGCGCGGCGGGCGACGACTACCTGGCGATCCACGAGAAGGTCCCCGAGCTGCGGGGCTACTTGGTCGACCTGGTCAACTGCTGCAGGGACAGCTTCGAGGGGAAGGCGGCCGACGCCTTCCTGCTCCAGATGCGCCGCCTCATCGGCGACACCGGCAGCACCGACTATGTGTCGTCCTCGGGTGAAGTCGCCAAGCAGCTCGGCGACTTCGCCCACAAGGTGGCCAACAAGGTCGAGTACGCCAAGTGGATGATCATCGCTCAGCTCATCCAGCTCGTGGCGCAGATCGCCTGGGCCATCGCCATGATCCCGATCACCTTCGGCGGCTCGATCGCGGAGATCTTCGTCGCCTATAAGGTCACCGGCGAACTGATCAAGCAGGTCTTCCTCTGGCTGCTGAAGCAGCTCCTGCTGCACGAGTTCCTCTCCATCACCACCGCCATGCTGATGGACGGCATCATCCAGGGCATCCAGATCGGCAAGGGTCACAAGGACCGCTGGGAGAGCGAGTCCTTCGTCCAGTCCATCGAGATGGGCGCGATCAACGGCCTGCTGACCGGTCCGCTGGAGCTGCTCACCTTCGGCATCGGCAAGCTGTTCGGGCGGATGTTCGGGAGCGGCCTGACCAAGGGCCTGCTGGCCGACATCAAGACCCTGGCGGGGTCCGAGTTGAAGGGCGAGCTGAAGACCCTCACCACGGCCGAGTTGGACGGGGTCCTCAAGGGCCTGCGGAACGCCCCGACGAGCAGCTTCCAGACCGTCCTGAACATGGTCCGCAACGACCTCGCGGAGCAGGCCGCGAAGACCGCCGCCAAGGACACCCTGGGGCTCACCTGGCGCAAGGAGCTCGGCGAGCTCGCGCACACCGCCGGGGAGGGCGTCGCGCAGGCCGAGAAGAAGCTGGACACGGCCGCCCTGGGGGCGGTGGAGAACCTCGGGCACGGCTTCACCAAGGTGGAGCGGCTGTCCCACCAGATGGGCGAGCTGTTCGAGCAGGGCCTGATCAAGCAGGGCGTCGACGCCCAACTCGCCAACGCGGCAGGGAGGTTGGTCGCGGCCCGGGCCGCGGCCGCCGGCGGCCGCTACGCCGTGGACCTCGGAGCCTTCAACAAGCTGGCGCGGACCCTGGTCGAGACCGCGGGTCAGGCCGAGGGCAAGGCCCTGGAGAGCCTCACCAAGCGCATCGCAAGTCTGCAGAACGAACTCAAGGGCCTCGCCGGCAACGTGGCGGCGAGCGAGGCGAAGAACCTGGAGCTGCAGGGGCTCAAGGACACCGTCAAGGCCACCCAGGACCTCGCCCGGACCGCGGTGGGCCTGATGGACGGACTCCACCCGCAGACCGCCGGGCAGTTCCTGTACCGGTTCGGCGAGGGCGTCGGCGGCTGGATCAGGGGAGGCGTCCAGAACGTCCTCACCGAAGGGTCCTACAACCTCGCCTTCGGCGAGGACCACAAGTTCACCGTCAGCATCGAGAGCTTCTACGGCGGCGTCTCGATGGGGGCGCTGGGACACCTGGGGCACATCGCGGGCGGCCCCCTGCGGCTCAAGCTCCAGCAACTGGACCTGGCCATGCCCAACTACGCCCGCTTCCCGCTCGCCGTGGTCTCCACCCTGATGGGCCACCCGACCGCGCTGTGGCGCTCCGGCCCGGAGGGGACGGAGGCCGGCGGCGTGCCCTCGGTGAAGCCCCTCGACGGCGCCCCCACCCGGCCGGAGAACATCAAGCTGTCCTCCGACGGCCGGACGAGCGGCGGGAGCGGCGGGGAGGAGCGGAAGACGGCCGAGGCCCCCGAGCCCCCGAAGCCTGTCGCGACGGTCGGCGGAGAAGGAGCGGTGCCGAAACCGGCGGAGGAGGAGAGCACCGGGCACGCGACGGCCACCGCCCACGCCGAGACCCCCTCGCCGGACGTGCCCCCGCCCTCCCGCGTCGTGACGGCCAGTGCCGTGCAGCACCCGTCGCCGCCCGACTACGGCCCGGCGTCGGAGCACGGCCACCCGCTGAGCACCGGGGACAGGTCGGCGTGGGTGGTCGGCAAGGAGCTCCCGGACTCCGTCCAGAAGGCTCTGGAGCTCCGGCCCAAGGACGACGCGCGCTACGCCCTGGTGATGCACACCAACGCGGACGGCGTCCCGACCGACGGGAGCGGCAGCGAGCTGTCGCCGCGGGACGTCGCCGACGTCATCGTCGCGCTCGGCGAGCACGGGCAGCTCGGCGGCCGGAAGATCATCGACTTCATCGCCTGTGACCTGAACGGCGGCGATCACGTCCACTTCGGCGCGGAGGTGATGGAACTCGTCTGGAAGCAGCCGGAGTTCGCCGGCCTGAAGGCGAGGGCGGCCGACGGCCCGGTCTGGGTGGCGCCCGGTTTCACCGGGGAGAAGACAATGGCGGAGGGCTCCGGCACCGGTCACCTGATCGTCGCCGAGAAGGTCGGCTTCGACCAGGACGGGCGTCCGGTGATCGAGGGCGGCGGCAACTGGCACGAGTACACCAAGCACGAGGACACCGGGGGCGAGAACGCCTCGGAGATCATGGCGATCGTGAGCACGACCGCCTCGAAGCTCCCGGAGTACTACACCTCCGGAGAGTTCCACGAGTCGATGCCGGGCGCCGAGCGCTTCGGCGAGGTTCCGCCGAAGTTCCTGCAGCAGAACCGCTTCATCAAGAACGCCGACGGCACCATGAAGAACTTCGGTGCGCCCGGCGGACCCGAGGAGTTCCGGCGGGAGGAGGTCCCGTACCGCAGGGTCAGCGTCGAGGGCGAACTGCTGGGCGCCAAGCGGATCGAGGACTGGCTGGCCGACCACGGGAAGCCGTTGACCTCCGGCACCAAGGACCTGGTGCAGGAATTCCTGGAGCGCGCCCCGCGGACCGACTACCGGAACGACGCGCACGAGCAGTTCTGGTCCGACGCCCGGCGGTTCGCCGCGTACCGGCAGCGCACGGAGTACGTGGAGGTGATGGAGGCGGTCGAGCGTGCCGGCGACTGGATGGTGAAGGAGTACCCCCCGTCCGAGTACTTCTACCTCGGTCTGGGACGCAGCCCGGCCGGTGTGGTCGCCCTCCTGCACGAGCAGGGGCGCGACGCGCTGTCGATGCCGCTGTCGAGCTTCCGTCCGGGCCCGCGCGACGAGACGGCAGTCGTGGCGAAGGGGCTGGTCAACGACCAGGGGAAGCCGAACCCCCTGCCGAACGACCGTCAGCTCGACCACCTTGACATGGCGTTCGAGCGGACGCTCGGCGGGCTGACCCCGGAGCGGCTGAACGGCCGCAGGGTTCTGATGATCGACTACGTGCAGGGCGCCCAGTCGCTGGTGGCGGCGCAGCACTACGTGGAGCGGTATCTCAAGGGGCGCCCGGGTCTGGAGCACGCGGTGGTGGAGGCCCTGGCGCTGCACCAGGACATCAACCGCGGCTCGGTCGACCGGATCATCGGCTCCATCACCAACCCGGAGCGGAGTTGGCGGGAGTGGGTCCTGGGCACCCCGCAGGAGGTCCTGAACGACCGCCAGGCGTGGAGGGATCGGTTCCACACCCTGGACCTCGGGAAGGGCGGCCCGCTGGGCGAGGCCGGGGACTTCCTGGGCAAGCTGCTGAAGAACGAGGCGTTCGACGGCTTCGCCCAGTACCGGTCGCTCAAGATCCTCGAGGCCGACACGCTGTGGACCGGCAGCGCCGTCCGCACGGTGGAACTGCCGGCGGACAAGCTGACGCAGCCGGTGGGGAAGGTCCGGGAGACCCTCGCGGGCGTCTTCGCCGACCACTACCACAGCACCGGCGACCGGGAGGGCGGGCAGCGGCTCCGCGACGAACTGGAGACCTCCCTCAAGGACTTCCTGCTGCCGGGCAGCAAGGACGGGGCGAAGGACCTGGCGGGGCAGCTCGCGGACGCCTACCGCAAGCGCGCCCGCCAGGAGACCGAGGCCCGGGCCGCCGGCCGCGCCGAAGCGATGATCCACCAGGCCACCGCGGTGCGGACCAGGGCGGAGGTCCGGGAGGGGGTCGTGCCCTCGTACGACGTCCTCCGGGAGGAACTGGGCAACTACCTCAAGCTGGTGCGGCGCGGCGAGTCCCTGGAGGAGTTCGACAGCACCGTGCCGGGTCGCTGGATGGGCGACCTGAAGCTGGACGCCGCCCGGCGGTGGGACCTGCGCGAGACGCTCTCGCGCTTCCCCGTGCGGGAGGGCGTCTTCACCGTGGCCGTCCACGGCGGGGCGGACGGACAGCCGACCCGCGACGGAGCGCCGATCACCCCCGAGGAGATGGCCGGTACGCTGCGCCGGCTCGCCGAGGACGGGACCTGGAACGGCACCGACACCCTGCACTTCGTCGTCTGCGACCTGGCCGGCACGGCGGGGAAGGGCTACGTCACCGAGGTGATGCGGCTGCTGGGCGAGCACAATCTGGGCACCAAGGCGCTGGCCGCGGACGGGAAGGTGTACTTCGTCCCCAAGGTCGAGGGCGACGCGGTCGTCCCGGCCGCCGCCGGGCACCTGGTGGTGGCCTCCCACGTCGGCTACGACGCGGCCGGGCATCCGGTGCTGGTCCGGGGCGGCGAGTGGCTGGAGTTCCGGCGCCCGACGGCCGAGGATCCGCACCCGGAGCCCGTCCCGCTCGACACCTCGGACCCGCTCCGGCAGGTGCCCGAGGGCTACGACACGGTGCCGACGGAGCGCGAGCTCGACCCGGACCGGCATCTCACGGGCGCGCTGGCCTTCACCGACGGGCCCGCGCACCCGCCGCAGGACGGCACGCGGCCGGACCACACCGCCGCCGGACCCTCCTACCGCTACGCCGACGCCCCCGAGCACGTCCGCGCCGAAGCGGACGGCACCCGGGCGGAGCAGTGGCGGCAGACCCAGCGGGACCTCCAGGACGCCTACGACACCAAGCTCTCCGAAGCCGCCGAACAGCACCGCAAGGACCCCGACAACAGCGCCCACCCGCTCGACGAAGCAGCCCGCGGCCGGCTGGCCGAGCAGCTCGCCGAGGGATCTGTGCACCTCCCCGAGCACGCGCCGGCGGACCTGCCGGCGGCGGTGCACCGCCGGGCCCAGGACATGCTGCACGGGGAACTCGCGGCCCGGCCGCAGGACCGCGAGCGGATCCTCGCCGACCTGGACCGACTGGTGCGCGTCGCAGCGGTGCGCGAGAGCTACGTCCGGATGGCCCGCGAGCGCTTCGAGCGGGCCCTGGAGGCCACGGGGGCCTCCAAGCTCCTCGGCGACGGCACCGGTCCCACCCGTGCGCCCGCCCCGCTCCCGGAGGCCGCGCTGCGGGCCGTCCGCACGGCGACGGAGAGCGGGTTCCTGGCCCGCGCCGAGGCCGAGGCCGCCCGGCTGCACGCCCGGCCCGAGGACGCCGGCGAGCACACCGCCGAGGAGGCCGGGGCGCAGGCGCGGGACTCCCTGGAGCGGCTCACCGTCCGGTTGCGCGAGGAACTCGCCCTGCACGCCGACCGTGAGCGCGCCCTCGCCGAGGCCGACCGCCTGGTCGACCGGGCGGTCCGGGACGACGGCTGGCGCGACCGGCTCTCGGCGGCGGACCGGGACCTGCTCGCCGCGGTCGGGGTGACGGGGCAGCCGAAGCCCTCGGACGCCAGTGCGGCGGCGATCAAGAAGCGGCTGCTCGAGCGGGTCGCCGAGGACTTCGCCGGGATCACCGGCCCGCTCGACGCCACTGGGCGGCGGCGCGGGCGCACCGAGGCGGTGGAGCTGTTCGAGCTGGCCCTGGGCGGGCACATCGCCGGTCTGCCCCACGAGTTCGCCGTCCAGCTGGCGCGCGAGAGCGCGATCCGGCAGGCCTTCGCGGAGGCGGAGCAGGCGGTCGAGTCCTGGCAGTCGGCCCCCGGGCACCAAGCGCTCGCCGAACATTTCGGGGTCACCGCCGGGGACCTCCACCGGGCGAAGGAGGAGGCGGCCCGGGACCTCGCTGAGGCGCTGGACCAGCAGGTCCTCGAACACTCCGACCGCCCGGCCGTCCTGCGCCGCGCGATCGAAGGGCTCACCGAGGCCGGGAACATCCGCGACCTGCTGCTGCACCGCGCCGCACGGTCGGCGGCCCACCGCATCGCCGAGACCGCCGCGCGGACGGCGGCCCAGGAGCACGGCGTCCCGTCCGAGCACGCCCGCGACCGGCTGGCGGAAGGCCACACCCAGCGGACCGAGCGGGCCTTCGACGAACTGTTCCGCACCGCCGAGGACCTGACCGGACGACAGGAGGAGTGGGCCCGGCGCCGGAGCGACCTGGACCGGGAACTGGTCGAGCACGCCGCCTTCGAGCGGCAGGCCGCGCCCGCCCTCCGCCAGGCCGCGCGGGCCTTCGACGACCTGGCCCGGCCGCACGTCCTCGGCGAGGACCGGGCCGCCGCGCTCAGGCGCGCGTACGGCGACGAGTTCTTCACCCGCTACCGCGAACTGTGGACCCTCGACCAGTTCGACGCGGTCTCCTGGCAGGCCCACGAACGCACCCACGAGGACGCCTTCGCCCACCGGGTGCCGTCGCGGGTCGATCGGACGCCGCGTTTCGTGGTGCGATCGTCCTTCGAGGCCCGGCGTTTCGAGCACGGTGGCGAGGAGCACACGGATCTGACGGTGCGGATCGCGTTCCGCGAGGGTGGCGGGCGCGAGGCCGCGGCGGTGTGGGAGAAGCTGGTCGGGGGAGTGGAGGAGCACCTCAACGCGCCGGGTCACCGCTTGGCCAACGGTGACCGGATGCACGTCACCGTGGTGCGGGTCGAGCCCGGTGCGCAGGCCCATCTGACGGTGGACCTGGTCGGGCGGGACCGGCCGATGGACCAGGGCGCATGGTGGGCCGACGCCGAACCGCTGGACTACGTACACGAGTTGGGCCACCAGTTGGGTCTGCGCGACGAGTACCGGACGGCGGACCTCCCGCACCGGCCCGACGTCGACGGCAGCCTGGCCGGGAACCCGCACGCCCCGGCCCCGCAGGGCCTGCGGCAGGGCGGTCTGCGCGATCGCCACCTGCAGCTGATCTCCTCCGTCGTCGGGCACCTCGATCGGCACCCCGGCGACGGGGCCGGCCACCGGAGCTGGGACGAGGCCCGTGACGCCGCCGCCCCGCAGGCGCGCAGCCACGTCTGGGTCGACCCGGTCTCCGTGCCGAAGCCCCACGACGGCACGCACGAGGCGACCGAGGTCGCCCCGCTGGCACCCCCGGACGGCAAGACGCGGATCATCAAGCAGCCCGGCTACTCGTCCGGCGACCAGTTCGGTATCGCGGCGGCGCTGCTCCACGACCCGAACCTGCACGTCGTGATCGGCCGTGGCCCGGCGCGGGGAGCGGACGGCCACGACAGCAGGGACAAGTCCGAGGAGATCCTGAAGTTCTACAAATCCATCAGGATTCCGGCGGATCGCATCCACGTCGCCGACGTGCCGAGCATGCGGACGAAGGACCTCTACAACAGCCTGGACCCGCA
This sequence comes from Kitasatospora sp. MBT63, assembly GCF_000710465.2. Classification (GTDB taxonomy): domain Bacteria; phylum Actinomycetota; class Actinomycetes; order Streptomycetales; family Streptomycetaceae; genus Kitasatospora. The sequence goes on along the minus strand of NZ_JAIZ01000678.1, from coordinate 18,618 downwards.
GGCCAAGGACATTGCCCGGAAGGTCCTGAAGATCTCTCCGGCGGATCTCCCGGAGGCGATCAAGGACACGCAGTACGGGACCGAGGTCGTCGGCGGCGGTTTCGGCGGGAAACTGCGCGAGGACCTGCGGGAGGCCTGGGGGCTGCATCCCGATCACCGGGCCGTGACCGATGCCCATGACGCCGAGATCGCGAACTGGCTGACGGCGAAGGGCGTCACGCTCCCGGAGCACCGGGGAAAGGTCCTGGTGCTCTGGTCCCGCTTCACCGGGAAGAAGTCCCACTGGGACGACGTCAAGGGGCGGATGGAGCACGACACGAGCTTCGAGGGCACGCGGCAACTCCTTCGCATGGCGGGCGGGTACTACGACGCGGTCGTCATCACGGGTGACCCCCATCCCCGCCGGCCGAACAAGTGGCAGGAGCTGGTCCAGCAGATGGCCGGCGAACTCCCCGGCGTGAAGTTCCACGACATCACCGGCTTCTGGGAGCACGACGCCGCCGTCGCGCGATGGACGGAGGGCAACCGGATCGGGCAGCTCAGGCTGTACGACTACCTCCACCGGAACCACGCCCTGAGCCACCTCGGCGCCCGCTCCGGGAACCTGGAGTCCGTGGCGTTGATCGGCCACCACGTCCGCTACCTGGAAGAGCGCGGGGCCACCGGTTCGAAGCGGATGGAGCACTGGCACGCCAGGCCGAGCGGTCTCACCAGGGGCGGTGCCACACCCCCCGGGTACGAGCGGGTGCAGATCACCGAATCCCCGACGGCGTCCGGCCGTTATGCGTCCCCGTTCGACTCGCGCCGGCCGGGCCACACCGAATTCGCCCCGCCGAGCGGAATCGACCTCCGGCGCAAGCCGGTGGGGGTCTACGGAAAGGACCGCGGGCTCGACCTCGAATCGGTCAACAAGGTCCTGGAGTCGCTCGGACACCAGCCTTCCGACGGGACGTCGGAGTGGTTCCACCAGAAGCGTCTGGAATACCTCCAGCAGCGCTACGAGAAGGTCCGGCAGGAGGTCGAAGGATTCCTCGGCGACGGCCGCAACCGCAGGGAGACGAGGGATCTCCGGAACGAGGCCAAGCGGGCGATCGACCAACTGGAGGAGATCCTCTACGCCGACCGGAAGCCGGGTCAGACGTCCAAGGAGCACTACGAGAACCTGGTCAAGAAGGTGCTGCCCAAGCTGGCCCAGCTCTGGAGGGCCAAGCGTGACCTCGAAGACTCCCGGACCCTGATCGGCGAGGGGTACCGGATCGTGGCCGCAGGGCACGACGGGGACAGCTTCTACAAGGCCCTGGTCCTTTCGCAGGTCGAGGGGGTGACGGCGCACGGAAACGACGCCGCCAAGGTCAGGGATCTGCGCACGCTCCTCCACGCCTGGATCGGCGAGCACAAGGAGGCTGTCGAGGGGATCGCCGGGCCGCACGGACTCACGGTGGGGGACGTCCAGTGGACGGTCCGGACCGGAGGACAGCCGGCCGGGAACCTGGGCGACGTCATCCCGAGGATCGTCGCCTCGGCGGTTCGGGTACGGCTGAACATCTTCGACGGAAACGAGCTGCGCACCTTCGAGCCGGAGGGCGCACCGACGGCGGCCGGGGAGCCCCAGGAGGTCGTCCTCCTCGCGGGCGACAAGCGCTACTCGCTGCTCGGCCGCATCGACACGGCGGCGACCGGAAGCAAGCGGCTCCACGAGAGCGACTCCGAGGGGGAGAACCAGGAGGAGAAGCGAACCCGGCCGCAGGCGCCCACCGAGCAGGAGATCTCCAACGCCGCGCAGGGGATCCACGCCCTGCAGATCGATCCGCAGGGAGACGGGAGCAATCCCGGACGTCCCCTCCAGGGCAGGACGGGCAAGCCCTACGGGTGGGTCCTGGACGGCAGTGCGCTGCCGGGGTTCAGCCACCTCCTCGGGTCGGAGGGCGCGTTCAGGCTCGTGGTCCACACCGACGACGACGGCTGGCCGACGGTCAACGGGCAGCGGGTCACCGCGGACCGGATGGCCGATTGGGCCAACTGGCTGTACCAGAGCAAGCACTGGAACGGCACGGACCCGCTGGAGTTCGACGCCTGCCGCCTCGCTTCCCTCACCACCGAGGACGGCACCGGCTACCTGGAGGCCGTGGGAGGCGCCCTGGTCGGCATGGGCTACTCCTACGTCCGGCTCCGCAGCTTCACGGAGGACGTCTGGTTCGCCCCCACCTTCGTGCAGCACACGGGCGACGCCCCCCGGGAACTCGGCAACCGCGCCTTCGTGACCGCGGCCGAGGTCGGCTACGACGCCATGGGCCGCCCGGTGGTCAGCGGCCCCGGCAAGCGGGTGTCGGTCGATTCGTGGCCGGACGAGGCGGGTCAGCCGGTCCATCACAGGTGGGATCCGGGACAGGCGGAGCAGCCTCCGCGGGTCTATGCGGAGGTCGCGGCCGGGCAGGTCACCAGGCCGCTGCCCGAGGGGTTGAGGTTCGCCAGGCGCCGCGGGACGTCGGACGGGGAGGACGGCTACGACGGCGACACGGAGTCCCTGGCCGGGGACGGCGACCGGCGGCCGGTCGAGGACCGCGGCTACGACGGTGATGTCGACACCCAGTCCGAAGGCGAGTCGCAGTCCGACACCGGGCACGAGCGCAGGCTCCAGCTCGAGCGTGAGTACGAGCGCAAGCTCGAACTGGAACGTCAGGAACGCGAACGCGAGCTGGAGGACCGGCGCCGGCTCCTGCGCGAGCAGCGTGACCGTGAGCTCGAAGAGCGGCGCGAGCTCGAACGGCAGCGACTGGAGCAGGAGCGTCAGCGCCTTGAACGTGAAGAATCGGAGCGTCAGGAACGCGCGGAGCAGGCGCGTCAGGAGCTGGAGCGGCAGCGTCTGGAGCGTGAGGAGCGGGAGCGTCAGGAGCACGAGCTGGAGCTCCGGCGTCCGGTTGCGGTGCTGGACGGGCGGCACCGGCAGTACCTGGAGGGCATGAAGATCGTCGGTGAGCCGGGCCCGGACGCGGTGCGTGCGCGGGTGCACGAGCTGCTCGGCGCCGCGGGGAACGACCGGCAGGTGCGTCGGCAGTTGGACGCGGTGCTGGATCCGGCGAACTTCCGGGCGAAGCACGCCGAGATGGTGAACGGCGGCTGGCACACCACGGTGTGGGTGAGCGGCCGGCAGCACGAACTGGTGGTCGCGGCGGAGGCCGCCGCCTGGCAGTTGCGGACCACCGGGGAGGAGGACGCGGAGAACACCGGGGAGGGCTTCGAGGTCGTCTCCGAGGCGGCTCACGAGTCCGACCCCCGCATGGTCCAGCTCACGACCAACCGGGCGGGCCTGGACCTGGCGCCGACCGGCATCCACCCGATCAACTCGACGCTCCAGTCGGTGCACACGGTGTCCGTCGCCCTGGGCGGTGCCAGCCACGGCACGGAGTCCGCCCTCAAGGTCACGGCGTCGGCGGCGAACAAGGTCGCCCTGGTCGGCCGGACGGACACCTACGCCTCGGAGTTCAGCTACCGGGTGCGGGTGCTCGACGAGCAGGGGCGGGAGCTCACGCCGCCCCCGGAGGGCCCCCCGCCGATCACGGCCGAGGTGACCGCCGAGATCCCGCACAGCTCGGCCGTGCACGGCCCCGCGCTCCGGTGGCAGGGCTGGGACCGCCCCGCGGGCGGGCCACCCGTCGGCGCCGGCCGGCCCGTCGGCGGCCACCCGCTGGCGATCCGGGGCCTGCACGCCGTGCGGGACGCGGTCTTCGCGGCGCTGCCGCAGGAGCGGCGCCCCGACGCGACGGCGCACCGGGCCGTCGTCGACTTCCTCAGCACGAAGAACGTGGTCGACGGCTTCGAGCACGCGTCGAGCTGGGGGCTGGACTCGCCCGACCTGCGGTTGACGGACGGGCGGACCGGCCGGCTGCGGCTGACGGTCGAGCCGCTGGAGAGCACCCTCCAGGTCCTGACGGACAGCAGGAGCGTCCTGGGCGCCAAGTGGTCGGCCGAGCAGGCAGCAAACCGCTCGGAGGGCAGCAACCGGAGCGTGGGCACCAACCACGGCCTCTCCGGCCAGATCTGGAAGTCCGATGCGCCGCTCTCCAAGGAGAGCAAGTGGCTCACGGGCAGCCTCGGGTACGGCTACACGGGCGCGACCTCGCACGGTACGAAGGGCAAGAACACCCTCACGCTGGAGCACGGCCACGAGGTGCAGAGCCGGGCGGACCTGGTGTCGACCACGGTCCGCTTCCGGGTGCAGCTGATCGAGGACCACCTGTCGCCCGGCACCGACGGCCTATTCCACAGCCGTGTCACCGACATCCCGCTGCCCGAGCACACCACCGGCGAGGTCGTCCGGATCAGCCCGTTGTGGGAGCCCGCCGAGGTGCCCGCCGGGGACGCGCCGCAGCAGGACGCCCTGACCGGCCCGGGGCTGCGCAGCCGTACCGCCTACCTCGACGTCCCGGGGTCGACCGAGCTGGTCACCCACGTCGTCCGGTACCTGGACACCCACGCCCCGGGCCTGCTGCCGCCGCCGGGCGGCCGCCCCACCGCGGTGCTCACCCCGCGGGCGCACGCCAACCTGCGCAGCCTGCACGAGCAGCTCTCGCCCTCCGCGCTGCGCGCGGCCGCCCCGGACCTGCTGGAGGGCGCCTTCCGGATCGTGCTGGAGGCCCCGCGGCTGCCCGGATTCCCGGAGCACGGGTACGAGATACTGGTCCGGGCCGACCTCGGGGCCGGCCGGCCGCTGGGCACCGGCCCGGCCACCGCGAAGGAGGTCGTCACCCGGACGGTGGGGGCCGACAAGTCGGTGAGCCTCGGCGGCAAGCACGCCTGGAGCGCCGGAGGTTCGCTGCGCACCGCGCTGAACCCGCCCAACACCCAGCGCGCCTTCGTGACGGTCGGCCTCGAATACGCCCGCGGGAACTCGCACCAGCTCACCACCGGGGCCGAGACCGAGGTGAAGCAGGACTTCAGTCTGGAGGCCACGACCGACCGGATCGCCTACCCGGTGACCCTCGGCGTCGACATCGGCCCGCTGGACCCGCGGGCCCCCCGCACCCGCCTCGGGTCCGGGGAGCCCCAGGAGCCGCTGCCGGTCGGCGACCTCGTGGTCGGCGTACATCGCGTGCAGCAGGCCGACGGCCTCCCCGCCGAGCTGGAGCCGGCGAACCTGCCCGTCCTGCACCTGGTGCGCGACGTCGGCACCGCGAACTTCCGCGACCGCGTCGAGGAGGCGCTCCGATCGGCCTACACCGCCCGGAAGGACGGGACGGAGGCGCCGGAGGACCTGCGCGAGGCCGTGGACGTCCTCGCCGACCGCCGGCGGCTGACCGGGATCCTCCAGGCCTCGCGCCACGGGTGGGTCAACACCATGGACCTGCACGTCGGTTCGGGGCGGAACCGGGACACCGTGGGCCTGTCCCTGCACACCGACCTGGGCACGCTGCGGTACCGGGAGACGCTGACCGGCGAGGGCAAGCTCGCCCTGGAGCTGAAGTCCAGCACGTCCAGCGCCACGGCGGACAAGAACACCAGCACCACCAAGGGCAATCTGGCCGCCGACTTCGGGCGCTTCCCGGAGACCCCCGAGGGCCTGAACACCTCGACCTACCAGCTCAGGGGCGGCGGCAAGCCCAAGGGCTCGTTCGGGAGCGAGTACAGCGACACGGTCAAGGAGAAGACCTCGACCACCCGCAAGCTCGCCCAGAAGGGGACCTGGCACGTCTACGAGGCCACGGCGACGATCACCGTCAAGGGCCGGGTCACCGACCCGGACGGGAACGTCGGCCACGGCGCCGGGCAGCTCAGCGAGCACCACACCGTGCTCGTCCTGCTCTCCGACGCGGACGCCCGGGCGATGGCGACGCCGCTCGCCGGGCCCGTCCCGGACCCCCGGGAGGCCCATCTGCTGGAGCAGGGGGTGGGCGCCGGCACCGTCGTCGAGTTCCACGACAGCAACGCGATCCTGCGGGAGATCGACAGCCAGCTCCGGGGCCGGCAGCCGGACGGCGCGCCGCTCAGGGACCCCGACGCGGCCCTGCCCTTCGCCGAGGCGTTCTCCGCGCACAGCCTGTCGGCGAACTTCGACGACCTCGTCAACAAGGGCATCCTCGACCACTACGTGCAGGAGACCCGGACCGGCCGGATCGTCACCAGGGTCCTGGTGCGCGGCCTCGTCGAGGGCGGCTGGCAGGACGCCCAGCAGCAGTCGACGATGGAGATCACCCGCAAGACGGGGATCGCCCGGACCGTCAAGGGCAACGACGGGACGAACCGGAGCGCCGGCCTCGACCTCAACTTCCGTCCCTCGTACGGCGTGCCGAGGGCCGCCGAGCACTTCGGCAGCGCCACCTACGCCCCCACGCTGGGCGGCGAGCTCGGCGGCGGCACCGGCCACGAGTCCGGGATCACCACCAAGGTCGGGCACAAGACGTCGAAGTTCGGCGCCACCCGCCTGTTCACCGCCCGGATGCGCTTCGAGGTGACCGTCACCCGGCAGGAGCACGGCCGGTACGTCGACCTGGACGCCCCGGTGCCGGTCACCCCGGACCGGCCGGTGAAGGCCTGGGTCCCCGAGTCGATGACCACCGCCCCCGGGGCGGTGGCGCCGGTCGTGCCGCAGGAGCAGCAGCCGGCTCCCGGGCCCGAGCACGCCGGCGCGATCCCGCTGCAGCAGATCGTCGTCCAGGACCCCGCGGCCTGGGCGCGCTCACTGGCCTCGGGGCACGACCTGGTCGGCTTCGACAGGACGAACACGCTGCTGGACAGCGCCGTCACCCTGCTGAACGCCCCCCGGCCCTGGGGCGACGGCATGCTGGGCACGCTGGGCCGGAACGCGGCGAGGATCTACGAACCGGTGCACGGCCTGGTCGGCAGCATGGCGGCCGACGCCGTGTCGGCGGTCGTCCCGGAGCGGGTCGTGGCGATGGCGAGGAAGACCGTCGCCTCCTTCGTCACCGACAGCAGGCTCGCCGAGGACCACCCGCTCCGGACCGAGAGCGGGCTGCCCCTGGCCACCCAGAGCGCGCTGCGCCAGGCGCTCTCGCCGCAGACCCTGCACGCGGTGTTCCACCGGCTCAAGGACCGGGCCGCGGGGTACGAGACGGTGGCGATCGGCCAGGACGGCCGGACCCGGCTGCGGGTCGGCCTCGAGGCCGTCGGCGACGTCACCGAGATCGCGGTCCGCCCCCGGGGCGAGGACGAGCTCACCGGGACCACCGAGCTGGAGTCGGCCACCACCGGCACCGGCACGGTGACCTGGAACGCCACCCCGTTCGACGTCGCCGCGACGACGACGGCCCCGATCGCCACCGTCCCGGTCAACACCGCCCGGTACGGCGGCACCAGCACCTTCGACCGCCGGACCCCGGTGACGTACGCCCCCGGCGCGCCGCACGTGGACCTCCCGATCGGCGGGGTCCCGCACGACAAGGCGCCCACCGAACCCGGCAAGGCCACCCTGACGGGTGAGCAGGCCCTGCTGCGCCAGCCCGTCCGGTTCACCCTGCGGCGGATCGACGGCGACGGCCCGTACGGCGACCCCGTCCCGGTGGAGGGCAACCTCTACTACTGGGCCGCCCGGCCGACGGTGACCGAGGTTCAGAGCACGGTCCACGTCCAGGAGGGGCACCACGAGGGCGACGGGCAGACGCCGCCGCAGCCCCGCCGGGAGCACCAATCCGAGCAGCTCACCGTGGAACAGGAGATCGAGCTGGCCCTCAACCCCGGCGCCGCCCGGCCGGTGGTGACCGATCAGCCGGTGCACCTGGACACCGTCCGTTTCACCGAGGGGCACCGGGTGCACCTGCTGATGGACCCGCCCGCCCGCGCCTCGGACGCCCACCGCGACCTGCTGGAGGCACTGCGCGCGCTGCCGCACGACGACCCGTACCTCACCCTGGTGTTCCACGGCCACCCGGAGGACGGCGCCCCGCTCCTGAACGGCGAGCGGGTCACCCCGGAACGGTTCGCCGGAGAGCTGCTGCGGCTCGCCGAAAACGGCCGGTGGGCGGGCGAGGACGTGCGCTTCCTGTCCTGCAACAGCGCGGTCGGCGGGGCCCGGTCCTTCGCGGGCAGGACCATGATGGCCCTGCACGAGCTGATCGCGGCGCACCGGGTGGAGGCCGTTCGCACCGGACAGCCGCTCGCCGAGCACCTGGCCGCGCTCACCCGCCCGGTGGCCTTCGCCGGCGACGGCTCCGTCTTCCTGACCGGTGGCCAGGACGCCCGGGCCGTCGTGGCCCGCAACGTCGGCTTCGGCGCCGACGGCCGCCCGCTGGTCGACGGTCCCGGCAAATGGCTGCGCCTCCAGGTCGAGGGCGGGGAGGTCAGGGTGACCGAGGCCGGGCAGGAACTCCTCCGCCCGGACCAGGAACCGGTCCCTCCCGTCACCGACCACAACCCCGTCGACCCCGACCGGCCCGCCCCGGTGCGGCTGGTGGACCAGCCGGACCAGGGCGCTGTCCCGCAGAACCAGGCCCCGGCGCGGGTGGACTGGCGGTCGCTGCGCGCCAGGGCCCGGGAGCTGGTCGCGGACGAGGAGACGAGGATCCTCCTGCCGACGGGCTGGCACGAACAGCAGCTCCTGGACACGGAGGGCGGCACCCCCACGGAACGGTGGATCGACCCGCTGCTGTACGACTACGGCACCGGCCACGCGGCGCTGGAGAGGATGGAGGCGAACCTCCGGCGGGCCCTCGGGGCGATGCCGGAGTCCGGCCGGGTGGCCACGGTCGCGATCACCCGGCCCGACGGGGACTTCCGGCTGCGCGTCGAGCGGACCGGGGCGGACACGCTCAGGTGGCGCCGCGACGGCCAGGAGGCGGACTGGGATCCGGCGGGTGAAGACCTGACCGACGCCCATGTCTGGGCGGTCACCGCAGGCGACCACGTACGGGGTACCGAGCTGGCGACCGTGCTCGACCCGGGGACGACGTACGTGATCAAGGCGGAGAACTCCGGCGACATGTACCACGTGCGGGCGGGGCTGGTGGTGAAGCCGGGCCACAGCCTGCTGATCTGGAACGTCGGCCAGGACACGGCGGAGCAGGCCGAGGGGATGCTCAACCTCCACGACGACATGATCAAGGCGGGCCGCCGAGTCCTCTACACGACCGCCAAGCAGCTGCCCCAGCGCTTCGGACGCAAGGAGACCCAGGCCTCGGAAGACGTGGCGAACCACTTCACCCCCAGGTCGGAGCCCGAGCTCATCGGCTACAAGACCGGCATGCAACGGCTCATGCGCGCCTGGCCCGTCGGCGAGCCGCGGCCTGCCGACCTGCCGGGGGTGCTGGGCGACGGCCCCGCGACGCTGCTGGCGGCGGTCCGGACGATCCACGACCGGGCCGAGGCCCACACCCTGCACCGGTCCCTGGAGGAGCACTTCGAAAGCAGGCGGGAGGGGCTGCAGCGGCTCCGTGACGGGCACCTGCGGGCCTGGTTCCAGGACTGGGACAGGGCGTTCTTCGACGGCTTCGGGCACTACTCCGCGGAGGAGGGAGCGGCCTTCGAGACCGACCTGACGGCCGCGGACCGCGGCGGGCTCCGGCACGGGCAGAAGTACGTGATCGTCACCTATCGCGGCAGCGGCCACAGCGGGCGGGCCGGGGCCAACGCGCCCGCGCTCGACACCGGGGAGCACGGCGTGCGGGAGGTGATCGCGGAGGTGCGGGCCGCACTCGGGCCGGAGGTCGAGGTCGTCCTGATGGGCGAGAAGCCGGAGGACTGGACCGGACCGAGCCTGCGGGAGTACTGGAACTGGCCGTCGGCCGGCAACCGGCGCAAGGAACTCGCCCTGCTGCGGTACCTCGAGCGGGAGTTCGACGTCGTCGGCGCCGTCGGCATGCGCAGTGGGGTCATCGACCAGATGGCGTTCGCCGGCATCAAGGTGGTGTCCGTCGACGTCAGCCCGCACCGCGACGAGGGGGACGGCCTGCCGAAGGTCGCGCAGTCCAAGGGGTGGACCCGCGGGCTGAGGTTCGAGGACGCCATGGGGCGCCTGTACGGCCGGATGTTCCTCATCCACCCCAGGGCGGACGACACGCTGCTCGGCGGCGGGGAATTCCCCGGACACTTCCACCCGGAGGACCGGGACGCGATCCGGCACTCGGTCGGCTTCTACCTCGGCCACAGCGAGGACGAGCGGGGCATCGCGGACCGGTCGCACCCCCACCGGACCCCCCAGGTCGAGGCGGGCATCGGGCGGATGAGGGGGATCGACTCCATGACCGGCATGGAGCTGGGCCGGCGGGCCCTGCCGTACCTGAACGAGCTCAAGAGCTTCCGAGCACGGCTCCCCGCGGAGGCGTGGGCCCTGGTGGAGCCGAGCGTGGAGGCCGCGGAGATCGCGGCCGCCGGGTTCCGGCACGAGGCCGGCGAGCTGTGCCGGGCGCAGGTGACGGGGTTCCCGCAGGGCCTGAGCGCGTTCACCGTGACCGCGGCGTCCGACCTGCTGAGGAAGGGCGCGTTCCTCCGTCTCCAGCTGGGGACCGCCGACGAGGCGACCCTCAAGGAGGTTCGAGCGGCACTCCTGAAGGGAGCCGCGGACGCGGCCAAGCCATGGGTCCGGGCGGCGACCCCGGAGCGGCTGCTGGCCGTCCTGGAGATCTGTCTGCGGAGGTACGGCTGGACGCCCGACATGCAGCCGGAGCCGCAGGACGACGAGTGAGCCCCGGCCGGAGCGTTCCGGCCGGGGCCCGGCGTGGCGGCGGTCAGCCGCCCAGGCCGCGCAGGGTCCGGTAGACGCCGCAGGCCTGGAGCGCCAGCGGCAGCAGGGCGAGGGCGCACAGGGTGTGCAGGATGTCGGCGGCTCGCCCCCAGTACGGGAGCAGCCGTCGGCCGGGCACCGTCCAGCCGACCACCAGGAGCGCGGCTCCCGCGGCCGGCAGCGCGCCCGCCAGGGCCAGGCGCCCGGTCGCCGACACGGTGGCCACGGCGGCGGCGAGCAGGAGCAGGATGCCGAACACGCCCGGCAGCAGGACGACCAGCCGCTGGCGGATGCTGCCGACGGCCCGCGCGTGCAGCACCAGCAGCAGGCTCAGGGCGGCGGTCTCGGCGGGCCCGGCCCAGCCGTCGATGAAGGGCAGGACCGCCAGGCAGGCCGCGCAGACCGCGCCGATCGCGGTGTGGAAGGCCATCAGATAGTCGTCCGCCACCAGCGCGCGGGGAAGGACGGCGGAGGCCGGCACCGGGTCGATGTTCTCCTGCAGCTCCTCGGCGTTGCGCGGCAGCATCGGCAGCCGCAGCCCGGACAGCCGGAAGGCCGTCGACGGTACGAACGCGCCCGCCAGCACCGCCGCCACGGCCAGCACCGCCACCACGGCGGACGGCGGTGGCCCGACCAGCAGCATGGCCCCCGCCACCATGCCGAGCAGGGCGGTGAGGACCACCCCGAGGAACAGCGGCGCCGCTGCGCCGACCGCCGCCAACGCCAGGACCGCGGCACCGGCCGCGGCCGAGGACGCCGCCAGCACCCGCGCCCCCAGCAGGTCGTCGCCGCTCGGCCCCTGCGGGACCAGGAACGCGGCCAGGGCCAGGTACGGCACGGCCGCCGCGCCCAGCGCGGCGCCGGTGCCCGCGTCGGCCATCGCCCGTGATGCGCCGGCCGCGCCGAACAGCAGCAGCAGCGCCACCAGCGCCGCGGCCGCCGTGCGCGGGGCGCCCGGGCCGGACACGGCCAGCGGCACCCAGCCGGCCGCGAACGCGGTCAGTGCCAGGGCCAGCGCCACGATCCGGGTCGCGGCCGGGTGCCAGGTGTCGCCCCGCCCGCGCACACCTGTGGCCACACCGTCCACCAGGTCGTCGAAGTGCACCGGCGGCAGGGCCTCGTGGCGCTCCCTCAGGTAGAGGGACTCGCCGTCGTGCAGGCCGAGGGCCTCGGCGCTGCGCTCCTCGTCCAGCGGTTCCTCGCCCAGCCGCTGCAGCACCCAGCCGCCGTGCTCCAGCCCGTCCTCGGCGAGGTCGGGCCCGGCATGGCCGAGGACGGCGGGCAGCAGGTCGGCCAGCGGAACGTCGGCGGGGACCGCCAGTTCGAAGGCCGTACCCGGTGCGTGAAACCTCAGTCGGCACAGTCCTGCGACGACACTGTTGCTCATGCCTGTCCTCCGGCTCGGTGGGTGCGCCCCGCACTCGGGCGCACTCGGTCTCCGCTCCGGAGAACGGCCGGTCGGGCGCGGGGTGTTCACCCCGGATGAACCCGGCGCCCCCCGCCGTCCGTCAGTCCGGGAGACGGCGACGGCGGTGAGGAGGCCCGGGTGGGTGTGGTGCTGATCAAGCGGAAGCCCCGGCGGCCGGGGCCGGCGATGCCCGACGGCGAGGTCCAGCTGCAGGAGCCGCCGGGCCTGCCGGAGAAGCAGAGCGGCCTGTCGAGCATGATCAGCATGGCCCCGATGGCGCTCGGCTCGCTGTCGATGGTCTTCATGTTCCTGCACCCCGGCGGCAGCCAGGGCGGCGGCGCACTCAGCTACCTCGCGATGGGCATGATGGCGCTCTCCGCCGTCGGCATGCTCCTCACCCAGCTGATCCGGGGCTCCAGCGACCGAAAGCAGCAACTGCGCGCCGAGCGGCGCGACTACCTGCGCTACCTCTCCCAGATGCGCCGCCAGGTGCGCCGCTCGATCGACGCGCAGCGCCGGGCGCTCGCCTGGCGCCACCCGGCCCCCGAGGACCTGTGGACGCTGGTGGGCACCAGCCGGCTGTGGGAGCGCCGGCCCACCCACCCGGACTTCAGCGACGTCCGGATCGGCCTCGGCGCGCAGCGCCTGGCAACCCCGCTGGCCCCGCTCGCCACCAAGCCGGTCGAGGACCTGGAGCCGCTGTGCGCCCACGCGCTGCGCCGCTTCATCCACGCCTACGGCACCGTCGACGACCAGCCGATGGCCATCCACCTGCGAGGCTTCGCCCAGGTGCTGCTGCGCTCCGACGACCCGGCGGCCGCCCGGGCCATGGTGCGCGCCGTGCTCGCCCAACTCGCCGTGGTGCACGGCCCGGACGAGCTGACCGTCGCAGTCGTCACCGCCGCCGAGCAGCGGGCGGACTGGGAGTGGACCAAGTGGCTGCCGCACGCCCTGCACGCGACCGACACGGACGGCGCCGGGCCGGTCCGGCTGGTCGCGGGCAGCCTCGGCGAGGTCGAGCAGCTGCTCGGCGAGGAGTTCACCGGCCGGCCCGGGTTCGAACCGGACGCCACGCCCGAACGCGACGAACCCTTCACCGTCGTGGTCCTCGACGGTCCCGGCGCGCACACCGGGAGCCGGGCGGCCCTCGCCGGGTACCGCAACGCCGTCCTGGTCGACCTGGCCGACACCCTGGACTGGTCCCCGGCCCGGACCACCCTGCGCCTGCGGATCGAGGACGGCCGGCTCGCCATGGTCGGGTCGGACAGCAACCGCAAGGACGTCGTCACCGACCTCGGCCGGCCCGACGCCCTCGCCCTGCCCGCCGCCACCAGGCTCGCGGCCCGGCTCGCCCGCTACCGGATCGCCGACGGCGTCGACGCCGCCGAACCGCTCGCCACCGACTTCGACCTCACCGCCCTGCTCGGCATCGCCGACCTCAACACCGTGGACGTCGAGGCGCTCTGGGCGCAGCGCGGCATCGCGCAGCGGCTGCGCGTGCCGCTGGGGCTCGGCCCCGACGGACGCCCCGTCGACCTCGACCTCAAGGAGTCCGCCCAGGGGGGCATGGGCCCGCACGGCATGCTGATCGGCGCCACCGGCTCCGGCAAGTCGGAACTGCTGCGCACCCTGGTGCTCGCGCTGGCCGTCACCCACTCCTCCGAGGTGCTCAACTTCGTCCTGGTCGACTTCAAGGGCGGCGCCACCTTCCTCGGCCTGGACACCCTGCCGCACACCTCCGCGGTGATCACCAACCTGGCGGACGAGTCCTCCCTGGTCGACCGGATGCGCGACGCGCTGCACGGCGAACTCGTCCGGCGCCAAGAGCTGTTGCGCGACGCCGGCTACGCCTCGCTGCTGGAGTACGAGACCGCGCGGGCCGCCGGCACCGAGCTGCGGCCACTGCCCACGCTCTTCGTGGTCGTCGACGAGTTCAGCGAACTGCTGTCCGCGCACCGGGACTTCATGGAGCTCTTCATCATGATCGGCCGACTCGGCCGCTCCCTCGGCGTCCACCTGCTGCTCGCCTCGCAGCGTCTGGACGAGGGACGGATGAGCGCGCTGGAGTCCCATCTGTCCTACCGGATCGGCCTGCGCACCTTCTCCGCCATGGAGAGCCGCGGCGTCCTCGGCGTCCCCGACGCCTACCAGCTGCCCTCCCAGCCCGGCAACGGCTTCCTGCGCAGCGACATCTCCACCCTGACCCGGTTCAAGGCCGCCTACGTCTCCGGCCCGTACCGGCCCAAGCGCAGCGCGGCCCGGCAGGCCGCGATCGCCGGCCAGGTGGTCGCCTACGGCACCGACTACGTGATGCCCCGCCGGCCGCAGAGCGCCCCGGTCGAACCGCCGGAGGAGCAGGGCCCCGTCGGCTCGCTCCTGGAGGTCGCCAGCGGCCGACTGCACGACGCCGGCCCGCCCGCCCACCGGGTCTGGCTGCCGCCGCTGGACGTCCCGCCCACCCTCGACGAACTTCTGCCCCCGCTCGTCCCGAACCCCGGGCGCGGACTCACCACCGCGTACCCGGGCAGCCACGGCACCCTCCGGCTGCCGCTGGGCGTGGTCGACCGCCCCTTCCAGCAGCTGCGCGACCTGCTCACCGCGGACCTGGCCGGCGCCGGCGGTCACGTCGGGGTCGCCGGCGCCCCGCAGAGCGGCAAGAGCACGCTGCTGCGCAGCCTGATCGCCGGCCTGGCCCTCACCCACACCCCGGCCGAAGTCCAGTTCTACTGCCTCGACTTCGGCGGCGGCACGCTCTCCTCCCTGCGCGGCCTGCCGCACGTGGGGGGCGTCACCGGACGGCACGACGGCGAGCGGGTGCTGCGCACCGTCGCCGAGGTCAACACGGTCATCGCCCGCCGGGAGCGGTACTTCGCCGAACTCGGCATCGACTCGGTCTCCGACTTCCGCCGCCGCCGGGCGGCGGGCGGCCTGCCCGAGGAGGAGCAGCACGGCGACGTCTTCCTGGTCATCGACGGCTGGAACACCCTGCGCCAGGAGTTCAACGACCTGGTCCAGCCGCTCACCCTGATGTCCCAGCGCGGCCTCAACTACGGGGTCCACCTGGTCGTCGGCACCACCCGCTGGGGCGAGATCGCCGGAGGCCTGCGCGACCAGTTGCAGACCCGGTTCGAGCTGCGCCTCGGTGACGCCGTCGACTCCATGATCAACATGCGGGCCGCCACCAAGGTCCCCAAACTCCCCGGCCGCGGCCTCACCGAGGAGCAGCTGCACTTCCTCGCCGCACTGCCCAGGATCGACGGCTCGGGGCGGACCGACGACCTCGGCGAAGGCATCGCCGACCTGGTCGACGCGGTCGCCGCGCACTGGAGCGGCCCCCGCGCCCCCGAGGTGCGGATGCTCCCGCTGAGCCTGGACGCCGGACTCCTCCCGGCGCCCCAGGGGCGTCTGCGGGTCGCCATCGGCCTGGAGGACACCGAGCTCTCCCCGCTCTGGCACGACTTCGAGGAGAACCCGCACCTCCTGGTCGTCGGCGACACCGAATCGGGCAAGACCAACCTGCTGCGCCTGATGATCGACTCCATCACCGCCGCCTACACGCCCTCCGAGGCCCGCATCATGCTGGTCGACTACCGGCGCGGCCTCTACGACGCGGTGCCAGAGGAGTACCGGCTCGGCTACGCGGTCGCCGTCGACAAGCTCCGCCAGATCGTCGACGGCGCGTCCCGGGCGATGAAGAACCGCGTCCCGCCGGCCGACATCACCCCCGCCCGGCTCAGGCTGCGCGACTGGTGGACCGGCCCGGAACTGTTCGTCCTGGTCGACGACTACGACCTGGTGGGCTCCGGCAGCGGCAACCACCCCTTCGCCGCCCTGCTGGAGTACCTCTCCCAGGGCGCCGAGATCGGCCTGCACCTGGTCGTCGTACGGGGGGCCAACGGCATCGGCCGGGCGCTCTCGGACCCCCTGCTGCGCAAGCTCCAGGAGGTCAACTCGCCCGCGCTGCTGATGTCCTGCCCGCCGTCGGAGGGCTACCTGTTCGGCAACTTCAAACCCCGGCAGCTCGCCGCCGGGCGCGGGCACTACATCACCCGGCGGCGGACCGTCCAGGTGCAGACCGGACACCTGGCGGTGGAGGAGGAGGGCGAGGAGTGACCGGGCCCGCCCGCGTCCCGCCTGCCGAGCCTCCGCTTCCGTGCAGAGACCGTCGACCCGTCGCCCGAACCGGTGGCCGTGCTCCTCCGGCACGAGGACTGCACCCCGCTGGCCCCGCGCGCCGAACTCCTGGCGGCGGCCCGCTCCGGAGCCCCCGGGGTGCACCGCCCGTACCTGCGCTGCCTGGCCGCCGGACTGCGCCAGCTGCCGAGCCATTACGGCGGCGTGCTGGTTACGGGGCCCGTCGAGGGGTGCGACCCGGGCGCGTACGTCCCCGGGAGGGTCCTGGTCGAGCGGGCGCCGGTGGCCGGCCCGGCGGTCCCGGACGCCGCACTCGGCCCGGGCGCCGGCGTCGAGTTCGTCAACTGGTCGCTGACCGGCCGCCGCAGCTCCGTCTTCGGCGCCCCGGGCGAGCCGCCGGCCGTCGTCCTCCTGCCGGGCGCCGGCTTCGAGGTGCTCGACGTGCGGCCGTCCGACCCGGGACCGGGACCCCCGCCCCGGGTCCTGCTGCACGAGGCCGGCGGGGTCCGCCCGGACCTCGGCCGCCTGGAGGAACGGCTGGCGCGCTGTGACGCCGTACCCCCGTCCGGCCGGATCGGGCCGTCCGACCCCGCCCGCTACCTGCTCGCCCGCGGCGCGCGGCAGCCGCTCCCGGTGCGATGAACCCCGAGGCCCCGTTCGCCCGTCGGACTGGGTGTACGGACCAGGGATCGGCAGGAGGAGGACGGCATGAGCGGGGAAGTGCACGACGGGTTCCGGCTCGCGGCGGTGTTCGACAGCGTGGACCCGGCGACCGGTCCCGGTTTCGCGCCCGACCGGCCGCGGCTCGAGGAGGTCGAAGGGCGCGAGGCGGTGGCCCGCTACCTGCGGGCAGGGGCGCCGGTGCTGCTGACCACGATGCTCATGGACGACGTGGTCGACCCGGGCCGCCGGGCCGTCGTGCCGATGGGCTTCCGCACCGACGGCCGGTGGATCTGGACCGACACGGTGACGTACTACCTCCAGGAGTACGGGCTGGCGCCGGACCCGGACCTGCTCGCGCACGTCCGTGCGCAGGGCGACGGCCCGTGGGCGGAGCCCTCCCCGGAGACCGTCGAGCAGGCGGTCGCGTTCGTGCTGGCTCCGCAGGAGGAGCCCCGGGAAGCGGTCTGGACCGTCGGGTCCTGAAACGGCCGGAGCCACCGGCCGCCCCGCCCGCCAAGCCCACCCGCATCCCCCGCCGGCGGCGACCTGGCCACCTGCACCTCCCGACCCCCGACGAAGGGAACCCCGGCATGCCGCGTCCGGCGCCGACGGTCCGCGCGGAGCAGCGCGGGCCCGGCTCGTCCCGCCCGACCGGAGCAGCCCCCCACTCGGGGAGGCGGACCGCGGCGCGCGGCACGGTGCTGCTCCTGGCCGTCGGCCTGCTGCTGCCGGCCGCGGCCGGTGCGGCCGCCGACACCGCGGACGCCCTGCCCGGCGTCACCCAGCAGCGGCGCGACGCCGAGGACGGGCAGAACGGATGCCTGCCGCGGTCCACCAGGGGCACTCAGCTCACCCCGTGGTCGCAGGCCTTCCTGCGGCCCGACCGGGTGTGGCCGCTCAGCCAGGGCGAGGGCGTCACCGTCGCCGTCCTCGGCTCCGGGGTCGAGGACGGGAACGGCCTGCTCGCCGGCCGCCTCGACCGCGCCCCGCTGCCCGGCGGCGCCGATCCCGCGCAGGACTGCGTCGGCCACGGCACCTTCCTGGCCGACCTGATCGCCGCCGACCGGCGGGAGGGAACGGGATTCGCGGGCCTCGCGCCGCGGGCCAGGATCCTCGCGGTCTCGGTCACCGACGGGACGGGGGCCTCCTCGCCGGACCTCCTCGCCCGGGGGATCACCGCAGCCGTCGACCGGGGCGCGCGGGTCCTCGCGGTCGCCGTGGCACTGCCCGCCGGCAACGACGCGCTGGCCGCTGCCGTCCGGGCCGCCCGGGACAAGGGCGCGCTGATCGTCGCCCCGGCGGCCCCCGACGCCGCCCCGTCCGGCACCGCCGAGCCCGCACCCGCCTACCCGGCGGCGTATCCCGAGGTCCTCGCCGTCCGCGGTCTCGCGCCCGGCGGCGCCCTCCCCGGCGCTTCGTCCACGGCCGTCGGGGGCCGCGTCGACCTCGCCGCCCCCGGCGAAGCCGTCACCGGACCCGGGCCCGGCCCGGGCGGCTACTACATCGGTACCGGCTCCAGTTTCGCCACCGCCTTCGTCGCCGCCACGGCGGCCCTCGTCCTCGGCTACCGCCCCGACCTCACCGTCGACCGGTTGACCCAGCGCCTGGAGGGCACCGCCTACCGCAGCGCCGACCCGAGGTACGGCTACGGCACCGTCGACCCGGTCTCCGCCGTCACCCGGTTCGCCGAGGTTGCGTCCGGTACCCCGCCCGCCGCCGCCGCCGTCGTCATGCCGCCGGCCCG
>NZ_JAIZ01000677.1 GCF_000710465.2 Kitasatospora sp. MBT63 | reverse complement strand
GATAAAATGTCACTTTTTTTTAACCCTTGAATTTTTTTGGTAGACACTCCCGGCTTCTGGGTTCCTTTTTGTGATGGTTCTTATTACTCTTCAAAAGCTCCCAATCTTCAAGACCATTGACCGTAATTGGAAGCCTAATGTGCGTAAAAAGGGGCGGAGCTTCAAGTTTTAGAGAATGGACTCTGGGAGAGGGTATGTGGCAAAGGTTACTCAATTTAATGTCCCTCACATGGAAATAACATTGGGATCAAGAGCTTTATTATCTTAAATTCTAAAGTCCACATCCACCATTTCCCTAGTAAAAAGAGGGGCTCTGTTATTTAGCCATT
>NZ_JAIZ01000676.1:28551-66896 GCF_000710465.2 Kitasatospora sp. MBT63 | reverse complement strand
GCCCTCCCTGCCTACTCCGCCCACCCCGCCCTCCCAGCTCGACATCGCGGGGGAGCTGCTCGCCCTGCTCCGAACGACCACCACCGAACCGCGCCCCGACACCCAACTCGAGGCGCTCACCCTCGCGGTGGCCGCCGACCTCCCCGTCCTGCTGTGGGGCGAGCCCGGCATCGGCAAGACCGCGGCGCTCACCCAGCTCGCCGCCGCCCTCGACCTGCCGCTGACCACGGTGATCGCCAGCGTGCACGAGCCGTCCGACTTCTCGGGCCTGCCCGTCATCGGCGACAACCCCGCCGAGCAGGGCGTCCCGATGGCCCCGCCGGACTGGGCGGTCCGCCTGGTCCGGGCCGGGCGCGGACTGCTGTTCCTGGACGAGCTGTCCACCGCACCGCCCGCCGTCCAGGCCGCGCTGCTGCGCCTGGTCCTGGAACGGCGCATCGGCGCACTGCAACTGCCGCCCGGCGTAAGGATCGTGGCCGCCGCCAACCCGCGGTCCTCGGCCGCCGACGGCTGGGAACTCAGCCCGCCGCTGGCCAACCGCTTCGTCCATCTGCAGTGGACCCACGACCACGAGGTCGTCGTCCGCGGCCTCGGCGGGACCTGGCCGCGGGCCACCCTGCCGCGGCTCGACCCGCGGCGGTCGGGCGAGGCGGTGGACCGGGCCCGCCGAGCGGTCTGCGGACTGCTCACCGCGCGCCCCGCCCTGGTCCACCGGCTCCCCAGCAGCGAGGCCCGCCGGGGCGGCGCCTGGCCGTCCCCCCGCAGCTGGGAGATGGCCGTGTGCCTGATCGCCTTCGCGACCGCGTCCGACTCCTCCCGCGACGCCCTGTCACTGCTGGTCCGGGGCGCCGTCGGCGACGGCCCCGGGCTCGAACTGCTGGCCGCCCTGGACCGGATGGACCTCCCCGACCCGGAAGAACTCCTCGCCGACCCGGCGGGCGCCGTGCTGCCCGAACGCGGCGACCTGCGCCAGGCCACCCTCGACGGCGTCGTGGCGGCGGTCGCCCACCGCCCCGAGAAGTCCCGTTGGGACGCGGCCTGGACCCTGTTCGCCCGCGCGATCGAGACCGGCGCCCCGGACCTGCTGGTCGTCCCGGCGACCACCCTCGCGGCGCTGCGCCGGCAGGACTGGGAGGTCCCGGCCACGATCGAACGGCTGGGCGGGGCGGTCTCCGTGTCCCGGCGGGCCGACCGCGCGGCGGCCAGGGTCGCGGCCGGCGCGGAGGCGGGCCGGTGACCCGGGACGTACCGGCGGCAGCCGCCAGGCCCGTACCGGGACCCCGCACCGTACCGGGGCCCCGGCCGGTCCCGGAGGGGCCCGGTGGGCCGGGGAACGCGAAGGCGAACGCGAACGAGGACGGGCCGGGAACGCTCGACCTCGAAAAGCTCCATGCCGCCCGGCTGTACGCCGTCCGGGTGCGGCCCTACCTGGCGACGGCACTCTTCGCGCTGACCGTCGTGGAGTCACGGCGGGTGCCGACGATGGCCGTCGACCGGTACTGGCGGTGCTACGTCTCACCGGGCTTCGTGGCCCGGACGCCGGTGGAGGAACTGGCCGGCGTCTGGGTGCACGAGGTGTCCCACCTGCTGCGCGACCACCACGGGCGCGGCGACCGGGTCGCGCGCGAGCGGGGGCTGACCGGCCGGGGCGAGCGGCTGCGGATGAACATCGCCGCGGACTGCGAGATCAACGACGACGTCTACGGTGACGGCCTGCCCAGCCCCGCGGGCGCCGTGCGGCCCGAACTTCTCGGGCTGCCCGAGGGGCAGTTGATGGAGGAGTACCTGCGGCTGTTCCAGCTCGGTCCGCGGACGGCGTTCCTCGACTGGCTGGACTGCGGCAGCGGCGCCGACGGGCTGGAAAGGGAGTGGGACCTCGGTCCGGACGGTGCCCACGGCCTCAGCGCGCAGGAGTGCGACGCGGTCCGGTTCCGGGTCGCGCAGGGCATCACCGCGCGCCCGGGGGACACCCCGAAGGCCTGGCGTCGCTGGGCGGACGAGGCGTTCCATCCGCCGCAGGCGTGGCGGGAGTTGCTCGGGGCGGCGGTCCGGTCGGCAGCTTCCGGACCCGGCGCGGGCGAGGACTACAGCTACGGCCGGCCGTCGCGGCGCTCGGCCGGGCTGCCCGGTGTCGTCCTGCCCAGCCTGCGGCGGCGTCCGCCCAGGGTCTCGGTGGTCATCGACACCTCCGGGTCGGTCAGCGACGCCGAACTGGGCAGTGCCCTGCTGGAGGTCGCCGCGATCTCCCGCGCGGTGGGCGGGCGCCGCGACCTGGTGAGCGTCATCTCGTGCGACGCGGCCGCCCGGGTCGCGCACCCGCTCTGCCAGGCGGAGGGCATCACACTGATCGGCGGCGGCGGCACCGACCTGCGGACGGGCTTCGCGCGAGCCCTGCGCGCCCAGGTGCCACCGGACGTGATCGTGGTCCTGACCGACGGTCAGACCCCCTGGCCCGCGACCCGGCCGCCGTGCCGAACGATCGTCGGCCTGTTCGCCGGGCGCAGGATCAGGTCCTGGAGCGAGGACAACCCCGACTACGTACCGGACACCCCGCCCGCCTGGGCCCGTGTGGTCGAGATCGGTTAGGCGTGGGGGCCGGCACCGCCTCGGGGCTGAGGTGGTGACGTGGTGGTGAGGGCCCGTCGAGGAACTGATGAGGCGTCTGTTCTTTCCGGTCGCGGACCCGTAGCCGGACGATCTTGGTCGCTGCTATCGTGCCTGCGGCAGATTCCAACAGCCAGGTACGAAACGGGGATTCATGCACAAGTCACAGCGGGCGGTGGCCCTCGCGCTCAGCGCTCTGGGTGTCGCCGCGGGAATGGTGTCGGTGGCCGCTCCGGCCGAGGCGGCCACGACGCCGAGCGGGGCCTGCGGCAGCGGCTACTACCAGATCGACCACCACGCCCTCGGCTCGGTGGCCGACGTCTACCTGTTCTACAACGGGTCGAGCAACTGTGCCGTCACCTGGGTGCGGAGCCCGAACGGGACCAGGACCTACGACCTGCGGGTGAACATCGAGCGGCAGAGCGACCTCAAGGAGGCCGCCGACGGCGGCTACTACAACTACTACGCCGGCCCGGCCAAGCTAAGCGCCGCCAACACCTGCATCTCGTGGGGCGGCTCCGCGGAGGGTATCCGCTGGGCGTCCGGCTGGGAGCACTGCGGCTGACCGGTGAACGGCCCCGGAGGGCCGGGGCCCGGGAGGACGCGACCTCGAGGCTGCGAGGACCTGCGATGACACGCGGTCACTTCGGGGCCCGGCGCGCTTCCCGGGCCCGACCCTCGGGTCCGAATGGTGCACCGGTTCCGTGCTACTTCCCGGGTGAGGTGGCGGCGCCGGCCGGGACCGTGGTGTCGAGGCCGGGCGTCGCCCGGGCCGTCAGTACGTGGGTGGTGCTGCCGTCGTCCTCGGTGATGTCGCGGACGTGCTCGAAGCCGATCCGGCGCAGCAGCGCCAGCGAGGCGAGGTTGGGTGCGGCCACGGTCGCGTGCACCTCGGACAGGCCGAGGACGTCGAAGCCGTACGCCACCAGTGCCTCGGCCAACTCGGTGCCGAGGCCCGAGCCCCAGGCTCCCGGCGCCAGCGCGTAGACGATCTCGTGGCCGCCGACCGCCTCGGTCGGTTTGATCTCGGCGTGCCCGACCAGCAGCCCGTCCCGGCGGACGGCCCAGACGGCGAACAGGTCCCCGGCGTACACCTTGCTGAAGATCCGGCCGAACAGGGCCCGGTCCTCATGCTCCGCAGCGGTGCCCTCACCCATCCACCGCGACACCCGCGGATCCTGGAAGAGCGCGACGAAGTCCTCCTCGTCCGCGGGGACGTACGGGTCCAGGAGCAGGCGCGCGGTGCGCAGGGTCGGCATCACGGACCGGGACGCTACCCAGGGCAGCCCCGCCCGGCAAACCGGTTTTCCCGGTCGGTGCCGGGCGCCCGGCGTGCCGTCCCGTCAGCTGCGGGTCAGGGTGAGGTCAGGGCGGGGTCAGCGGTCGCGGGCAGAGTGGTGCTCGTGAACGGCGCCGGGGGCGGACTCCGGGGCCGGGAGCTGGGAGAGGTGCCCGGAGTGGTTGATCGGGGACCAGGGCCTTCGGGCCCGGATCGGGTGCCTTCGGGTGCCCACGCAGGTTCGAATCCTGCCCTCTCCGCCCAACGGCCGGGGCCCTCGCCTCCGCCCTCAGTGGGCCGAGAACCACACCTCCGGCAGATAGCCCGTCGAGGTCCCGGCGGACGGCAGCCGGACGCCCGGGCGGTCGGACGGATCCAGGGCGGCCAGCACCTCGTCGGCCGGGTAGCCGAACAGGTCGACGCCGTCGAGGACCACCGGCGCCGCGGACGGCCCGCCCGGCGCGGTGCCGTACCGGCCGAGCCGGACGGCGGCCAGGCCGGGGCGGTCGTGGTCACCGCGGCCGAGCCGGTCGGTGACATCGCCGTACGCGAGCAGTTCCAGGCCCTGGTAGCAGGCCCAGAACGCCCAACCGGCCTGGCAGACCCAGGTCGTACGGACATCCGCCAGCGTGGCCACCGCCCACTGCGACTCCCGCTCGGACCCGCCGAACCGCAGCACCCCGGCACCGGCCGGCAGCGCGAGACCCGTTTTCGGTAGCAACTCGAACATCCCCCGATGGTGGTGCCGTCACGGTCACCACCGCAAGCCCGGTGCCCGGCGGCCCGGCGGCCGAAGGCCGTCGGTCCGGTCCCGGCCACTCCCGCGCGCTCGCGACGGGAATTGTCGGACCGGCCCTACCATGGCCGTGCCGATGAACGACACCTCACCTCGCGGACGCAGGCCCGGCAGCCCGGACACTCGCGCCGCCATCCTCGACGCCGCCCGCCGCCGCTTCCTGGCCGAGGGCTACCACGCCGTCACCCTGCGGTCCATCGCGGTCGAGGCCGCCGTCGACCCCGCGCTGATCAGCTATTACTTCGGCTCCAAGAAGGGCCTGTTCGGCGCGGCCCTCGCGCTGGCCGTCAACCCGGCCGACGTCCTCGCCACCATCCTGGCCGGCGACCCGGCCACCTTCCCGCAGCGTGCCCTGCGCGGCCTGCTCGCCGTCTGGGACGGCCCCGACACCGGCCCGACCCTGCTGGCCATGTTCAAGAACGCGGTCCAGGACGACACCGTCGCCGCCCTGGTCAGAGAAGCCGTCGAACGCGAGATCGTCGACCGCATCGCGGCCCGGATCGGCGGCACCGGCGCCCGGCAGCGGGCAGCGGCCTTCTGCTCGCAGATGGCCGGCATCATCGCCACCCGCTACCTGCTGAGGCTGGAACCCGTCGCCTCGATGACCCCCGACGAAGTGGTCCGCCACCTGGGCCCACCACTGCGCCGCGCCCTCGAGGGCCCCGCATCGCGCCCGTCGGCCCGTCCCGCCGCGGCGGGGGACCGGCGCCGCGCCCGTCCCGGGAGCTGAGCCGCGGGCGGGTGGCCCGGATTTCATCAAGTGCCGACTTCTGACCGCACCCGAGCCGGCGCGCGCCGCACCATCACGCCGTACGTACCGGAACGGCCCAGGTGGGAAGGGTGGCGTGGAGGCCCTCGGCCGGGTCGGCGCGGCCCAACGCCTGCACCGCGGGCCCGGGAAGAATTCATCGCCCTGGAAATCCGCGGACCGCCGCGGCCAGCCTGGAGCACAGGTAGCCGGACCCGTCCGGATCCGCCTCCAGGAAGAAGAATCCGATGCAAGCAGTCCAAGCCTCCGCGCCTGCGCCGCAGGCCCGGCACGGCCTCGTCCTCGCCGTCACCTGCCTCGCCCTCGGCGCCGTGGTCGCCGCCATGGCCTCCCTCAACGTCGCCCTGCCCGACCTGGCCCGGGAGACCCACGCGAGCCAGACCCAGCTCTCCTGGATCATCGACGCCTACAGCCTGGTGTTCGCCTCGCTCCTGCTGCCCGCGGCCGCCCTCGGCGACCGGTTCGGCCGCCGCAGGGCCCTGCTCGTCGGACTCGCCCTGTTCGGCGGAGGCTCCGGACTGGCCGCCCTCACCACCGACCCGAGCGCGCTGATCGCCCTGCGCGGGCTGCTCGGCGTCGGAGCCGCCCTGGTCATGCCGGCCACCCTGTCCACGATCACCACCACCTTCCCGCGCGCCGAACGGGCCCGCGCCGTCAGCATCTGGGCCGCCGTCGCGGGCGCCAGCGCCCTGGTGGGCCTGTTCGCCTCCGGCGTGCTGCTGGAGCAGTGGTCCTGGCGCTCGGTGTTCCTGCTCAACCTCGCCGTCGCGCTGGCCGCCCTGGTCGGCACCCTGCTGTTCGTCCCGGAGTCGGCGGAGCCCGGCCGGCCGCGCCTGGACAGGACCGGCGCGCTGCTCGCCGTGGTCGGCCTGGTCGCCCTGGTGTACTCCGTGATCGAGGCACCCACCCGGGGCTGGGCCGACCCCGCCACCCTCGGCGGCATCGCCGCGGGGCTCGCCGTGCTCACCGGCTTCGTGCTCTGGGAGCTGCGCCGGCCCCACCCGCTGCTGGACCCGCGGCTGTTCCGCAACCGCCGGTTCGCCGCCGGTGCGCTCTCGGTGATGCTCCAGTTCTTCGTCTTCTTCGGCTACATCTTCGTGATGATGCAGTACCTCCAACTGGTGCGCGGCGACAGCGCGTTGATGGCCGCGGTGGCGATGCTCCCGATGGCGCTGACCATGGTCCCGACCGCTCGCCTCACCCCGCGGCTGACCGCCCGGTTCGGCCTCGGCGGCCCCTGGGTGGCGGGCCTGCTGGCCGTCGCCCTCGCCATGGCCGTACTCGCCCGGCTCGACGCCGACAGCCCGTACTGGCTGATCGCCGCCGGACTGGTCCCGCTCGGCGCCGGCATGGGCCTCGCGATGACGCCCGCCACCACCGCAATCACCGACTCGCTGCCCCGCTCGCTGCAGAACATCGGCTCCGCCATGAACGACCTGTCACGCGAACTCGGCGGCGCGCTCGGCATCGCGGTGCTCGGCAGCATGCTCAGCGCCGCCTACCGCAGCCACCTGCAGCTGCCCGACGCACTGCCCCCGCACCTGGCCGACGCCGCCCGTTCCTCCCTCGCGGCCGCGAGCACCATCGGCGGCCCCGTCGCCGACCACGCCCGCACCGCCTTCGTCGACGGCATGCACCTGGCCCTGTACGGCGCGGCCCTGGCCGCGGCCCTCGCCGCGCTCACCGTCGCCGCCCTGCTGCGCCACCAGCGCCCCGCGACCGGTGACGGACATGCCGTCGAGGAGTACGAACCGGACCGGAACGTCGTCGAGTTGCACGCCGCCCAGTCGCCGAGCTGACCGGCCGACGCGCCCGGACGCGGAGTGGCGCCAGTGGGCGCCCTCCCGCCCGGGCGGCCGGTCCGTCAGGCCCTGATGAGTTGGTGGACCGCCGCCACGGCCGCGTCCGCGTCCGGCGCGTCGATCCAGGAGTACTCGTCGGACACCACGAACGGCGGCCGTCCGCCCGGCCCGCACTCCACCTCGACCGCTTCGGGGTTGCTCGCCAGCCGTACGAAGAAGCTGTCGCCGTCGGCCCCCGCCCGGTCCACCCCGCGCTCGACCCCCAGCGCGGGCAGCCGCTCCCGCAGGCAGCGGAGCACCTCGTCCACCGGGGTGCCCGTGCGCGCATCGGCGGGCCATTCGCGTGTGTCCACACCGTAGATCCTGCCAGCAGTGCCCCGCAGCGACGACAACCCCGATGCTCCGCCGCCAGATCCGATGCCGGAGTACCGGATCTTTGAGGTTGGGACATCCTTCCTGCCGGTGGTGTTCGTACGGGTGCAGCAGCCATGGATGGACAGCCTGCAGGACCCGTCTGTCAACTTCTTGTCCGCGATGCTTCCACTGCACGAACTCGGTCGCGCGGTGTTGGGCGCGGTGGAACCGCAACTCCAGGGCGAGTCCTACGCGTACTGGATCGAGCTGCGGACGATCCTGTACCTCGTCCAGAGCGGCCCAGGGCATCGCGGATTTCGTGACCGGCCGGGAGAACCGGAACGCCATCACGAAGAACGCGGCCGAGCGGGCCGTCCGCAACGCGGGAGTCCCGGGCACCATCGACCGGATCGCCACCGTGCTGGAGGCCGCAGGCCTCCCCCAGGCCCGGCGTCACCGCACTCCAGCAAGAGGCTGGCCGGCTACGGGCCATGCAGGTGTGAGCGGCGAACATCCCAGGCCCGAGTCGGCCGTGTGATCGCGCCCGTGGGCGGGCTCGTGGTCATCCAGCCCCGGCCACACCGCGCGGCCCCGCCGGTCACGCCGTCCATCCCTCTGGTGGCCGGACGCGCCCCCATCGGATGCTGACATCGCTGAACTGCGCTTCATCGCAGGTGAGGACACCTTCGGTCACCTGGGCGCGAACGAACGAGAGCGTGCCGCCGGTGAACCTGGCGTGGCCCAGCGCGACCCCGCCCCCGACGAACCGTGCGTGGTGGAAGGTGACCGTGCTGCCGGTGAATTGTCCGTAGTCGAAAGTGAGGGTTCCGCCGGTGAACCGTGTCGCGTAGAAGCTGACCGTGCTGTCAGTGAACTCAGCATCGTCGAGGGCAACCGCGCCTCCGCTGAACTGCGCATGGTCGAAGCTGGTCGTACCACCTGTGAAGTGCGCTCGGTTGAAGGCGAGTGACCCGTCGGCGCACACGGCACGGTTGAGGTTGACCGTGCTGTTGGAGAACTGCGCGTACCTGAAGTCGACCGTGCCGCCGTTGAGCTGGGCGTCGTCCAGGTCGACCGTCCCGCCACTGAACTGCGCGTGGTGGAACGTGGCGATACCGGACGGATCGAACACGGCGCCGCGGAGGGCGAGGATGCCGCTGCTGAACCTTGCCTGGCCGAAGTCGACGGTGCCGCCGTCGAAGCGAGCGCGGTCGAAGCTGATCGTACCGATGTCGAAGCGTGCGCCACGGAAGTCGACCACGCCGTCGCTGAATCGCGCGCCGTCGAAGCTGAACGAGTCGCCGATGAACTCGGTATCGGAGAAGGAGACGTTTCCGCGGAAGTGGCTGTCGGAGAAGTCGCCTCCGTCGAAGGTCGCCCGCGTGAAATCAAGAGTGAAACCCGACCACGACCGCCGCTCCTGCGATCCTTGAAGGTGGTCGCGGATCACTCGGATGATGGTGTGCCGGACCTCCCGTTCTCCCTTTCGGTACTTGTCCGACTCGGGATCCCACTCATAGGGCATGCGCAGGTAGGCGCAGAGAACGTCGATGCAGACCTGGCGTTGTTCATCCCAGTCGTCGGCCAGCTGGGTCATCGCGTAGACGCCGGCGAGGCGTACGGCTGGTGTTTCATGGCCGAGCTGGCCGGCCGCGGTGGAGTAGCGCTCGGCGAACTGGGTGGCGTCCGCGCGGTGGGCGTCCCCCTCGGCGATTCGCTGCTTGCGGTAGGCGTAGACGCCGGTGAGCACCGCGCCGATGACCGTCAGGATGGCGAGGGTGAGCCTGATGGCGTCTGCAGGGTTCGACGAGTCGGCCGCGCCTTCCGTGAGGTGGCTCACGAGCCAGTACGCCCCGATTCCGGCGACGCACACCACGGTGACGGCAAGGCCGGCCACGATCCACACGGGCCACAGATCCGGTGCGTACCGACCGCTTGGATTCCGCGATCGGCGTTGCCACCAGCGTCCACGGGTCACCGGTTCAGCATGCCCGATGATCAGATCTTGGAGACCGCCGCGGCCTCTCAGCCCTCCCGCATGTCGCCCGGACGGCGCATCATGACGCCTTGCGTGCCGACTGCTCGAACTGCTCGCCTCTCCTTACGCAGGGGAGTCGGTCTCCGAGATGCATGCCGCGGCAAGCAACTCGGCCGCGAACTCCCCACACGATCCGTAGCGATGCTCAGGAGGCTTCGCCAATGCTTTCGCCATCACGCCGTCGACAGCCGGCGCGAGCCCTGGGCACTGCAGGGACAGGTCCGGCGGGGGATCGTACAGGTGTGCCCACAACTCGGCCAAGGAGTCGTCGCGCCGGAAAGGTGACTCACCGGCCAGGATTTCGTGGACAACGCACGCCAAGCTGTACAGATCCGCCCTCTCGCCTGTGGGGTCGCCGGTGATCTGCTCGGGCGCGACGTACTCGACGGTGCCCACGAATGCGCCAGCCGCAATTGGGCCGCCCGGCGATTCCGCCGTGCCGAAGTCCGTGAGGTACGCATAGTAGGGATCTTCGATGCTGTTGCTCCTGGCGACCAGGATGTTTCCGGGCTTGACGTCCCCGTGGACGAGCCCATGCTCGTGCGCCGCATCCAGTGCCGACGCCATCTGGGTAGCGATGCGCACCGCTGCCATGACGGGGAGCGGGCCGTCGCGGTCGACCAGGGCCCCCAGATCCAGCCCGTCGACATAGCGCATGGCGATGTACAGGAGACCGTCGGCTTCGCCTGCTGCAAAGATCGGCACGATATGCGGATGGTCGATGGCGGCAGCCACGCGCGACTCATGGATGAACCGTCGACGAAAATCGTCATTCTGCGCCAGCTGAGGCGCAAGCAGTTTCAATGCCACCGTGCGGTTCAGTCGTAGATCTCTCGCCTGATACACCACGGCCGACCCTCCGCGCCCGATCTCGCGTTCGACCTGATAGCCGGCGATCTGTGTACCGATCAATGAGCCACCACTCTCAAACCTCCTCAACGCCGGAGTCTAGCCAAGACGCCGGTGATCCGACTGTTGTCCCGACGGTGTGGGCGGAGATTGCCATCGCTGGACGCGGGGGCGCGGTGGTGGGCAGCGCCAGTGTCCGGTACCGGACTGACGTCAGGTCAGCGGGAGGTGGTGTGGCGGCGGTGATGCGGATCGTCCATGCTGAGCGCCCGGGCGGTACCGCGCGCGCCGGGCACCGCCACCCGACGCGGGACGGCCGCGGTGGCGCGTCAGGCGCGGGCCGGGACGGGCTCGGGCTGCGGGGCCGATCGCACTGCCGTCCAGCGGCGGTCCGATGATCGTGGTCGTCCAAGCCGTCGACTCGAACCGGGCGCCCGCGGCGAGGAGGGCGTCGGGCGGCGCGAGTGTCTTCAGATAGGAGCCGAAGGCGGCGCGGAAGGTGATGTCGGCCGCCGTGACGACCACCGAGACCAGCAGGAGCTACAGGAAGGTGAGTGCGCCGAACCACACCAGGTCGGTCGCGATCAGCACCGGCCGCTTGCGGCGGTACTCCACCCACGGGCCGAGCGGCACCGCCGCCACCGCGCCCACCGACGCGCCCACCGAGGACAGTGGCGGAGACCGCCGTCGGCTGAAGTACGGGTCCAGCCAACTCAGCTCCGAGGCGCAGGAGGCGCTCGGCGGCACCCTGTCGATCATCGCGGTGGCCCTGGTGACCTGGACGGTGTTCTGGATGCGCCGCACCGCCCGCCACCTCAAGTCCGACCTCCAGGGCAAGGGCGACTCCGCCGCCGCGCTCGGCACCCTGGTCCTCGCCGTCACCACCTTCCTCGCCGCGGGCCGCGAGGGACTGGAGACCGCCCTGCTCATCCGGACCGCCGTCCAGGCCACCCATGGGCAGCCGCCGCTGGCCGGGGCCGCCCTCGGCCTGGTCACCGCCGTCCTGCTCGGCTGGCTGTGCTACCGCGGCGCCCTGCGCATCGACGTCGCCAAGTCCTTCACCTGGACCGGGGCCCTGCTGATCGTCGTCGCGGCCGGCGTCCTCGCCTACGGCGTCCACGACCTCCAGGAGACCGGCCGGCTGGGTGGCCTGGACAACCTCGCCTTCGGCGTCTCCGGCACCATCCCCAAGGGCAGCTGGCACGGCACCCCGCTGAACGGCGTGTTCACCTTCCAGCCTGACCCGACCGTTCTGCAACTCGCCGTCCGGGTGGCCTACCTGGTCCCCGAGCTGGTTCTGTTCCTGCGGCGCCCGCGGCCCGCCCGGCCGGCGGGGGTCACCGGCGGCGCCGACCACCGCGAGCACTGGAGCGCCGCCGCCCGCTGCGGTGGCAGCGCCCCGCCGGGTGGGCTGGAATGCGAAGGGTCCGCCGGACCGGTGCCGTGCCGCGCCCGGCCCCGAGCCACCGGAACGGAGAGCCACCGTGCAGGGCGACGCCGAGGTCATCGAATTCCTCAACGAGCAGCTCACCGCCGAACTCACCGCCATCAACCAGTACTTCCTGCACGCCAAGATGCAGGAGCACTACGGCTGGCCGAAGCTGGCCGCCCACACCAGGGCCGAGTCCTTCGACGAGATGCGGCACGCCGAGATCCTCACCGACCGGATCCTGCTCCTCGACGGACTGCCCAACTACCAGCGGCTGTTCCACCTCACCATCGGTCAGAGCGTCAAGGAGATGCTGGAGGCCGACCGCGTCGTGGAGGCCGAGGCGATCGACAGGCTGCGCCGCGGCATCGTGGTGATGCGGGCCAAGAACGACGTCACCTCGGCCAACCTCTTCGAGTCGATCCTCGCCGACGAGGAGGAGCACATCGACTACCTCGACACCCAGCTCCAACTGCTCGCCTCGCTCGGCGAACCGCTCTACACCGCGCAGATGGTCGAACAGCCCTCCTGAGGCCACCCGCCGCTCGCTCGCGCCGCTCGCGCGCCGGCCAGCCGTCCGCGAGGGCCGGTGCTGGTCAGCTGCCCAGCGGGATCCGCAGCGCGACCGTGCCGCGCAGGTCCAGCCAGGCCGCCCGCGGTCCGCGGACCAGCCGCAGGACCACCTGTCCGCAGCCGGGACACCGGCCGACCAGTCCCGGCGCGTGCGCGTAGACCCGCAGCCCCGCCAGCGGTCCCGCCGCACCGCAGCCCGTGCAGCGGGTCAGGGCCGTGGTGAGGTCGACCGTGAACAGCTCCGAGAGCGGGCCCGCGAGGGCGTTTCCGTCCTGGTACGAGGGGGCGCCGGCGTCGGTGGTCATGTCAGCCTCCGGTGGGTCCGAAGCGTTCGGTGCGGATCCGGGCCGCGTCGTGGCCCAGCGTGACCAGCTGGTCCGCGACGCTCTCGACGAAGCCGGTCGGGCCGCAGACGTAGCACTCGGGGAAGAAGTCGGGCGGCCAGCCCCAGGTCCGCAGGTCGGCGGCGCCGATCCGGCCGGGCGGCCGGGGCCAGCCGTCGGGGGCGGACCGGGTGTACAGGAACGTGGTGTCCAACCCCGGGTCGCCGCGGCGCAGTTCGCCCAGGTACCAGCGGTCCTCGGGGGTGCGCACCGAGTAGATCAGCCGGAACGGGCTGCGGCCGCCCGCCGCCCGCCGGGCGCGGATCATCGCCATCAGCGGGGCGACGCCCGAGCCGCCGGCCACCAGCAGGACCGGGGTGTCCTGCTCCGGGCGCCACACGAACCAGCCGCCGACCGGCCCGCGCAGCTCCAGCAGATCGCCGACCGCCACCTGCCCGGCCAGGTAGGGGGAGACCTCGCCGTCGGCGACGCTCTGCACGGTCAGCTCGATCCGTGAGCCGTCCGCGGCGGAGGTGAGCGAGTAACTGCGCTGGGTGCTGTAGCCGTCCTCGGCGGTCAGCCGGACGTCGACGTGCTGCCCGGCGAGGTGGCCTGGCCAGCCGGGTACGTCCAGGGCGATCGAGACCGCCGCCGCGGTCTCGCGGCGCCGTTCGAGCACCGTGGCGACCCGCCAGCGCAGGCGTTCGCCTAGTCGCCCTGGTACCGCTGCTCGCGCCATGGGTCTCCGTAGTCGTGGTAGCCGACGCTCTCCCAGAACCCCGGCTCGCTGCGCGCCGTCAGCTCGATGCCGCGCACCCACTTCGCTGACTTCCACAGGTACAGGTGCGGGACGAGCAGCCGGGCCGGGCCGCCGTGCTCGGCCGGCAGGTCGGCGCCCTCGTAGCGGTGGGCGATCCAGGCCTGGCCGTTCAGCAGGTCGGCGAGCGGCAGGTTGGTGGTGTAGCCCCCGTAGGCGCTGACCAGGGCGTAGTCCGAGGCGCTCTGGACCGTGCCCAGCAGGACGTCCAGGGAGACGCCCTCCCAGGAGGTCCCGAACTTGGACCAGCGCGTCACGCAGTGCAGGTCCACGGTGAAGCGCTCGGCCGGCAGGGACAGCAGATCGCCCCAGGTCCAGCGGTACCGGTCGCCGGTCTCCGTGGTGACGGTGAACTCCCAGTCCTCGCGGGCGACCCTCGGCGTCGGACCGGCGGACAGCACCGGGAAGTCACGGGTCTCGTACTGGCCCGGCGGCAGCCGGTGGCCCGAGGTGCGCGGGCGGCCCCGGAACCCCGGGGAGATCACGGTCATGGCCCCACCCTTCCTGTCGGGGCGACCGGACGGTCCAGCTGCCATTGTCACCCCGCGCAACCCCCGGGCGCCTCTCACCGGAGCACCGGAGCACCGGAGAGCCGCACCGGAGCGCCTCACCGGAGTGCCGGGCCGACGCGCCGGGCCGACGCACTCCCCGCCGTCGGCCGGGGGCCGTCGGAGTGACGGCGCGTCATGTCGTGACGGAGTGTCGTCAAGCGCACGCTTAACGTGAACGCATGATCGATGAACCTCCCCTCGGCGCCGCAGGCGGACCGAGCACCCCCGGAGCGCCCCGGCGAGGCGGCCTGACGGCGCTCTTCGTCCTGGTCGTGGCCCTGCTGACCACGCTCGCGGTCGTCACCCCGGCCGCCGCCGCGCGCCGGGTGGCCGGCACGGTGACCGTGCAGTTCGACAACAAGAGCGACCGCGACGTCACGGCCGCCAGCGCCAACGTGCCCGAGGGCTGCGTGATCCCGTTCGTGCCGTCCGTGATCGCGGCCGGCACCACGGCCAGCTGGACCGTGGCACCGTGCAACTCCTCCTACGGCGCCAAGGCGACGGTCAACCTCTTCGTCCAGGGCGAGGGCAACGCGACGCTCCAGATGGGCTGGGACGTCCCGTTCACCGGTCCGAACAGCTTCTCGGAGTCGGCACCGACCGGCTACGTGATCAGCCACAGCGGCGGCCAGGACCAGAACACCCCGGTCCGGTTCTCATTCGACTGCAACTCCACCACCTGCGACGGCATCCCGGACGACTGGAAGCGCAACGGGGTCACCCTCAACCCCGGCGACGGCAGCCCGAACAAGTTCATCGACCTCAAGGCGATGGGCGCGGACGTCAACCGGCCCGACATCTTCATCCAGCTCGACTGGATGGCCGACGACAAGCACAGCCACGCGATCAGCCCCGCCGCGATCAAGCAGGTCGTCGACGCCTTCAAGAGCGCCCCCTACCGCAAGCGCCAGACCGGTACCGGCATCAACCTGCACATCGACGCCGGCCCCGACAGCATCATGGACTTCGCCACCAACACGACCTGGGGCACCCTCAGCCGGGCCAAGAAGCTCACCGAGACGGCGAACCTCGGCACCAAGGTCGACGGCATGTACCAGTGGAACGCCTTCACCACGCTGAAGAACGCCACCGGCGGCTTCCGCAGCACCGCGCGGGCGCCGATCTTCCACTACGCGATCTCGGCGCACAACCTGGAGGCCGGATCCGGTTCCAGCGGGATCTCCGCCGGCACCCCCGGCAGCGACTTCATCGTCAGCCTGGGCAGCTTCACCAACCAGACCGGCACGGTGGCCGAGCAGGCCGGCACCCTGATGCACGAACTCGGCCACAACCTGGGCCTGCGGCACAGCGGTGACACCGACCTGCCCAACCGCGAGCCGCAGTACTTCAGCGTGATGAACTACACCTACCAGTTCGGCCTGACGGTGGGCACCACCACCGGTCTCGTCGACTACTCCCGCCAGGACCTGTTCCTGAACGAGACCACGCTGGACGAGCGTGTCTACCCGCCGACCACCCCGCTCTACGACGTCAGCCACTACTGCCCCGGCGTCGACGGGACGGTCGGCAAGTTCGTCACCATCCCGTCGAGCAAGGGCGCCGTGGACTGGGACTGCAACGGCAAGGTCGGCAGCGACCCGGTCATGGTCGACGTCAACGGCGACACCGACAGGACCAGGCTCCCCGGCCACGACGACTGGAGCGTGCTCCAGCTGCGCGGCGGCTCCGTCGGCCACCAGGGCGACACCGCCGGCGTCCCCGCCCCGACCCTGGACAACGAGGCCGACCCGGACGACGAGGCCATGGACCTGCCGGTGGACACCACCGCACCGGTCACCACGGCCAGGATCCGCCCCTCGCACGGCCACAAGGACGCGGCCGGCCGCGACGACGAGCAGCTGGTCGTCCTCACCGCGACCGACGACATCTCCGGGGTGGCGCTGACCGAGTACGACCTCGACGGCGCGGGCTGGACCACCTACACCGGCCCGATCCCCGTCCGCGGCGAGGGAGAGCACCAGCTGCTCTACCGCTCGGTCGACCGCGCCCAGAACCAGGAGGCCGACCGGACCCTGGCCCTGCGGATCGACTGCGACGCCCCGTGGCACCCGGAGGCCGGCACCGAGAGCTGAACCACCCCACCCCCACCGTCCACCCGCCCCCGGGCCGACCCTCGGCCCGGGGGCCGCTACGCTGCGTCGGCGGGCCGATCCGCCCGCGGACCGAGCGAGCGACCGGAGGCGACGGACGGATGGGTCATCAGTGCCCGCAGTGCGGAGACGACCTGACGGGCTTTCGGGTGAAGCGGCGGCACAACGCCTGGGGTGCGTCGGTGACCGGACCACGGGACCGGCCCGAGCTGTGGTGGGAGTGCGGCGGCTGCGAGTGGCTCGGCGTGCAGGCAGCGCCGGAGGACCCGATGCGGCCGCTACGGCGGCTGCCCGGCACCGAGGGCACCTGCGACTTCTGCGGCTGGGAGGACTCGGTCGCCGCCGGCGAGCCCGCGCGCCGGGCCGACGGTCTGCTGGTGCAGTGGATCGTCTGCCTGACCTGCGGATTCAGCGGCTCCCTGCGGCTGCGCGAGAGCTGCCCGAGCCGTTCGGCAGGCCACGCCTCGGCGGGTCCGGCTCACAGATCCACGGCGGAGACCCAGACCACGGGATGCGCCGGATCGGTCGCGCCGTCCACCGCCAGGGACCGCGGACCGGCCTTCCCCGCGTAGCCGCGACCGTCCCGGCTGTAGACGATGGCCGGGCCGACCGGCGGGGTCAGGCCGCACGGGCCCCCGGCAGGCCGGACAGCTGCCCCGGGTTCGTAGGTGGTCCAGCCGCCCGTGGACACCGTCGTGGCGGCGCTCGGTGGTTCGAAATCGCCGGCCGAGAGGAACGTGGCGAGATCCGCGGGCGTGGTGGTGAACCGCAATGTCAGGCTGAAATCGCCCTGCAGACCGCCCGCGTCCGCGGTGAAGACGAGGTCCGTGGCGGCGGGAGGCACCGCCAGACCGAAGTGGGCCGTCGCCTCGGCGAGGGGGAGGTTGTTGCCGCCGGTCTGCGCGCACACCCGGGAATCGGCCGCCGCCACCCGGTTGTCCGGCCCCCCGGACGCCGGGTCGAGCACCAGCGCCGTACACCTGCCGAGCAGGCCCAGCACGATGGCGGCACCCACCGCGGCCAGCAGACATCCCGGTCTCTTCACAGCCCAGGCTCCCCCCGTGAGCGACCACCGGAGCGTGATCCTAACGGGAGCGCGATCTGCACGGGCACCCCGGCTCCCACCGACGTCCGGGTCGCCGCGCGTGCGCCCTGTCGCTTACCGGGGACGGCCGCCGGGTCAGCGGCGGGTCGCCCGCAGCAGCTCGATCCGCCAGCGGGCCGCGCCCTGCTCGGGCCGCTCCTTCACCCGGGCCGTGAGGCCGTCGGCGAAGAGCCGGACCGTCCGCGGACCGACCGCCACCGGCCCCGCGAACAGGGACGGGCCGAACGCAGCCAGGAACGAGGCCGACACCTCGCGGGCGTACGCGTCGAGATCGCCGTCGGCGCAGTACCGCCCCCACATCGGGTCCTCCAGCACCACGAACTCCGCCTCCTCCAGCCGGAAGCGTTCGGCGAGCGGGCCGCCGCGCAACGGGCCGAGGTACTCCGCGGCGGTCCTGTTCCAGGTCGGGACGGTCATGGCCGCCAGCTGGCCGGCCGTCAGCTCACCCCGGCCGACCAGCTCGTCGAGCTGCTCGAGCGCCAGGTCGAAGAGGCCCTCCGCGCCGCTCAGCCCGTCGTCGGTGGCGGCCCCGCCCACCACGACCAGCTGCCCGCCCGGCACCAGCTCGGCCGCCCGGTGCACGAGGAAGTCCGCCCAGTCGGCAGCCGACTGCCCGCGCAGGGCCTCGCGGGCCGCCCCGGTCGCCCGGGGACCGTAGACGTGCCCGTCGACCGGCACCGGGAGCCGGGACAGCCAGTGCACCGCGATCGAGGACCAGGCGAGGTGCAGCTCGCCCGGCGGGAACAGCGGCTCGTAGAAGGAACGGGCCTGGGCACAGCCGAACACACCGGGGCCGCCCAGATAGGAGGTCGGCCCGGACAGGGTGGCGAACAGCGCACCGAAGTCGTTCCCGGGAATATCGGTGTGGGTGACCCAGACCGGGGTCCCGGGACGGCGGGCCCGGACGGCCGCCACCGTGCGCGCCATCGGCTCCATCGCGTTGGTCCCGGCGGCGCAGCCCAGGTCGGCGACGCGGAACGCCCGCCCGCCGTCCGGCACCGGGACGACGCTCAACGCCCGGTCCAGCATCCCGACGGTCGCCGCCAACCCCGCGTGCTGCGCGGCGGAGTGGCTGCCGTACCCGCTCCCCATCACCCCGGACCCGCTTGCGGCCATCGACCGAACCTCCTGTGTGCGGCGGGTCTGCGGGTCTGCCACGCTAGCCCGCGCCCGGGGCACAGCCCGGCGGCGACACGCCTCGGGATGGCGGGGGAGCGAGGGCGGGAACGCCGAAGGACCGCCCCTACCGGGTGAGGTAGGAACGGTCCTGAGCCGGCGCGCGCGATCACCTGGGCCCGGTGGGGCCGGTGGCGCGGAGGGCCGGGTGAGCCGTCACGACGTCGGGTGTCGTCGGGTGGCGGCGGTCACACCTGAGGGGCCACGTGGTCGGCTTAGTACCAGTGGTGGGTCTGCCAGAACGCCCACGCGGCGTTCGGGCTGCCGTAGCGCTCGTTCATGTAGTTCAGACCCCACTTGATCTGGGTCGCGGGGTTGGTCTTCCAGTCGGCGCCGGCCGAGGCCATCTTGGAGCCCGGCAGGGCCTGGACCAGGCCGTACGCGCCGGAGGAGGCGTTGGTGGCCGTCACGTTCCAGCTGCTCTCGTGCGAGACGATCTGGTTGAACGAGGCCAGCTGGTTGGCGGGGACGATCTGGGCGGCGATGGCCTGGACCGAGCCCGGCGAGTAGGCGGGGGTGGCGGCGGACGCCATCGCGGGGGCGACGGCGGTGCCGAGAGCGGCGATACCGGCAGCGGAGACGAGCACGGCGGCCGAGGTACGCACACGGGTGGAGAACTTACGCATAAAGGTTTTGCCTCAATCGGTTGGCTACGCTCCCGTCCGCTGCGCCTCTCGACCGGATACCGGCCTGGGCGGGACGGGGCGTGGGGCACCTCATGGAGCGAGGGCCTGAACGGGCGCCGCAGCCTGACAGGTTGCTGCGGCGTCTGACGACTCCGCCATTGTTAGCGGGCGTCCGGCACGCCGCCAAGACCCCTAATTACGACGCCCGGTAGTAGTAAACATCCGGGTTCGACCCGCTCCGGGGGGTCGGCTCGGACGCCTCCGCGGGGATCTAAACCTCTAAAACCGGTGCATTTCGGACAGATTTCCGAGGCTGAACGGCCCGCGATCCCGGTTCCGCCCGCAGATCGGCACCGATCGGCATGATCCGCGGTGGGGGCGCCCATGGGCCGCACCTGGCGGCCCGGACGATCAACTATCGATGGTCGTAGACCCTGGGGGCCGTGTGAGCACCCTCACCGCCCGGCCGCGCCGGAGTGGTCGGCGGGTGCCGATTCCACTACGCACCGCAGGCATCCGTATGCGCACGAAGCCTGTGGCGCAGCGCACTTGGGCCCGCCCGGGCCGCTGAGGTGCTCGCTGGGGCACCGGCGGGGTCAGGAGGCGGCGAGGGCGGCGACCACCATGACCAGCAGCAGCCCCAGCACGAACAGCCACCGCCGCCCGCTCGACGGCCACCGCACGGCGCCGGGGTCGCGACGGCGGCCGGCATTCGGCACCTGCTGGCTGCTGTCCCAGCCGAGGCCGCCGCCGGAGTCGCTGCCGCCGCTGTAGTCGGTGTCGTTCATGATCGTGGGTCCTTCGGGGGAGAGGGGCCGCCAAGCCTGCCATGCGCGGTGACCGGGGGAGCGGCGG
Source organism: Kitasatospora sp. MBT63 (assembly GCF_000710465.2). GTDB lineage: Bacteria > Actinomycetota > Actinomycetes > Streptomycetales > Streptomycetaceae > Kitasatospora. The sequence goes on along the minus strand of NZ_JAIZ01000676.1, from coordinate 46,839 downwards.
CCCCCCACTGAGCCGTCGGTGCCCTCCGGAGTTCGAAGACTCGCCGCCAGCAGGAGAGAGGGGGGCCGACCACTACCTGGCAGGCGTGGGGCGCGCAGGCCCGTGCCCGCACCGCGGTGCGAAGCGTCCGGGCCCCGCCAGCAACACCTCGGCGAAAGGGTGAGTGGCTCTGGCGAGCACAGATGAACGTGCTCAGCGAGATCGCCGGCGGCGCCGGCAGTAGGAGATGGGGCTGTCAGTTGCCCTCCCGACGGGCGGCCGATGCGTTCGGCCGGTGCCATTCACTCTCCGGCGGTACTCCATTCGGCCAGGCGAAGCGCAATTCTCCGTCCATGGCGGCGACCAGCCACTGGGCGAGATTGACTCCTTGCGGCCAGCAGTCGCCGTCGGCGTTGGACCACATCGGGCCGTCCGGGTCGCGGCAGTCGATCATCGACCACATGGTGCAGCCCCAGTCGTAGAGCGGCACCACGCCGGCAGGCACTCGTCCACTGGGATCCGGGCCCTGCTCGTACGACTCTGCGATGTGCTCCTGCCACTGCCCCACGTCGACGGGCAGAACCCCGCCGACGGGCCGAAGCCGCCGTTGGACACCTCGGTGTAGAGGCGGCCCAGGAGCGTGGGGAAGGCGAAGCCGATGACACGCTCCGCCGCCGTGACGGCCTCCGTGGGGGCGGGCGGGGGAGCGTGCCGTTCCCGGGCGATTCTCCGGCAGACGTGAATGATCTCGTCATCGGTCATCGGGCGATCGTATGGTCCTGCTCGGACAGCTGGGGCCGAACTGACCTGGCCGTCGGATGTCGGCGAAGCCCGACCGTTTCCGGCGTAGGTCCGACCGTGTTCCTGAGGGACGAGTGCGAGGCTGGTCAGACCACAGAGGGACGCTTGGGATCCACGGGGTCGATCTCGTGCTCGTCGAAGAGTTGCTCAAGTGCTTCATGGCCGTGTTCGCGGCGGAATGTGATCTCGTCCGCCGTTACCGGGAGAGTCCAGAGGATGCGTGCATGGCCCGTCGGCAGAGGGCAGTGTTCGAGGTCCGGCCCGTGGAGGTAGGGCAGGCTGACGAGTAGGTGGTCACAGGAGGACCCGGGGATCCACGGCTCGCCGATGGGCATGCTGTGCTCGAGGTCGAGATGGTGTCCAGCGTGGTAGTAGGCGATTTTCGCGAGCAGGTCGACGAAGCTCTCGTCGCCTGCTGGAGCAGTCAGGGCGAACTCAAGCCCGTGCCCGTGCTTCTGGACTGCGGACCAGCATCCGGCGGTGAGGTACGTCCAGCAGTTGCCGCGCGGACCCGGGCTCGCCGCGATGATGCGGAGGCCGGGAACGGCCTCCCGGCGGCCAGGCCCGAGATCGTAGTCGTGAGCCTGGATCTCGTGGCCGGCGAAGAAGTTGCGGACGTGCAACTCGACGGCCGCGATGGCCTGCTCCCTGCGCTTGGCTTCGAACATGTCGGCGATGATCTCATATGGCCAGAAGGCTGATTGCAGATGGCGGCGCGCCGTCAGCTTCCCTCGGGCCCGAACCGGCGCTTGTACGCCGACGGAGTGATACCTGTCTCGCGACGCATGAGCGACCGCAGGTTGGTAGCCGTACCCAGTCCGCTTCGGCGTGCGACGACCTCGAATCGTGACTCGCCTCGCTCGATCAACTGGCATGCCAAGGCGAGCCGCTCTCCCGTGAGCCACGCCAGGGGGGTCGTTCCCAGTTGCGCCCGGAAGCGGCGGTGCAGTGTCGCCGGGCTGACCGCCGCCCGCGCCGCGAGGTCGGAGACCGTGAGCGGTGAGTCGAGCCGTTCCTGGGCCCAGGCCAGGACCGGGGCCAGGGATTCATCGGGGAGGTCGGGCATGGGGCGCTCCACGAATTGCCTCTGTCCGCCGTCGCGGTGCGCCGCGAAGACCAGTCGGCGGCTCACGGCGTTGGCGATCTCGGCGCCGTGGTCGCGGCGGACCACGTGCAGCCCGAGGTCGAGTGCGGCCGCGCTTCCCGCGGCGGTGAGGATGTCGCCGTCGTCCACGAACAGCACATCCGATTCGAGGTGGACGGCGGGGAATCGGGCACGGAAGGCATCCGCCCACTGCCAGTGGGCCGTGGCCCGGCGCCCGTCGAGGACTCCGGCTTCGGCCAGGGTGAAGGCGCCGCTGCAGAAGCCGATCAGCCGTGCACCGCGGGCGTGCGCCCGTCGGATGGTGTCGAGCACGGCTGGTCGGCGGGGCACTTCGACGCCGGGGCGGTTGGGGACGATCAATGTGTCCGCCGTATCGGACGCCTCCAAGTCGGCGACTCCCGTGAGCGTGAAGAATCCGTCTCGCATCGCCGTTCGGGGCTCTGGGGAGCAGAGGCTGAAGTCGTAGAGCTCGCGGCCGATCTCCGGCCTGCGGAGGCCGAAGACCTCGGTCGCGCAGCCGAGCTCGAAAGGGTTCGAGTTCTCGTCCACGATCACGACCACCCGGTGGACGCGTGCTGCACGAGCCTGATGCGAGGATTCTTTCGCCATCTGCTATTCCTAGCACTCACGCCGGCCCGGCGAAACAGCTCAGGATGAGCCCATGAGCAACCAACCCATCTCCCTTCGCCAGGCGCTGGCCTCCTTCGATGCGCTGTGGAGCCCCCGCATCGTCACGCGCGTCAACGACTACGACGTCCGGATCGCCAAGGTCCAGGGCGAACACCTCTGGCACGCCCACGACGACACCGACGAGTTCTTCCTGGTACTCGACGGTGAACTGCACATCTCGTTGCGCGAGCCCGAAGGGGAACGCACGGTCAAGCTGCCCCAGGGTGCGGTCTTCACCGTCCCTGCGGGTACGGAGCACAAACCGTCCGCGCCGTCCGGTGCCGCGATCCTCCTGTTCGAGCCGGCCGGGACGCCGACAGTGGGCGACCGCCACGACGAGATCCCCGACCACGTGGACGCGACCACCGGACACATCCTCAACGCGTGAGCGGACGGACAGCGGCCGGGATCACAGGCGGCCGAGGTATCCGCCCGACATGAGCGACGCGGACCAGGCGCGTCACTGGATGCAGGCAGCGTGATCGCCTCGGGGGTGTCGTCCGACGCTACGTCAATTACCGCCCAGGCAGGCCGTGCACCGGAAGGCGGCTCGCTGGCCCTCGTTGGACTTGGAGCGCGACACGATCTGCGTGGGACGCGTTGTCTACCCGTTCAGCGCGGGACGGTTGATGTCGGTGGGGCGGGATATGGTCCCCTCGCAAGGTTCCGCGCATCAAGGTCATCAACGGGGAGATCTTTCATGAGCAGCACCGGACGCAGCACGCACGAGGGGTTCACGGCCGAGGAGCGGGCCGCGATGAAGGACCACGCCAAGGAGTTGAAGGCGGCGGCCCGCCGTGGCTCGCAGGCGGACAAGGCGGCGGAGGCGGCGCGGGACGTGGTCGCCAAGATCGCGGAGATGCAGGACTCGGACCGGATCATGGCCGAGCGCGTGCACGCCGTCGTCACCGCCGCCGCCCCGGTCCTCGCCCCGAAGCTCTGGTACGGGATGCCCGCCTACGCGCTGGACGGCAAGGTGGTCTGCTTCTTCCAGAGCGCGGAGAAGTTCAAGTCCCGCTACGCGACGCTCGGGTTCAGCGACCAGGCGAAGCTGGACGACGGCCCGATGTGGGCGGCGGCTTTCGCCCTGACCGAGGTGACGCCCGAGGTGGAGGCGCGGATCACTGAGCTCGTGAAGCAGGCGGTGAGCTGAGGCCGCGCGTGATGGCTGGCCCGTCCGGGCCCGCGTGCGGCGGTCGTACGCGGGCCCGGCGGGCCCGGCACGCCTCTGTCGAAGTCGGCGATTCCCGCCAGGGGGCCGCCGCTGGGCCATCAGCCGGTTCAACTCCGCCGTCAGCACCGGGGCGAGGAGCGAACCGGTCGTGCTCGCCGCGTCCCGCCGCCTGATCGTTCCCTGATCCCGCCGTCGCGCTCCAGCGCGAGAGCGGCGGGATGGGTCGGTCGGGTGACGGTGGTGTTTCGGTCAATGACGCGGAATTTTGGCGTACGCCCAAACAGCAGAGCCCGTTGACGTGTTTCGATCACTCTTGGTTGTGATGTGGTTGCTCTTGGTCCGTTCGTGGCCGTCGTGTCTGATGCGCGGCATCCGGCGGCCCCACCCTCGAACCCTGGAGTGACGTTGAACCCGATCCTGTTCGTCTATGCCAAGGGCGGCCCGCCGCTCGAGTACGCCATGCCTAAGATCGCCGCCCGGGCGCAGGTGCACGTGCTGGCCCTCGCACCGCTGCCGTACCGCTCCGCGGAGACCTGGCGCCCGCACTGCGCGTCCGTCACCGAGCACGAGCCACTCGACGGCACCGAACTGGTCGACCTGATCTGCGAGCACGCCCGCCGGGTCGGGGCGAAGGCGGTCCTGACCCTGTCGGAGTACGCGGTGGTGGCCGTCGCCCACGCGGCCGGCCGGCTCGGTCTCGCCGGAGCCGGGGAGCGCGTCGAGGCCGCCCGGGACAAGCGCCTGATGCGCCGGGTGTGGCAGGACGCCGGCGTCCCGGTGCCCGGTTTCGCCGAGATCCACGACACCGCCGACATCGCCGCCGCGTTCGAACGGCTCACCCCGCCGCTGCTGCTCAAGGCGGCGTGGAGCGCCGGCTCCACGGCCCACGTTCGGGTGCACGACCGCGACCAGGCGGAACGCGCCTGGCAGCTCGGCCGCACCGTGATGGCCGACTCCGCCGAACTCGGCTACGCCGAACTGCACCGCGCCGAGGCCGGGGTGAGCGACTTCCTGCTCGAGGAGATCGTCACCGGCAGCGCCCCCGACTGGTTCCCGGACCGGGGCTGGGGCGACTACGTCAGCGTCGAGGGGATCGTCGCCGACGGTGTCTACCACCCGCTGTGCGTCACCGGCCGGATGCCGACCGTCCCGCCGTTCACCGAACGCGCCGGGCTCGCCCCCGCCGCGCTGCCCGAGCCGCTGCAGCGCCGGGTCGAAGAGGTGTCCCGGGCCGCCGTGGACGCCCTCGGCCTGGACACCTGCGCCACCCACACCGAGATCAAGCTCGGCGCCGACGGGTCGATGTGGGTGATCGAGACGGCCGCCCGGTTCGGCGGCGTGCTGACGACCCGCCAGGCGGAGACGGTCTTCGGCCTCGACATGATCGGCATGCTGGTACGCCAACTGCTCGGCGAGCCCGTCGAGTACCCGCCCGCGATGCTCACCACCGGCACGGGCGCGGCCGCCTCGCTGGCGATCCTGCCGGTCGACGCCGACGGCCGCCCGTGGACCGAACTGCCCTGCTGGGACTTCGACGCGGTCGACTGGCCCGCCCTGCTCGGGCCGGGCTCCACCGTCGAGCCGGTCCGCGAGCACAGCCTCAAGCCGGGCAGCGCGATGCCGCCCTACGAGGAGGCGGGCGGCGCCAACGCCATGGCCGCGCTGCTCTTCGTCACCGCCGGCTCCGCGCAGGCACTGCTGGCCGACTGCGAGCGCATCGTCGCCGCGCTGCCGCAGGCCCTGAACGCGCTACCGCAGGCCCTGAACGCGCCGCACACCGACGGAGCCGCCCGATGAGCACCCGCACCGACACCACCGGCCCTGCCCCGTCCTCGGACCCCCGCCCGGCCGCCGGACGGAAGGCGCCGCACGGCGCGGTCGTCGGCGCCCGGCTGACCCTCCCGCTGTTCGAGCAGCTCTCCGGCGTGCTCGGCGGGCACCCGTACGTGAAGGTGGTGGTCGACCGGCACGAGGGCGCCTGGCACATCCTCGACAGCGCCGTCCACTCGTTCCACGTCAACTACATCGCCACCGAGATCCACGGCCTGACGCTGGCCGAACTCGACCAGGACCTGGACGGGTTCAACCACAGCGTCTACCAGGACCCGGAGCGCCGGTTCCTGCTCGGTGTGCTCTCGCTGCACGTCGACACCGGGCAGCAGGAGCACCCGCAGCCGTTCCTGGTGCTGGAGACCACCGAGGCCGACACCATGGGCGTCGACCTGCTCACAGAGTTCTACACCTTCGTCCGGGACCGGCTGGACCCGGCGCTGACGCTGCGGCTGAAGCCCGCCAACCACAGTCAGCAGAACGCCCTGGCCGAGGTCCCCGAGAGCGCACTGCCCCGCACCCGCGGCGAGGAGCTGTACGCCGCCGCGCCGTTCGTCCCGCTCTCCCTCGGCTCGGCGGTCGGCCGGCTGCGGGTGTTCGCCGACCCGGCCGCGTACCGGGCCGCCCGCTCCGAGCTGACCTGGCACGACATCGTCGCGATGCCGGTCGTCCCGGACGACATCCCGCGGCTGGCGGGCCTGATCAACGCGCGGCCCACCACCCCGCTGTCGCACACCAACATGCTCGCCGCCGGCTGGGGGATACCCAACGCGATCGTCCGCGACGTGCTCACCCGGATCGCCGACGACGGCCTCGACGGCGCCTGGATCCGCTACCGGGTGACCGCCGAGGGCGCCACCATCGAGCGGGCCGAGCAGCCCGCCGACCTCACCGAGCCCACCTGGCACACCCAGCGGATCCGGCTCGACGCCCCGCAGGTCGACGACGTCCCCATCGTGCCGCTGTCCGAACTGCGCGCGGGCGACAGCCGCCGCTACGGCACCAAGGCCGCCAACCTCGGCGAGCTCCACCACGTCCTGCGGCACGGATCCGCCCGGCTGACCGGCTACTACGCTGTACCCCGGCCCCCGCGCGCCGACCTGATGGGCCACCTCGCCGCCCGCCTCGACGCCCCGGACGGGACCTCCCCGGCCGAGGCCGCCGCCGGGTTCCTCGCCCGGCACGTCAGCGCACCCGACGGGGTCGCGCTGCCGTTCGCCTTCCAGCAGCGCTTCCTGGACTCCTCCCGGGCGGTGCAGCAGAGCATCGGCAAGCTCAAGATGGCCCTCGAACTGGGCGCGATGGACGCGGTGGACGCCGTCTGCGTCCAGCTCCAGCACCTGGTCCGTGCCACCCCGGTGCCCGAGGACCTGGTCCGCGCCCTCGACGCCCAGCTGGTCGAACACCTGGCGGGCGCCGGCCGGCTGGCCGTCCGCTCCTCCTCCAACGCCGAGGACCTGCCGGGTTTCTCCGCCGCCGGCATCTACGAGTCCCACACCAAGGTCACCGACCTGCCCGGCCTGCTCGACGCGGTCCGCGGCGTCTGGGCCTCCCTGCTGTCGCCGCGCAGCGTACGGCTGCGCCACCAGGCCGGCATCGCGCTGGACGACACCTTCATGGGCGTCATCGTCCAGCGGTACGAGCCCTCCCCGCTCGGAGGGGTGATGGTCACCTGCAACCCCACCAACCGCGCCGACTTCCGCAACGTCTACCTCAACTGCGTCCACGGCTCCACCGCGGCCGTGGTCGACGGCACCACCCCGCCCATGCAGTACCTGTACAACACCGTGGAGGGCGGCGGACGCACCGTCTCGCTCGGCGCCGCCGAGACAGACCTCGACCCCGCGACCCGGGAACAACTCGGCCGCCTCGCCCTGGCCGGCCGCCTGCTGCAGTCCCACTTCGCCACCGACTACACCTTCGCCGCGCCGCTCGACATCGAGTGGCTGCTGGCCCCCGGCGGCCGACTGCACCTGCTCCAACTCAGGCCCTACAACGCCTGACCCGGCCGGCATCGCCGCCACCCGCGAGACCCCCCGAAGCCCCGACCCCCGAAGGCCGTACGCCGTGTCCCTGCTCACGCGCGCCCGCCGGCGCGCCCCCCTGTCCGCCTCCGACCACGAACCCGGCCGCGTCCCCGGTCCCGTGCCCGCGCCCGTCCGGCGGGTGATCCGCCTGAACAACGGCTTCCAGCTGCTGTTCAACCTGCTCTGGTGGATGCCGGTCTTCTACGAGTACCAGCGCCAGGCCGGCCTGACGGACGGCCAGATCTTCGGCATCCAGAGCATCTACTACGTGGCGTTCTGCCTGCTGGAGATCCCCACCGGGCTGATCGCCGACCGGCTCGGCCAGCGCCGCTGCCTGCAGCTCGGCGCGGCCGTGATGACCGCCGCCAACCTGGTCCCGGTCGCCTGGCCCACGGCGGCGGGATTCCTGCTGCACTTCCTGGCCATCGCCGCCGCCCGCTCGCTGGTCTCCGGCGCCGCCAGCGCCTACCTGTACGAGTACCTGCACGCCGAGGGCGCCGGCGACCACTACGTCCAGGCCGAGGGCACCGCCCGGTCCCTGGGGCTGTGGGCGAAGATCGCCTGCTGGCCGCTGGTGGGCCTGCTGATGTACCTTCAGCACGCCGCCCCGTACCTGCTCACGGCCGCCTGCACCCTCGGCTCGCTGGCCTGCGCCACCGCGCTCCCCGCCCTGGCACCGGGGCAGGACGGTCGCAGGCCCGCCGCCGAACGGGTCGGGCTGCTGGCCTCGGCCGGCCGGGCGCTCGCCGTGCTGCGGACCTCGAGGACGCTCGGACCACTGATGGTCCAGGGCGTGGCGATCTTCACGCTGGCCAGGATCTGCCAGGTCAACCTCTTCCAGCCGCTGCTGCTCGCCAAGGCCGTCCCGGTCGCCGACCACGGCGCGGTGCTGTCGGTGATGACCGTCGCGGAGGCGGTCGGCTCGGCCAGGCCCGGCTGGGTGCGCTCCCGGCTCTCGGACACCGCGGCCGTCACCGTCCTGAGCCTGGTGATGGCCCTCTCGCTGGCGGCGACCAGCATGGCGGGCGCGGTGGCGACGGTCGGCTGGCTGTGCGTGTTCGCCGCGGCCACCGGACTGGCCTACCCGGTCCAGCGCAACCTGATCAACGCGGCGATCCCGCCCACGCCGTACCGCACCACCCTGCTCTCCCTCGAATCGATCATCGACCGGGGTGTGTGCGCACTGGTCGCACTGGCGGTCGGCGTCTACCTGTCGGCCGGCCGGCTGGACGCCCTGCTGGTCCACGCCGCGATCGGCACCTGCCTGCTGCTCGCCCTGGTCGCCCTCGCGCTGCGCCTGGTGCGCCGCGACCGGCCCGTGAAGTGATCGTCTGTCAGGTGGTGATTCGTCGGGCCGTCCCTGGTGGCGGCGGTGCCGTTCAGCGGCCGGGGGGCGGGCCCGCGGCCGGGCGGGGCGGCCAGGCGTTGGCGTCCAGGATCCCCAGGGTGTAGGCGCGGGCCACCATGGCCGGACGGGAGGGGGCGTCCAGCACCGAGCGGAGCCGGCGCAGGTGGTAGTCCAGGGCCTGCCGGGACAGGCCGAGACCCTCCGCTATGCCGCTGTTCGGACGGCCCCCGGCGAGCAGCAGCAGGACCCGCAACTGGAGCGGGGTGATCCTGGGCGGCTCGGCGAACTCCGTACCCAGCGGCGTCAGGACGGCCAGCACACGCACCGGCGCCCCCCGGTGCCGGACCACCGCCAGATCGGTACGCAGGAGCCGGGTGGCGCCACCGGCCACCCGAACCCGCAGCACGTCCCCGGCCCGGGAGATCCGGCCCTGGACCAGTTCGCTCCAGAGCCGTCGCAGCACGGCCGGAACGGCGCTGCCCTTGAGGTGCGCCGTCACCGGTGTGCCCTCGAGGTCCGCGCGTCCGACGCCCAGCAGGCCCGCGGCGCCGCCGCTGGCCCGCTCCACCCGGCCGTCGAGGCCGACGGTGACCACGGCCAGGCCCGAGCGCTCCCGCAGGGCGTGCAACTCCTCGTGGACGGCGGCCTTCTCGTCCAGCGCCCGGTCCCGCTCGGTGACGTCGACGTAGACCCCGCCGACGCACGGCTCGTCCCGGCCGTCCAACGCGAACCGGTGCCCGACCGCCCGGCCCGGCCTGCCGTCCGGGTGCCGGAACGCCAGCATGTGGCGCACCGGGCGGCGGGTGCGCAGCACCTCGCGGTCCAGGGCGCGGAAGCCCGCCGCGTCGAGCGGCGGGTCGACCTCCTCGACGGAGCGGCCGACCACGGCGGCCGGTTCGAGGCCGTAGAGGTGCGCGTAGGCGGCGTTGACCCAGAGGTAGCGGCCGTCGCCGTTGCGGACGAAGGCCATCGCCGGTGTGTAGGCGGCGAGTTTGGCGAACCAGCGGGCCGTCTCCGGGGCGAGGGCCTGGTCCGGTGGGTCCGGTTCCGTTCCGCGGCCGGGCACCGGCCGTCGTTCCGCGTCCATCCCGGGTCTCCCTCGTGCCGCACGGTAGGCCGTTCCCGGTCGGACCGGCCCCTGTGATGATCATGAAGGACGCCGGTGGCCACCCGGGCCGGCCACGGTAGGGATTCGGCCGCCCCGCCCGTCCCCGGCCGTCCCATCCGCCCCTGCCGGTGCGGTCCGCCGTAGGCTGACGATCCGTCAGATCCGTTCCCCTTCCGTGCCCGGCGGGACCTCGGACAGGTCCCGGCGGCCGTGCGGCGGCGACCGCGGCCCCGCCCGCCCGGTGGGCCGGACCGGGCGCGATTGGCGCAAACCAGCCGCTGCCGGCGCCGCCGGTGGTGCGAGCCGCACACGCATGCCGTCGGGTACCCGCGTCCGGGCCGGGTAACCGCCCGGTGCGCAGCCGTCCCGGACCGGAGGGCGGCGGTGTGGTCGGCGGCACGCCGCGGGCACGGTTCGCCCGGACGGGCCCGGGTACGTACCGCACCGAAGCGCACGGGGGCGCCGGAGTCGGCGGCCGCGCGGGGGACGGGGGTCCGGAACGGCCATGGCAGTAGTGATCCTTCTGGTGCTGCTCGCCGCGAGCGCGGGCCTGATCCTCTCCGGGTTCAGCAAACTGCAGACCGACGTGCCCACCTGCTACGGCCGGCCGATGGTCCCGGGCGACGTCTGTGTCGCCAAGGTGACGGGACCGGTCACCGACGGGATGCCCGTACCGCAGGACACCACCTACCAGGAGCAGTTGGACAGCCTGACCAGCGGGGGACGGACCTCCATCGGGCTCGGCGTGGTGCTGCTGGTGATCTGCATCGTGATCGGGCTCGCCATGGCGGTCGACCCCGACGGCGGGCGGCAGCGGTGAACAGGCCGCCGCCCTGCCCTGCCCGGCCCGCGCATCCGCCGTCCCGGCCGGGCCGGGCCCTCAGGGGACGGTGATGACGACCTTGCCGCGGATGTGGGTCCCGGCGAAGTCGGCGACCGCCCGGGCCGCGTCGGCGAACGGGTACCGCGCACCGATCTCCACCCGGAGCCGGCCGTCCGCGGCGCGCGCCGCGAGGTCGTCGAGATCGCCGGGCTCGGGGACGAAGGACCCGATGTAGACGGGCGTCACGTCGCGGTCCAGGGTCTGCGGCCCGAAGAGCGGCGAGACCAGCCGGCCGCCCGGGCGCGCGGCCCGGGCGCTGCCGACCAGCCCCTCGCCGTTGTTGATCAGGTCGACCACCAGGTCGACCCCGCCGGGCACCAGCTCCAGAGCGGCCGCCACGACGTCGGCCGTCCGGTAGTCGACCGTGTGGGCCGCACCGAGCTCCCGGATGTACTCGGCGTCCTGACCGCCCGCCGTCGCGATGACCCGGGCGCCGAGCGCCGTCGCGAGCTGGACGGCGTACAGGCCGATCCCGCCGGTGGCCCCGATCACCAGCACCGTCTGCCCGGGTGCCAGGCCCGCCGCCCGGAGCAGGCAGACCGCCGTCATCCCCGACTCGGGCAGGGCCGCCGCCCGTTCGGCGTCCAGGCCCGCGGGCCGGTGGGCGAGCCGGGGCCCGGGCGTCGCCACCGTGTACTCGGCCACCGACCCGGTCTGCCCGGTGAACGCGAGGACGCGGTCGCCCGGTGCGTAGCCGGTGACGTCCGGCCCGACCTCGTCCACGGTCCCCGCCGCGTCCATCCCGATGACGAGGGGGTGCTGGACGGGATAGACGTCCTTCAGCGCACCGGTGATCAGCGCGAGATCGAGGGGGTTGAGCGCGGCGGCCTCGACGCGCACCACCACCTGGCCCGGCCCGGCGGCCGGTTTCGGCCGGTCGGTGAGGGCGATGCGGTCGAGCGGCTGGTACCCGGCGGCGACGAGGGCTTTCACGGTGACCTCCTGTGGACGTGCTGGGAAGCCGTCCGCCCGGCGGCGGCCTGCTGCCCGCGGAGCGACGGCCATCCGTTTCTACGCCGTCCGCTGCGCCGGGCCCGGGAGGCTGACCGTCCGTCCGGCGGACGCGACACGGACGGAGGCGCCCGTCGCCCGGTGTGCCGTCCCGTCAGGTGCGGGTCAGGGCAGGGTCAGTGGTCGCGGGCAGAGTGGTGCTCGTGAACGGCGCCGGGGGCGGACTCCGGGGCCGGGAGCTGGGAGAGGTGCCCGGAGTGGTTGATCGGGGACCAGGGCCTTCGGGTCCGGATCGGGTGCCTTCGGGTGCCCACGCAGGTTCGAATCCTGCCCTCTCCGCCCTCGCCCCTCCGGCGGCCGGGCGCCGCCGGGCCCCGGTCCCCGTGCCGGGCCGCGTACCCTCGTCCCCGTGGCAGCCTCACCCCTCCGACGCGTCGCCGTCCTCGTGCTCGAAGGCGCGAAACCGCTGGACATCGGCATTCCCGCGCAGGTGTTCACGACCCGCGCGAGCATGCCGTACGAGGTGCGGGTGTGCGGCGCGGCCCCCGGGCCGGTGGCCGGCGGCGACGGCCTGTCGTACCACGTCGCCCACGGCCTGGAGGCACTGGAGTGGGCCGACCTCGTCTTCGTGCCCGGCTACCGGTTCCCCGACCGCGAGGACCCGCCGCAGGCCGTCCTCGACGCGCTGATCGCCGCCCACCACCGCGGCGCCCGGCTCGCCGCCATCTCGACGGGCGCCTTCGCGCTCGCCGCCACCGGCCTGCTCGACGGCCGCCGCGCCACCACGCACTGGCACTACGCGCGGGCGCTCGCGGCGAAGCGCCCGCTGGTCCGGGTCGACGAGAACGTGCTGTTCGTCGACGAGGGCAGCGTTCTCACCTCGGCCGGCGCCGCCTCCGGCATCGACCTGTGCCTGCACATCCTGCGCGGCGACCTCGGCGTGGCCGCCTCGAACCACGCGGCCCGCCGCCTGGTCGCCGCCCCCTACCGCAGCGGCGGACAGGCCCAGTACGTGCCGCGCAGCGTCCCCGAACCACTGGGCGAGCGGTTCGCCGCCACCCGCGAGTGGGCGCTGCACCGGCTCGCCGAGCCGCTCACCCTGGAGGCGCTGGCACGGCACGCGGCGGTGTCGCCGCGCACCTTCTCGCGGCGCTTCGTCGAGGACACCGGCTACACGCCGATGCAGTGGGTGATGCGTGCCCGGATCGACCTCGCCCGCGAACTGCTGGAGCGCTCGGAGCGCAGCGTCGAGCAGATCGCCGCCGACGTCGGACTCGGCACCGGCACCAACCTGCGGCTGCACTTCCAGCGCATCCTCGACACCACCCCGAGCGAGTACCGGCGCACCTTCGCCCGCGGCGAGTAGCGGCGCACCTGCGCCCGTGGGCGCCCTACGGGTGCCCGCCGGCGCGTGGCGAGATCCTTTCGGACCGTGGCGATCACACCGCTGTCACCGGCCCTCGCCACGGGCGACCCTGGTGGCGAACCCGAAAGGACGCCACCCATGACTCGCATCGCCATCAACGGATTCGGCCGCATCGGACGCAACGTGCTGCGCGCGCTGCTGGAGCGCGACAGCGACCTCGAGGTCGTCGCCGTCAACGACCTCACCGCGCCCGCCACCCTCGCGCGGCTGCTCGCGTACGACACGACCTCGGGCCGGCTCGGCCGCCCGGTCACGGTCGACGGTGACGCGCTGGTCGTCGACGGCCGCCGGATCACCGTGCTCGCCGAGCGGGAGCCCGCGCAGCTGCCCTGGGCCGAGCTCGGCGTGGACATCGTGCTGGAGGCGACCGGCCGCTTCACCTCGGCCAAGGACGCGCGCGCCCACCTCGACGCGGGCGCCAAGCGGGTCCTGGTCAGCGCGCCCTCCGACGGCGCCGACGTCACGCTCGCGTACGGGGTGAACACCGACGCGTACGACCCGGCACTGCACACCATCGTCTCCAACGCCTCCTGCACCACCAACGCGCTGGCGCCCCTGGCCGCGGTGCTGGACGACCTGGCCGGGATCGAGCACGGGTTCATGACCACGGTGCACGCCTACACGCAGGAGCAGAACCTCCAGGACGGCCCGCACCGCGACCCCCGCCGCGCCCGCGCCGCCGCGGTCAACATCGTCCCGACCACCACGGGCGCGGCCAAGGCGATCGGCCTGGTCCTGCCGGCGCTCGACGGCAAGCTGTCCGGCGACTCGATCCGCGTGCCGGTGCCGGTGGGGTCGATCGTCGAGCTCAACACCACCGTCGCCCGCGAGGTGACCCGCGAGGAGGTGCTGGCCGCCTACCGCGCCGCCGCGCAGGGTCCGCTCGCCGGCGTGCTGGAGTACTCGGACGACCCGCTGGTGTCCTCCGACATCACCGGCAACCCGGCCTCCTCGATCTTCGACTCGGAGCTCACCCGCGTCGACGGCCGCCACGTCAAGGTGGTCGCCTGGTACGACAACGAGTGGGGCTTCTCCAACCGGGTGATCGACACGCTCGAACTCCTCGCCGCGGGCTGACCCGCAGCGGGAACCGGAGCCGCCTGCCCGCCCCGAGGAGCCGGAACGGGGCGGGCAGCGGGATGTCGGGATGTCGAGGTGGGCGGCGACCGCGCGGCGGACGCGCGCCTCGGGGTCGGCGGCGGACGCGCGTCGCGGGCTCGGGGTCTGCGGCCGTCCCCGCCCGGCCGGCCCGCCGTACGCCGCGCCGCCCGGCCCGCCGCAGCGCCTGGACAGCGATGCCCGATCCGTCCGCGACGATGTGTCCGCGCCTTCAACGATCCGATTCGCTTGCGGTCTCCTCTTCCTCGTCGGCCTCCATCCCGGCGATCCAGTCACGTTTCACCACGCGCCAGGTCTCGTCGTTGTGACCGAGCCGCCAGTAGCCGGAGATCGAGACCCGCTCCCGCGGGACGCCGCGTTCCAGCAGCAGGTGACGCCGCAGTTCCCTGACGAAGCCGGCCTCGCCGTGGACGAAGGCGCAGACGTCGCCGGCCGGGAAGTCCAGCGCGCTCACGGCCGCGACCAGCGCCGCACCCACCCGGCGGTCACCCCGGTGGAGCCACGTGACGCCGACACCGTCGGGGGTTGCGACATCCTGTTCGTCCTCCGGCCCCGCCACCTCGACGAAGGCGTGGACCAGCGCACCGGCCGGCATGCGTTCCAGCGCCGAGGCCATGGCGGGAAGGGCGCTCGCGTCTCCCGCCAGCAGGTGCCAGTCCGCCGTGGGGTCAGGGCTGTAGCTGCCGCCCGGTCCGGCGAACCACACGGTCTCTCCCGGCCGAACTGCGGCCGCCCAAGGCCCCGCCACCCCCTCGTCGCCGTGCACCACGAAGTCCACGGCCAGCTCGCACAGCGCGGCATCCCACGACCGCACCGTGTAGATCCGGGGGACGGGCCACTGCTCAGGGGGAAGCTCGTCCTGTATCCGCCCCGGATCGAAGGGGTGCGGATACTCGATTCCCTCCCGCGGGAACAGCAGCTTGATGAACGGGTCGGCGTACCTCCCGGATTTGAAGGCCGCCACCCCCTGGCCGCCGATCACGACTCGAATCATGTGCGGGGCGATCCACTCCGTGCGGATCACCTCCGCCTCAAAAGCCGGTGTCTGCCGACCCTGCCGTCCGGTCATCACCGCTCCTCCCTGGACACTGCCCCGACTGCCCCGACTGCCCCGACTGCCCCGGCAGATGGCGACGCGACGTGAGGGAGACCCGCACTGTCGGCCGTGATCTGTTCCGTGCCGCGCCGGGGCGATCCCGCGTGGCTGCGGTCGTTCCGCCCGTGCCGGACAGCCGGGACGGCGAAGGCAGCGGCGGCGGCGAGTACGGCGCTGGCGGTCAGGAACCAGAACGTGGCCGTGTAGCCGGTGTCGTGGGGGAACGGGTGGGCGGTCGTGACCCCGGAGGACAGGATGCTGGCCGTCACCGCGCTGCCGATCGCGCCGCCGATGGTACGGATGTTGGCGTTCATGCCGCTGGCCACTCCGGTCTGCGCCGGCTGGACGGCTTCGACGACGATGGCGGACATCGCGGAGAAGGCGAGGCCGAGGCCGACGCCGAGCAGGGCGGACGCGGTGTAGATCTGCCACGCTCGGTCGTGGGCCGTGGCCAGGACGGCGAACGGTGCGACGGTGACCAGGCTGCCGGCGATCAGCACGCGCTTGGAGCCGAAGCGGGCGGCCAGCGGCCCGGCCAGCACGCCGAGCACGAACATGCCGCCGGTCAGCGGCAGCATGTAGATCCCGGACTGGGTGACACTCGCGCTGAAGCCGTAGCCGGCGAGGCGCTCGGGCGTCTGGACCAGCTGCGGCAGGAAGGTCATCGTGGTGTACATCCCGACGCCGAAGAGCAGGGCGACCAGGTTGGCGGTCCACACCGCCGGGACGCGCATCATCCGCATGTCGATCAGCGGGGCGTCCGAGCGCAGCTCGACCATGACCCAGCAGACTGCGGAGACCACGGCGACCGCGAACAGGCCCAAGATCCGGGTGGAGCCCCAGCCCCACTTCGTCCCCTCGCCGGCGGCCAGCAGCAGGGCCACCAGCCAGACGGAGAGCAGCACCGCGGCGCCCCAGCTGATCCGTCCCGGGGTGCGCACCGGGGACTCGGGGACGAACAGGTAGGTCGCGATGGCCGCGAGCGCCGTGAGGATCGTCGGTACCCAGAAGAGCCAGTGGTAGTCCAGGTGGTCGACGATCGGCCCGGCCAGGATCAGCCCCAGTCCGACGCCGACGGCGGACAGCGCCGCCGTGACGCCGACGGCGCCGCGGACCTTCTCGGCGGGGAACTCGTCGCGGATGATGCCGAATGCCAGCGGAACCACGGCACCGCCCGCGCCCTGGATGACCCGCGCGACGATCATCGGGCCGATGGAGTGCGAGAGGCCGGCCATCGCGGACCCGGCGGTCAGCGCCGTGAGGGTGACGAGCAGCATCCGCTCCTTGCCGGCCTTGTCGCCGATCCGGCCCAGGATCGGCGTGGCCACGGAGGCGGAGAGCAGGTAGCCGGTCATCATCCAGGTCGCGGTGGACTGGGTGGTGTGCAGGTGCTGCGTCAGGGTCGGCAGGACCGGGACCACCAGCGACTGCAGCAGCGAGTATGCGCCGACGCCGAGCAGCAGGACGGCGAAGGTCAGGTTGTGGTGCGGGCGGGGGCTTTTTCCGTGCATGGGTGTGGGCTCCAGGGAGGACGGGGCGATGCTCCGTAGGGATGTCTAGGCGTGGCTGCGGGCCGCTCGGCGGTGACCGTCGAGGACGGCGGATCCCGGTCAGGACTCGGACGGCCGGTCGGCCTGAACGGGAACCACTCATGAACACCCGTACTGTCAGCGGGCGCTGCCGATGTTGCGGTCGCTGTCGGCGCCCTGGAGCATCAGGGTGGTCTCCTCGATGCGCCGGAAGCGGCCGTCGGGGGCGAACTCGCCGAAGAGGTAGACCTCCACGCGCACAGAGGAGCCGTCGGTCTTGTCGACGTCGATGATGTGCCGGTCGGCGTACAGGTCGCCCTGCACGAGTTCCTCCAGCACCCGGATCGTGCCACCCGCGACGATGCCGCGCAGGTGGGCGATGTGAGCCGTGAACTCGCTCCGGTCGGCCCAACTGCCGTCGGTGCGCTGACGGTAGTCCGGGGCGAAGTGCCGGTCCACGGCCTCGGACAGCTCCAGCTCCGGCGTGAAGAGCAGGTCGGTCATGGCGGAGGTGACGTCGGTGCGGAAAGCAGTGCTGGTCATGGCGGTCCTCACAGAAGGGATCGGGAACAAGAGTTCCCGGGTCCGAACGTTGCGTGCGTCGGGCACGCATCTGAAGACTACAACAGACTGCGTGCGTCGCGCACGCTAATCCGGGAGCGTGCCGAACGACGTAGGGCGCGAGACCGCAGACACACTCGCAGCGCTGCTCAAGCGCGGCACCCGGACCCAGCTGTACCAACACCTGACCGAGGGTCTCGGCGGCGTCGCGGACCTCGTGGGACAGACCCCGCGCCCGCGAGGATGGTCCCGACATCACGTTCGGTGCGAACCAGACCGAGGCCTGCTCTCCACGCCCGGTTGGGGTCGGTCATCTCAGGCCCCGACCAGGGCGCGCAGGTCCTCCGAGGCGTCCCAGCCGTAGGTGGAGAACCCCCGCCCGTCGCCGGAGAGGTAGGCGGTGAGGGCGGCATGCGAGGTGGGGAACATCGGGGTGGGCAGCGCGGCGGTGTCCATCCACAGGACGGCGAGATGCTTGTCCGGCTCGGTGTTCGTCAGCTCGCCCTGCCACGAGGTCGCGGCGAAGACCGAGAGGAGGAACGGGCCCTTGCCGTCCCACCCGGCCTTGACCTGGATGGTGTGGACCAGCCGCAGGTCCTCGGGGGCGACGATCAGGCCCGACTCTTCGTGCAACTCGCGGGCGGCGGCCTCATCCAGGCGCTCGCCTTCCTCGACCTTGCCG
>NZ_JAIZ01000676.1:11186-28541 GCF_000710465.2 Kitasatospora sp. MBT63 | reverse complement strand
GACCAGGAATCGTTGGCGTAGTGGACGCAGGCGACCTTGCACTCCTTCTCGTCGTGGACGATGACACAGACGGCCTGACGCAGGGACTGCATGGGACTCCAACCGGTAGTGAGGAAAGGGGTGTTCACGCGAAGAGGTTCGGATGGCGCAGCAGGTCGAGCACGGTGCGGGCGTAGCCGAGGACCTCCTCGTCCTGGTGGTGGGCCAGGGCCCAACGCAGGGCGGCGGGACAGTCGATCGCGGCCCACGCCCGGCACGCTTCCTGCACCTGCGGGGTGAACTCGCGCCCGTACCCGGAGGCGAACGCCGCGCCCAGGTCGCCCCGGTGCGGGGCGAGCTGGATCGCGATCCGCATCAGGTCACGGCGCACTGGCTCCTCGACCTGGCTACGCTCGAAGTCGATCACCCCGATCACCAGGCGGCCGTCGTTATCGCGGCGCACGATCCAGTTCCGCGGACCGAAGTCACCGTGGCAGTAGACGAGCCCGGTACGCGGGGGTTTGGTATGGGTCGCGTCGGCCAGGACCTCGATGTCTTCCTCGGTGGGCCGGGCGTCGCGGGCTCGGGCGAGTGTTCGCTCACGCTCAGCGGCCCAGGACCGGTGCTCGCCGACGGGGGCACCGGTCGTCGGCTGCGCGTGGATGACGGCGGCGAGGTGCCCGGCCTGCCGGTACACCTCCTGCGCCTCGGCGGCGGTGAGGGTCGCGCCGGTGACCGGGGTGCCGGGCAGAGCCGTGGCGACGAGGAGCAGCGACCGGGCATCCTCGGCCGTCAGCACCGGGGCCCGGCCGCTGCCGATGGCCGGTGCGAGGCGCCAGTAGCCGGCGGTTTCGCGCTGGTGGAAGAGCAGGTCCTTGTAACGCTTGGCGAACAGCTGGCGCCCGTCGTCAGCGACGACCTCCCAGACGGCCGGGTGCCCGGTACGGGCGAGGGACCGCGCGCCCACCGGCTCGTAGGGGCCCGCGGTTGCGCGCAGCAGCCGGTCGACGTCGTTCGGACGGGCGGCGGCGCTCACGCGGTCCACCCGACGGTGGACAGAGCGCTGCCGCGGGTGACCTCGGTGAGCGCGTGGACGGTGCAGGGCGCGGTGTCGACCTCGAGGAGGCCGAGGTGGCCGCCGACGACGAGCGTCAGCGGGTCCTCGCCGGCGGCTGGCCACTGGGTGTGGTCGCGGGGGTTCACACGGTCCTCCCTGACCGGAGGACCGCGGCGAGCAGCGGCAGGTAGTGCTGCATGTAGGACGGAACCTTGAGCAGTGACACCTCGTCGGGGGGCACCATGCGCACTGCCAGGCCCTCGTCGCCGAGCCGCAGGTCCGACTCGGGTCCGTCCCAGACGGTGTGCAGGACGCGGGTGAGCGGGAGGCCGAGGTCCTGGTGCGGGCCGGGAAGGGGCTGCAAGTCGGAGACGGTGATCCCGGCCTCCTCGGCGACCTCGCGGACCGCGGTCTCCTGGTCCGTCTCCGTGCCCTCGCGCCAGCCCCCGATCGGAGTCCAGAATCCGGGCCAGGGCATGCCCGGCCGGTCCTCGCGCTGATGCATCAGCAGCCGGCCCGCGGGGTCGGTGACGAAGACCAGGACGCCCTCGAAGTCGTCGTCATGCGGGGCGGGGCGTTCCAGGTAGAGCGTGACACCGGCGCGGTGGGCGCGCAGGACTTGCCGGAGGCGCTGGTAGCGGTACGGCTCCATGAGCGCGTGCCAGTCGTGCGCGGTCTCGAACCGCCACTCGGTGTGCTCGGCCGGGTCGAGGCGGATCCGTGCCTGCTGCTCGGGGGTGAGGACGCCGCCGTCGAAGACGTAGCCGCAGACCGGCGCCGGGTACTCGGGCCCGGCCTGTTCGTGGATGACGGCGATCAGGCGCCGTTGGGCGACGATCTCGGGATTTTCCGCGGCGAGGACGAGGCCCAGCTCCTCCTCGGCCTCGATCAGCGCGGTGGCGAACGGTGCGCTGCCGTGCTCGACGTTGCCGCCGGGGAAGTTCCACACGGCCGGGTTGATCGTCGAGCGCATGCCGAGGATGCGGTCCTGCGGGTCGGTGATCAGGAAGCTTCCGTAGGTCGTGGGGCGGGCGTCGTGGTCGTGGGAGAGACGGATCGGTGTGCTGTCCGGGACGACGGTGGTGAAGACGAATTGCCGCACGCGTCTGCCGTGCTGGTTGGTGAAGTCGAGGTGCCGGGCGTACTCCAGCGGCCACCCGGTGAGCCCCGTCTCCTCGGTGAGTACACGGGCCGCGCCGGCCGGGATGCTCTCGCCGTCCTCCCGGGCGCCGCCCGGGTACTCCCACAGGCCCGGCAGGACGTCCTGCGGGGCCCGGCGGATCATCAGGATCCGACTGGAGGCGTCGCGTACTACGACGCCGACGCAGATCCGTTCGATGCCTTCACGGGCTGCCAGGTCCGTGAGTGTTCCGAAGTCGATCAATGGCGGGGCTCCTCGGTGGCGCGGGCGGGCACGGCCGGTCGGCCGGAAGGCCGGATCCGGGTGCTGAAGGTCGGGCTGTTCACGGGGCTCCTCCGGGGTCGGCGGTGTTCGGGCACGAGAGGCCCGCCCGTCGGCCCGTGGGTGCATCAAGTGCGCTGCTAGGAAGTTGAGTTGAATGGCTTCACGAGTGGGGAGGTGGCCGATGATGGTGCTGTTCGAACGTGTCGTTCAAGTGGATTTCCTCTGGGCGAGCCCGGGTCGAACGGGGACATTTCGAGCACCTTCCCGGCTCGGTCCAGGGCTTCCTCCAGCCGGTCGTGGAGGGGGCCGGGCAGGGCAGCACAGTCCAGTGCGCAGACGGCGAGCGCCCGTTCGAGCGCCTTGCGCCGACCCGGTTCGAGGCGGTTGCGGACGCCCTCGTGGGTGAGGAGGTCACGGAGGGCGTAGCCGTCACCGGATTCACCCGTTCGGCTGGTCAGTTGTGCCAGGAGGCCTCGGCGGCGGCGCGGTGGGCGATGCGGGCGAGCCCGGCGTAGCCGTGGCAGGCGGACAGGTCGGTGGTTTCGGCGAGGGCTTTCGGGTCCACCAGCGCGGCGGCCAGCGCGCTCTCGGCGTCGTATCGCAGGCGCAAATCGGCGAGGGCGACTGCGGCGAGTTGCTGGGCGCGGGCGATGCCGGCAGGCCGCGTAGTTGTGCAGCAGCGAGCCGAGGACGTCATTCGCGTCCCCCCTTTACGTGGGCGCTGGGGAAGAGGCGCGGGCCACCGCGCGGGCCGCCCGGCGGGGGTGGACGGGGAGCTGGCGGCGGGTGAGCGGCTGCTCGGGCAGGGCGATCTCGGCCCAGACCTTCTTGCCCCGCGTGGTGTGCTGGGCCCCATGGGCGAGGGCCAGGCGCTCGACCAGGAACATGCCCCGGCCGGCCTCCGCGTCCGGGCCCGGGGGCCTGGTGACGGGGCAGGCACTGCGAGCCGTCGTAGACCTCGATGATCAGGCGCCGCAGGTCGAGATTGGCATGCACCCCGACGGTGAGCACCGCCCCGGTGGTGTGCCGCACCGCGTTGGTGACGAGTTCCGAGATCACGGTGTCCAGGGCCAGTCGGCTGTCGTTGTCCGTGCGGACGCCCCACTGTCTGATCAGCCGGCCGAGCCGTTGGCGGCTGACGGGGACGGAGAAAGGGTCGCGGACCAGGAAGAAGCTGCTGCTGCACACGCGCATGTCGAAGGAACCCTTCGGGGCGTCAGGCCGGAGCCGCTGGCTTGGAGGGGCCGAGTGGAGGGAAGGAACCGGTCTCGCCCGATCTCCGCTCGGCTGGTACACAGTCAACTACCGTGTGTAGTAGCTCTGGTGGTGCCAGCAAGGGGTGCATTTTTCGCGCGGGGGCCGCTTTGGGGGGCCAGAATCGGGCACCAGTCAGTCAGACGCTTGGGGGACGGGCATGATGGCACCAGACGGCATCGGCGCCGTGCTGAGGCGGATCCGGGAGACGGCCGAACTCACCCGCGACGAACAGGCCCTGCTCTTACAGGATGCTCAGCGGGGCACGTGGTTCGACCCGGAGAACCTGAAGCGTTGGGAGACCGAGCGGCGTCTGCCCACCCCGAGGTGGCATCAGCTGCTGGCCGACGGGTACGGGCTCTCGGTGGAGGAGATCGCCCGAGCAGTGGCCACCTCGCGGCGCTGGCGCAGGCTTCACCAGCAGCCGATGGAGGACGACGGGGAGGAGGGTACGGCGGTGAATCGACGACAGTTTCTCGGCGCGGCGGCACTGGCGACAGGGGTCGCCGCGCTGCCAGGCATCGCGGAGGCGCGAGAGGGGATCGACGCCGGACTGTCCGGCTCCGACGCCGGCGATCTCGCTTGCCTCGCCGGGGCGTTCGAACGCCACCGCGGCGGCTACCACGGTCGGGCGCCGGGGGTCGTGCTGGCTCAGATGCGTCAGGACCTCGGCCTCCTGCAAGACGTCCTCAGCCGCCCGCACCCCGCCGGCACCCGTACCGACCTGGCACGGACGGCGGCCGGGATCACCGGCCTGGTCGCGATCATCCAGCACGACCGAGGCGACCAGCGCGACTCCCACGGCTGGTTCGCCACCGCCGAGAAGGCCGCGCGCGAATCCGGCGACCGGAACATGCTCGCCTGGGTCCTGGCCCGGCACGCGATGGTCCCGCTCAACTACGGCGCCCCGAACGCCGCCGCGAGCCTGGCCATCAGCGCTCGCCGCGAGGCGGGCCGAACCACCACGGCCGCCGCAGCCCTGGCCGCCGCCGTCACCGCAAGGGCCCTGGCCTGCATCGGTGACCACCGAGCGGCCCTTCACGCGGTCGCCGACGCCCGCAACATCGCCGAACACCTCACCACCGCGCAGGCCGCCGACACCTGGTTCGGCTACCCGCTCCAGAAACACCACGTCCACCTGTCCCAGGCGTTCACGCTGATGGGCCGCACCCGCGAGGCCAACGCCGAACAGGAAGCAGCCCTCGCCCTCACCAGATCGCCGTCCGTCATGACCCGGGCCCTGCTGACCATGGACACCGCGACGTGCCTGAACATGGACGGCGACCCGGCCACCGCCGCCGACATGGCAGTCGGGGTCTGGCGGCAGCTACCCGAGGCGTACCGGGACGGCCTGATCCGGTCCCGCACCGAGGCCCTGCACCAGTCGCTCGTGGGCCCAGCTCATGCGCAGCTCGGGGAAGCTCTCGCCGGCTGACCAGGTCGGACCTGGCGGGGGCGCGGTCCGGAGCAATCAACGGATGCGCGTGAACAATGACCGGCCCGCCCTGGCCGTCGACGCCCGCCGTCGGTGGCTGCGGGTCGACCGGACCTCGCCGGCCCTGGGCGACGGCTCACCACCTGCTGGCGCAGACCACCCAGCTGCCGGCCGCAACCTTCCACCGGGGTACTGGCGTGATCCTGGAGCGCCTCGCTGGCGACCATCGGCTGCTGACCTGCCTGGTGGCTGAGATCGAGTTCGATCGGGAACGGCTCGCCGCCAGCAAGGTCACCCTGCTGCTCGACCGCCTGTGCCTCTACAAGGCCGACAGGCGGGGCTTCGAGATCCGGGTCCGGCCGGTCGGGTTCAGCCGCAGGTGTCGCAGATCCCGGCGCTCGGGAGCTCGATCGAACAGGTGGGGCACACCGGCGCCTTCCGCTCGGCCGCGGCGGCCGCGCGCCGCCGGGAGACGACATCCTGGTAGCGGGGCGCGAGCGCCGGACTTCCGCCACCCGCGGGCAGCGAAGCGCAGTACTTCCGGTAGCAGGCCAGGCGGGAACCGGCGGCGTGCACCTCGCGATCGTGCTCCCCGGCGGCGGCCGGAAGCCCCGCCACCTGGAGCACCTCGCGGTAGCCCTCGCCGACCATGCCGTCGTCGGCGTGCACCACCAACGACGTCAGCGGCGGATCACCGCGCCGGTGCGCCTCGACGACGCCCCCGCCGAGCACCCGGCCGATCCAGTTCTGCAGCAGAGCACGGGTACGGATCCCCGAGGCGTCCTGCACGGCCCTGCCCAGCTCGCCGTAGGTGATGACCGCACGGTAGCTCCCGGCCACCTCCACCAGCAGCGGGTACGCCGCGGCCCGCCACGCCGCCACCGCCTCCGCGTACGGCACCGGCACGGTCACGCCGTCCGCCACCCGCCAGTACCCGAGCTGTTGCCCGCTGCCGTCCTGCCGCCCGCCCTCGTGCTGCGTCACGTCCACACCCGTCCCCACACCGCTACCCGGCCACGCCGTTCCCTGACCTCAGAGGCTACGCCGTACTGCCGCTGCAGCGAGGAGAGTTGGCGATCCGCGGGCGGACGGCGGACCGGGCACGGATACCCGGTGCCGGACGGTCAGTGGATGCCCGACTCGGGGTTCAGCTCGTCCCACTCCCGGCGGGCGACGGCGATGGCGCCGCGGTGCTCGGACGACCACTCGGCGAGGGCCCGCACCAGGTGGGTCAGGCTGTGGCCCATCGGGGTCAGCGCGTACTCGACCTGCGGCGGGACGGTCGGATGGACGGTCCTGGTGAGCAGCCCGTCACGTTCCAGCCGCCGCACGGTCAGCGTCAGCATCCGCTGCGAGATGCCCGGAACGGCGCGCTGCAGTTGGCGGAAGCGGCGCATGCCCTGCGCCAGTTCGACGACCACCAGGACCGACCACTTGTCGCCGATGCGGTCGAGGACGTCGCGGATGCCGCAGTCCTCGTGCTCGTCGCCGCAGCTGACGACGGGCCTGGTGGTTACCTCCGTGTGCCCCGCTGACATGGAAGTGCCTCCTTACGCGGTGCGGCGGCCGGGCCGCAGGATGATCACGGTTACCGAAGAGAACCTACCCCTGTGGGAGATAGCGATGATCCTCATCACCGGCGCCACCGGCGCCCTGGGCACCCTGATCGCCGAGCGGCTGGCTGCCGGCGCCGAATACCGTCCCCAAGTCCCGTCCGCAAGCTCCGCCGATGCATCCGCCGAGATCGTGCTCGGCACCCGTGACCCCGAGCGGGTCCGGGTGCCGCTGCCCGTGCGGCGCATCGACTTCGACGCTCCCGACACCCTCACCGAAGGCTTCGCGGGCGTCGACGTGCTGCTGCTCATCTCCGCCGGCTACGGCGAGGACGACACCGTCATCGCCCGCCACGGTGCGGCTGTCGACGCGGCCGAGAAGGCGGGCGTACGGCACATCGTCTACACCAGCCTGAGCGCGGACGGCGACCACCTGCCCTACGCCCTCGCGCACCGCTGGACCGAGCGCCGGCTGCGCGAGGGAACGGCGCAGTGGACGATCCTGCGCAACGGCCTGTACGCGGAACTGCTGGGCGGGCTCGCCGCTCCCGACGCGGACGGCAGGCTGACCGTCCCGCTGGGGGAGGGGCGCTTGGCCGCCGTCGCCCGCGCGGACCTCGCGGAGGCCGCGGCGCGGGTGGTCCTGCGGGTGGAGGACCACGCGGGACGGACGTACGAACTCGTCGGTGAGCAGGCCATCGGCGGCGCGGACCTGGCGGCAGCCCGCGGCCCGCACGTGAGCTACGAGCCCGAGACGCTCGCCGAGGCCCGCCGCCGGCTGACCGCCTTCGGCGTCGACCCGTTCCAGGTGCCGATGCTGGTGGGCACGTACTCCGCGATCGCCGCAGGCTTCCTGGACCGCACCGGCACCGACCTGCGCCACCTGCTCGGCCGGGCTCCCCGGCCGGCGCTCGACGTCATCGCGGCGCTCGCCCGGTAGCTCGGGCGGGTAGTCAACGGGGGCGTGAGGGACCGGGCCCTTCCGTGCCGGACCTGTCAGGGACCCCTGCCCGGAAGGACCCGGGCCGCCAACCTATCGCCCACGGCGGAACGCGTTCTCGTGGCCACGCCGGGAACATCGAATCCCTTGACGTGGCGTCACCTCGGTCGCGGCAGTTCAGCCGTCGTCGTCGCCGTGGGCCGGCCGTCCGTCAGCGGGGGTCGGCGGTGAAGGGGCCCTGCTCGACGAAGCGGCGCAGATGGAGGGCGAAGGTGCGGGCCTCGTCCTGGGGCCAGGAGGCGAGGGACTCCTCGATGCTGGCCGCCAGCCGTCGCCTGGTGGCCGAGATGGTGGTGAGGCCCTCCGGGGTGAGGGCGAGCAGCGTGGCGCGGCCGTCGGCGGGGTCCGGCTGGCGCTGGAGCAGGGCGGCCCGTTCCAGCCGGTCGGCGCGCCGGGTCACGGTCGTCCGGTCCAGCCCGACCTCGCGGCCGAGGTCGGCGGCGCTGCACGGGCCGGTCCTGGCCAGCCCGCTGAGAATGGGGTAGGTGAGTTCGTCGACCGCCTCGCCCAGCCCCTCGGTGAGATGGGCGTAGAGGTGGGCGCGGGTGCTCCGCCGCAGGAGCAGCCCCAGCGCGTCGGCGATGTCCTGTCCGGTCGTGGTCGTCATGGACCAAGGCTAGCGTGCTCTGCGCACGCTTCTACGGTCCGGCGGCGGTCTGTCGTTCCGGCTTCGCCGTCGGGTCGTCCGGCACCGGTGTCACATCCCGGGTGCGGGATCCGTCGTAGGGGTGCAGGCACCACACCCCACTGATGATGGAGACCGCGATGAACACCACCACCACAACCGTGAGCGACACCGCCGCTGATGGCACCGGGACCGGCGTGCTGGCCTCGAGGATGTCGGACCCGTCGGAGCTGGTCCCGGAGCTGAAGGAGGTGGGTGCCTCGCTGTACCGGGCGGTCGGGAACCGGTCGGTGCCGCGGACGACGATCGGGCTGGTGCAGCTGCGGGCGGGGCAGATCGTCGGGTCGACGTACCTGACGGCGATGCACGCCGGGCTGCTGCGCAAGGCGGGCGAGAGCGCGGAGCGGATCGACGCGGTGGCGACGTGGCAGGGTGCGCCGTACTTCACCGAGGCCGAGCGGGTGGCGCTGGCACTGGTGGAGGCGGTACTGACCGCCGGTCCGTACGGTGAGCGGGTGCCGGACGAGCTGTACGCGCGGGCGGCCGCCTGCTACGAGCCGAAGGCGCTGGCGACGCTGGCCCTCGCGATCGGGCAGGTGAACTTCTTCGTCCCGCTCGCCCTGATCGGCAAGCCGGTCCCGGGCGTCGGCCTCTCGGAGCAGTGGACCTGACGCCGCACCCCAGGGCCGGCCCCGAACCCCGCAACCCGCGCCGAGGGCTGCGGGGTTCGGGCCTGTCGCCCGGTCGCGGGGTGGTCAGCGGGTGGTCAGGACGGGGTCAGCGGGCCGGTGCATCGTAAGGCACGTGAACGGCCTCCGGATGGTGAGGGTCACCGGGGGCCGTGAACAGGGAGAGGTGCCCGGAGTGGTAGATCGGGGACCAGGGCCTTCGGGCCCGGATCGGGTGCCTTCGGGCGCCCACGCAGGTTCGAATCCTGCCCTCTCCGCGCCAGGGTGGCCGTGGCCGCCGCAGTGCGACCGTGTTCCGGCCTCACCCCCCCCGGGCCGTGAGCGGGTCCACCGCTGCGGGCCACAGTCCGGTGGCCCGTCCCTCCGGGGTCGGAAACGGACGGCGCCTCCCGTCTCCCCCTCGGGAGGGGGGAGAGGGGAGGCGCCGGGTGTGGGTCAGCCGCAGTGCGAGTTGTACTCGTACGCGTAGACGCCGTTGATCTCGCCGCCCCAGTCGACGCAGGAGTGCGCCGCGCTCACGTACACGGGGCCGGCGTAGGTGCCGTAGTTACCCGAGTCGGCCGTCCACGGGGCGCCGGCGAGGGAGACCTTCGCCGCCATCGGGAGCTTGGCACCCGGGTTGTCGCGGACGGTGACCACACAGTTCTTGCCGGTGGAGCTGCTGTAGGTCAGGTAGACGGTACCCAGGCCCGGCAGGGACTGGGCGTCGATCACACCGTAGCTCGAGCCGCACGCGCCGTTGTAGGACGCGGCGTTGGCCACCGACGGCATCATCGTCACGCCGGCGGCAGCGAGCGCCAGGACACCGGCGCCGGTGGCAGTGCGCTTGAAGATCTGCTTCACGATTCCACTCCAACTCATCAGACAGGAACGGTTACGCGGTGCTTTTGGCCGGTCCGCGAAGCGGGTCGGCCGCGATCACGCATTGCCATAGTGTTCGAACGAAGTATCGCGGCCGTCTCGCCGGTGTAGCGCGGTGGTGATACGGATTCTCGGGGGTTCGATCAAGCCAACTTGGCTTGTTTCAAGGGGAGAAGGCGATTCCTTGGCAATCGGGGCGGATGCCGGATTTCGCCCCGCCGCCCCATCTGTCAGGTGCATGTGTTCGATTTTGTGCGCGGCCGGGAGGGGCGCTCAGCACTGCCAGAGGAAGACGGCCCGGTCACAGGGCCCGCAGGCGAAGGCGAACGCCTTTCCGCTGCCGAAGTTCATGGCGGTGGAGGCACACGGACCCTCTTCGAGCTGGGCGACCAGCGCCATCGACTCCGCGCAGCCCGCGCAGGTCGGCGTCTCGTCGTACTGCAACCACGCGGGACGGCCGCCGAGTTGGCCGAGGATCTGCCGCGTGCCGTCTCCGGTGCGGTCCGCCCACTCCCGGCGGGCAGCGAAGTAGTCGGCGGTCGGCCAGGGCACCAGTGCCACGCCGTTCACGGCCCCCAACCGGAGGACTTCCTCGTCGAACTCACCGTCTTCTGCGTCGAGTTCGGGTGCAGCCATCGGCTGCAGACCCGCGGCGGGGTGGAGCAGGGCACGGTTGCCGCCAGCCGTCGGGCTCCACTCCTCGCACGATCCGGGATCGTTCTGGCACATGAACAGCGCCATGACACGGGCGACCCCGACGCCCGGCTCGACGACCGGCCGTCCCGGGCCGTCCAGCAGGATCTGGGCCAGGAACTGCATCGGCCCGCCGCACGTCGCACACCTGGGCCACATCGCCCCCGCCGGTGCCAGTGGGATCCCTCCGGTACGCGTCACCAGGGCATCGGCCTCGACCGGACCCGCGTATGTCATCAGCTCTGTCGTCATGCCACCGGACCCTATGGCGCCGCTCCGACACCGCCTCCTGGCAGGGTGTTGCGAAAGCCGATCAGGGTGTCTTGTCATATCGGGCGGCGATACCTCGCCAGGCCTTCAGCTTGCTGATCAGGCGCTCGACGGTGTTCCGCTCTGATCGGGTGGCCGAGTCCCTGAGCGGAGTCCCGCCTGCGCCCGGCACTTCCGTGTGGCCCGGCCGTGGGGCTGCGCCGGGCGGCGGAAGCTCCACGATGCCGAGGAGCGGGACGAGGTGCGATCCGGCGGTGGTGTCGCCCGTCAGGCCCCGAACAGGGCGAGGGTGTCGGTGACGGTCTGCAGCAGGCTGTCCGCGTCGGCGCCGTTGCGGGAGCGGAGGTTGACGCCGTAGGCGAGCAGGGCGAGGGTTTCGGCGGCGGCGCCGGTGGCCAGGTGCGGGGACAACTGGCCGTCGCGGCGGGCGACGTCGAGGGCGGTGTGCAGCGCGTCGCGGAGCTGGCGGTGGTGGTCGTCGAGCAGCGCCCGAACCTCCGGGTCGTGGTGTTCGGTGCCCAGATGGGCATTGACGACCATGCAGCCCCAGCCCGCGTGCTCGCCCGAGCACCGGACCGCGATCAGCCCGCCGAAGAAGTCCCGCACGGCGGGCAGGCCCCGGCCGTCGTCGGCGAGTTGACGGAAGGCCGGCTGCGCGCGGTGTCGCAGGTAGCGGCGCAGCGCGGCGTGGTAGAGCTGCTGCTTGCCGCCGAAGGTGGCGTAGAGGCTGGAGCGGTTCAGCCCGGTCGCGGCGACGACGTCCTGGATCGATGCCTCGGCCGCGCCGTGTTGCCAGAACAGTCGCTCGGCGCGCTCGAGCGCCAGCTCCGGGTCGAAGTGCTTGATGTCGGGCATGGCGGACGGCTCCCGGGTACTTGAAATGGTTGTTCCAAGATAGTCCTTGACGGCAGATCTGACAGTCCATCATCCTGGAACGACTGGTTCAAGTTCAGTAAATCGGATCCCACCCCGAGAAAGGGCGACCCCTGTGAGCCTTCACGACCAGCTGCGCGGCGTGCACGAGAACCGGAGTCAGTTTCTCCCGGCGGAGGCCATCGAGGTCATGGACCGCAACGGGCGCGAGCTCGCCGCCTCCGGCCTGGCGCAGCGCGCGCTCGGCGTGGGCGCCCCGGCTCCGCGGTTCACGCTGCCTGCGGCCACCGGGCAGCGCGTCGCGCTGGACGGGCTGCTGGCCGACGGGCCGGTCGTGCTGACCTTCTACCGTGGTGCCTGGTGCCCCTTCTGCAACCTCGCGCTGCGCACCCTCCAGGAGCAGCACGACGCGATCACCACCCGTGGTGCCCGTCTGGTGGCCGTCTCCCCGCAGATCCCCGACGAGTCCCTGACCCTGGCCGAGAAGGAGCGGCTGGCCTTCGACGTGCTCAGCGACATCGGCTCCGAGGTCGCGGCACGGTTCGGCATCGCCTTCGACCTCTCCGACGAACTGGGCACCCTCTACGACCAGTTGGGCTTCGACCTGAAGCGCGTCAACGCCGGCCACTCCCGTACGCTGCCGCTGCCCGCGACCTTCGTCATCGACCGCACCGGCACCATCCGCTGGGCCTTCGTCCAGACCGACTACACCCTGCGCGCCGAGCCCGCTGACATCCTGGCCGCCTTGGACGCGCTCGACTGAGGGGCGAGGCCGCGGCCGGGGCGCCTATTTGGCCGTGATCAAGCGGTGATTTCTGGTGAGGTCTTGATCCGGATCGGGGTCTTGTCATCTCGGGTGGCGATGCCTCGCCAGGCCTTCAGCTTGTCGATCAGGCGCTCGACGGTGTTCCGGTCCTTGTAGAGCTCGGCGTCGCGGCTGACCGGCCGGCCGCCCTCGCTGCCCTTCTTCTTGCGAACGGAGCTCTGGTCCTTCTTCTCCGGGATGACGGCCTTGATGTGGCGTTTGCGCAGGTGGTTGCGGTTGCCGCGGGACGAGTAGGCCTTGTCTCCGGCCACGGCATCGGGCCGGGTTCGGGAACGGCCGATTGGCCCGCGGACCCGGACCTTCTTCAGCACGGGGATGAACTGCAGGCTGTCGGCGGCCTGCTCCTCGGTCAGGACGAACGCCAGCGGGCGGCACTCGCGCTCGCCGACGATGCGGACCTTGCTGGTCCGCCCGCCTCTGGAGCGTCCGAGCAGGGCGGCCCTCAGACGGACCTTGCATCAGCGTCGGATGCGCCGCCGCTCTTGCCGCTCCCGGTCGCCCGAGCCGCCTTGCCCGTCTTGTTCCGGCGGGCCACCCTCTTCTGCCGGGCCGTCTCCGCCTCCTCGGCGGCTTTCTTCGAGGCAGCCAAGGCGTCGGGGTCCAGGTGCATCCCGGCGGCATCACGATGGGCTCGGGCAGTGGTGGAGTTCTCCCGGTGTGCCAGGGCCGGCGCCGCCGGACCGACGGGGGTGGACAGTTGGCCGTTCCCGGGACGAGCGCCCCCGTCCGCCAGCAGACTGGTACGCGTCGACGGCCCGGTGGGCTCTTCTCCCTTGAGCAGTTGGCCTGTTGGGGCTGTCGTGGGCGGGCTGGATCGGTTGTGCACCGCGATCACCACGGTGTGGCGCGGGTACGGATGGGTGGGGACGGCACGGATGGACGAGATCAGTCTCAGTGAAGCGCTGTGGCAGTTGCGGTCGGAGTTGTACCAGGCGCAGACCGACGGCGCGGGGCAGCAGCTGAGGTTCGAGGTGGAGAAGGCGGAACTGGAGCTGGAGGTCGAGTTCCGGCGGGACGGCAACGGCAAGGTGAAGGTGTCCGTCGGCGCCCTGGGCGCGAAGGGCGAGGCCGAGGCTGGTGGGGCGCGCGGGGCCGTCCGGCGGGAGCGGCTCACCCTCACCCTGAACGTTCTGGACGGGGCCGTCGGCCCCGGGGCGCGCTTCCAGGTCGAGCGCGGTGCCCCGGTCCCCGGCGCGTACACCGGGACGCCGGGCCCCGCCTACGGCGCTCAGCCGTCCGAGCTGCTGCCGCCCGAGCCCTGGGACGAGTGACGTGGACCCGAAGAGGCTGGTACTGATCCGCGTCGGGGACGCACCGAACGGCACCGGCTACCTGATCGGGCCCCGGCTGGTCCTGACGAGCCGCCACGTCGTGCGCGCCCTGGAGGAGTGGTTGAGCGTGCGTGTCGGGCACCCGGTCCTGAGCACGGAGCTGCACCGGCGCGGCGTCCGCGTCTGCTGGCCCACCTCCCGCGACCACGTTCCCGACACGGTGGACGTGGCGCTGCTGTGGCTGGACGAGCCCGTCGACGTGGGCGGTTCCCCGCCCGTGCGGTGGGGCCGCCCGGCCGGGGCCGCCCTGCTGTCGTACGAGGGCCTGGGCTTCCCGTCGTTCGCCGACGACGGCGGGGAACCGCAGGTGGAGCACCTTCGGGGCGACCTGCCCCCGGCCGGTACCTCCAGGACCGGCGGGGGATGGGTCCTGGACACCCCGATCTGGCCCGAGCACCGGAGGGGACGCAACGGCGCGTCGCCGTGGGCGGGGGTTTCGGGCAGCGCCGTCTTCTGCGAGGGACGGCTGGTCGGTGTCGTCACCGAGGCCGACCCGGCACTCGGGCAGCGCCGCCTGCACGCCCAGCCGGTCCACCCCTTGTTCGGGATCCCGCGGTTCGCCGACCTCCTGTCACGGCACGGTGACCGCCGGATCCTGCCCGACCTGGAGTCGGTCGAAGCCAGGAAGGGCCCGGTCCACTGGCCGGTCCTGGAGGGCAGGCTCCCGCCCGAACCCAGTGCCTTCCAACCGCGGACCGCGGTGTGCGAGGTCATCGACGAAGCGCGGGAGAGGTCCGGCACCGTCGTCCTGTCCCAGGTTCTGGCCGGCCAGGGCGGGGTCGGCAAGACCCAGCTCGCGGCGCACTACGCCCGCCGGGCCATCGACGAGGGCACCGACCTGGTGATGTGGGTGGACGCCACGCGGCCGGCCGGTGTGCTGGAGGCGTACGCACGCACCGCGGTGAAGGTGCGGGTGCCCGGGGTCGGCGGACAGCCGGAGACCGTCGAGCAGGACGCGGCCGCGTTCCTGGCCTGGCTCGCCACCACCGAGAGATCCTGGCTGGTCGTCCTCGACAACATCACCGACCAGACCCTCGGCGACCTGTGGCCCGCCACGAGCCGCGGTGGGCGCGGACGGGTGATCGCCACCAGCCGGCTGCGGGGGGCCGAGGCCAGCGATGCCGGGCGCGCACTGGTGGACGTCGGCGTCTACTCGGCTTGCGAGTCTGCCTCCTACCTGAATGAGCGCCTCGAAGCCGCCCGCTGCTCCCACTTGCTGGACGCCGGGAGCGCCGACCTCGCCGAGGCGCTCGGGCACCTGCCGCTGGCGCTCGCCTATGCGGCCGCCTACATGATCCAGCGGCGGCGCAGCAGCAGCCAGTACCTCCAGTCGTTCCGTGAGCGAGGCCGGTCCTTGGAGGAGGTCCTACCGGGGCGCGATGGCGTCGACGGCTACCAACTGTCCGTTGCTGTGGCCCTCCTGCTGTCCCTCGACGCGGTCCGGCAGGAGGATCCGCTCACCGTGCACGTGCTGGTGCTGGCCTCGCTCCTCGACCCCGCCGGCCATCCCGAGGCCCTGTGGGCGACCGTGCCGGTTCTGGAGCACCTTGCCCGCGCCGGAGCGGTGGGGCGCGAGCGCGGCACCATGCCGCGGGTGGAGGAAGTGGACGCGCTCGACGCCCTGGCCGTCCTGCACAACTACAGCCTCGTCACCCTCACCGAGGAACCGAACCGGCAGGTCACAATCCACGCGCTCACCGCCCGCGCCACCCTCGA
Organism: Kitasatospora sp. MBT63; assembly: GCF_000710465.2. GTDB lineage: Bacteria > Actinomycetota > Actinomycetes > Streptomycetales > Streptomycetaceae > Kitasatospora. The sequence continues at coordinate 12,974 of NZ_JAIZ01000676.1, read as the reverse complement.
CACCACCCCCGTCGGCGAACACCCGCACAGTGCGGCCGCCGACGCGCTCCTCGCCCTGTGGCCCGGGGAGGACCACGAGAACCGCGAGCTCGCCGTCGTCCTGCGGGCCAACGCCGAAGCGCTGCAAGGGAACGCCGGCGGACTCCTCTGGCACTTCGACAGTGCCGACCCCCACGCCCACCATCTGCTGTTCCGCTACGGCGACAGCCTCATCGACGCCGGCCTGGCCGCCGCCGCCACCGCCCACTGGAACCAGCTGGCCCTCGACGGCGGGCGCCTCCTCGGCCCCGACCATCCCGACGCGCTCCGCGCCCGCGCCCACCTCGCCATCGCGTACCGGCAGGCCGGACGCTTCGACGACGCGGTCTCCACCGGGGAGCGGGCCCTGGCGGACCTCGAACGCCTCCTGGGCCCCGACCACCCCCACACCCTGGCCACCCGGGGCAACCTCGCCCTCGCCCACCAGCAGGCCGGACACCTCGACGGTGCCGTGGCCATCGGGGAGCAGGTGCTTGCCGGCTACGAGCGCGCCCTGGGGCCCGACCATCCCCGAACGCTCATCGCGCGAGGCATCCTGGCGCTCTGCTACGAGCAGGCCGGGCGCACCGGCCACGCCATGCCACTGCTGGAACGGGCAGCGGCCGACAACGCGCGGATCCTCGGCCCGGACCACCCCAACAGCCTCACGGCACGGGGCAACCTCGCCCTCGGCCACCAGGAAGCCGGGCGCACCGCCCACGCCGCCGCCCTGCTCGAACAGCTGGTGGCCGACTGCCGACGGGTCCTCGGTCCCGACCATCCTGACACCCTCGGTGCCCTCGGCAACCTCGCGGACTCGTACCACGCGGCCGGACGGAACGAACAGGCCCTGGCCGTCAGGGAACAGGTCCTCGCCGACCGCGTACGGCTCCTGGGTCCCGATCACCCCCACAGCCTCACGGCCCGGGCCGGCCTCGCCCTCTCGTATTTCCAGGTCGGGCGCACGGACGAGGCTGTCCGCCTCGAAGAGGAGGTGGCGGCCGACAGCGCGCGCGTCCTGGGCCCCGACCACCCCCATACCTTCACGGCCCGTGGAAACCTGGCCTCGTCCTGCTGGCAGGTCGGGCGCGGCGACGAAGCCGTCGCCCTCCTGACGGAGGTGGCTGCCGACCAGGCACGGCTCCTGGGAACCGGTCACCCCAGGGCGCTGACCGCCCGCATCGATCTCGCAGCCCTGCTCGTGCGCACGGGCCGCACCGACGAGGCCGCTTCCCTCCTGGGGCAGGTGATGACCGAGGCCCCTGACTCGCTCGCCGCGCGCGGCGTCCTCGCCGCCTGCCATCGGCGCGCCGGACGGACCGGGGAGGCCCTCGCTCTGCTCGAACGGCTTGCCGCCGACAGCGTCCGCGCCCGGGGGGCCGAGCATCCCGAAACCATCGGCGTCCGTGCTGAACTCGCCGTCTGTCTCCTGCAGGCAGGAGACACCGCCCAGGCCGTCACGCTGCTGGAACGTGTGGCGGTCGACCGCACGCGCGTCCTGGGCTCCGACCATCCCGACACCCTCACCACCCGCGGTGACCTCGCCCTCGCCCGCCAGGAGGCCGGACTCACCGCCGACGCCGTCACGCTGCTGGAACGGGTGGCGGCCGACCACGCACGCGTCCTGGGCCCCCACCACCCCGACACCCTCACCGCCCGCGGCAACCTCGCCACGGCCTACCACCAAGCCGGACGTCTCGACGATGCCGTGGACGTCGGGGAGGAGGTCCTCGCTGACAAAGAGCAGCTTCTCGGCTCCGACCACCCCAG
>NZ_JAIZ01000676.1:10945-11176 GCF_000710465.2 Kitasatospora sp. MBT63 | reverse complement strand
AGGCCGGACTCACCGCCGACGCCGTCACGCTGCTGGAACGTGTGGCGGCCCACAGCGAACGAGTCCTGCGCGCGCACCACCCCGTCACCCTCACGGTGCGGAGCAACCTCGCCATGGTCTACCAGGAGGCCGGACGCACCGCCGAGGCAGTCCGCCTCGGGGAGGAGGTCCTCGCCGACAAGACGCGGCTCCTCGGCCCTGACCACCCCGAGACCCTCACCGTCCGCGGCA
>NZ_JAIZ01000676.1:0-10935 GCF_000710465.2 Kitasatospora sp. MBT63 | reverse complement strand
CCCTCACCGCCCGCGGCAACCTCGCCACGGCCTACCACCAGGCCGGACGTCTCGGCGACGCCGTGGACTCCGGGGAGGAGGTCCTCGCCGACAAGACACGGCTCCTCGGCCCGGACCACCCCAGCACCCTCACCGCCCGCGGCAACCTCGCCGCGTTCTACCGACAGGCCGGGCGCACCGCCGACGCCACCCAGCTGCTGGAACGCGTGGCGGCCGACCGTGCGCGGATCCTCGGCCCCGACCACCCCGACACCCTCTCCGCACGCGGCAGCCTCGCCAGCTGCTACTGGGAAACGGGGCGCTTCGACGAAGCCACCGCATTGGAGGAGCAGGTCCTCGCCGACAAGGTACGGATCCTGGGCCCACAGCACCCGGACACACTGACAGCCCTCAGCGATCTGTCCCTCTCCTACCACAGCGCGGGCCGCAACGACGAGGCCATCGCCATCGGAGAACAGGTCCTGGCCATCCGCCGCCAAGTCCTGGGCCCACAGCACCCGGACACCCTGCTCTCCCACGGCAACCTCGCTCCCTTCTACCGCCTCGCCGGGCGTCTCCAGGAGGCCGTTGCCGTCGGAGAGCAGGTCCTGGCCGCCCGGAACCGGATCCTGGGCCCCCACCACCCCCAGACCCTCACCGCCCAGAGCGGCCTCGGAGTGTCCTACCGGCTCGTCGGGCGCCTCGACGAGGCCATCGCCGTCGGGGAGCAGGCCCTGGCTGTCTGCGACCTGGCCTTGGGCCCGGACCACCCCCAGACCTTCACCGCCGGCCACAACCTCGGCTCCTCGTACCGGCAGGCCGGACGCACCAACGAGGCCATCAGCCTGTTGACGTCCGTCGTGGAGGGCCGGACCCGGATTCTGGGGCAGGCACACCCGGACACGGCAAACGCGCGGGCGGAACTGACAGCGGTACTGGGCGAACGGGGGCATCCCCCGCGGCCCTCCAACACGGACCGAGCCTGACGCCCCACCAGCCCACGACGGCACACCGCCCCGTGCTTTCTCACGCCCAGGAACCCGGGGCGGTGTCGCTTCACTCCAACTGCGGATGCACCGCCAACGCGGAGCCTCGCACTTCACCCGCCCGATGGGCTGTCCGTAGGCTCCCGGAGGAAGACCTCGACTGTGCAGGCGACCCCTACTCCAGCGGATCAGCCTTCTGATCAACACCCATCCACGACCTCCGCGGAGCAGCACTAGAGATCCGGGTCCACGGCCCGGGCCCGCGCCCACTGCTCCTCGAACTCCCGTGCACTGATCAGCCAGCCGGCCACCGCCGGGTCGAAGAGGTCGACGACCGGCGTGTTGAACGGCCAGTCGTCGGGACCGCTGCGCACGCCGGTCCCGTCCTCGTTCAGCTCCACCTGGCGGCTGCGGCGCCCGTCGGGCCCCACCTCCATCAGGCAGAGCACCGAGGCCTCGTCGTCCTCGTCCCAGCGGCGCCGCAGGTGGACGACGTCCCGGTCCGCGAGCGCGCCGAACCCCGGGCGCCCGCGCTGCGCATCGCGCTCGGCGCGCAGACCGTCCAGGCCCGGCGGCATCTGCGGCGCGTCGATGTCGACGTCGTCCAGGTCGTCCTCCTCGAACCGGGCCACCGTCTCGGGGTCGCTGACGACCTCGGTCCAGGCGAAGGTCTCGAGGATCTCCCGGACGGACCGCGCGCGGACCCACCACCAGCTGCCGCCCATGCCGTAGTCGTGCAGGACGAGGAAGCGGTGCTTGGCCGGCGTGTCGGTGGTGGTCATGGGGGCAGAGCCTAGCGATCGTCCGGCTCGGCCGCGGGCCCGCGGGGCCGCCCCCGGGCGGCAAGGCCTACAGACGGACGGTCAGCTGCACGGACACCTCGTCGTCGGTCGCGAGACCCAGCGGCTTGCGCACGGCGTTCTTGACCGGGAGCAGATAGCCGCCGTCCTTCGGGAACAGCGACGTGGCGAAGGCGGTCCCGCCGATCCGGGCGTCGACGGGGATGACGCCCCAGCCGTAGCTGGCCATCGACGCCACTTCCCGGATCTCGGCGGACTGCTCCTGTGGCACGGCGACGAAGTAGTACGGCGAAGGCCCACGCCACTCGAACACGCGGCCGGTGAAGGTGAGATCCATGGCGGTCAGCGAGTCCGATCATCAAGGAGGCGCCCGAACCTCGCCCACCCTACCTGCGGAGCCTTCGGCCGGGACAGGAACGGCGGCCGACCCGGCGCCCCCGCTCGCGCGGGTGCCACCGTGGGGTTCGGCGAGAAAACCGGGCTGCGGGCGGGCGGCGTGGACCGACAGCATGGCGGGATGCCGGATCTGCTGTGGGACGACGTGAGGAACTTCTTCGACCCCGACCTGATGGGTTCTCTGCCGGATGTGTGCGTCGCAAGCACGTCGGTCGAGGACTGGCAGGCGGTGTTCGATCTGGTCCGGTCGAGCGGCTGGGCGTGGGAGTACTTGGAGGGCTGCGTCGCCGGCCCGCTGCCTCCCGCGACCGAGGTGTTGTCGCGTGCGGCGAGTGCCGAGACGGTCAATCTGCGCGTCCGTCCGGTCCCGGATGTGCTGGTGATCTTCCGTCCGATGTCTGCCGACGAGATCGACTTCGATGTCGACCTGCGCGAGTTGCAGGGCCAGGCAGGAGTGGACGTCCTGTGCGGCTTCCTCGCCGCCGTGGGCCGCAGGCTGGACAAGCCGGTGGCCATGACGGCCGAGGGCGACTACGGGAACCCGGTGCTCGGGTTCGATCCCGCTGCCGACCGCGTGGTGCTCCTGGCGGGCCCACGGCTGAGCTGAACGCTTCGACCGGTCGGGGCCTGCTCTCCCGAGCGCACAGGACGAGTCGGGGTCGGCGGGCCGCCCGACTCGACGCCGCTACCTACCCGGCCGCACCCACGGAGCGAACCGCTGGTCAGGAGCCACGTCCTCCCGCCAGTACCGCAAAACGGTCTCCTGCACGATGTCCAGGCGATCTGCGGCGATCAGGTACGAGACCGGCTCCGCTCCGCCCGCGTCCGCTTCGAAGGCAACGAGCACGGGCGGAGTGTCACCAAGCCGATCGGTGACCGTCGCCACTTCCTCGGACGTGGGTGCGCGAAATCGCGGATCCTGAAAACTCGCCGCGCAGCTGACGAACGCCGGTGCCGTGAACACCAGTTCCAGCGCGTGGTGATAGGTCAGGTCGTGATCGGCTGCGAGCCGGAACTGACCACGGTCCCAGGCGACCACGTCCCAGTCCCACCAGGACCCTTCCGGGAGCTCGATCACGCCATGAACCTGCTCGACACTCACCTTCTGGCCCCCAAACAGTCCGAACGGACCCAGAGGCTACCGGGCAGCGCGGAGCATCAGCGCGACGGTTTGGCTCTCTGATACGCCCTGATACGCCCTGATGCGTCGAAAGTCGTTGCCGGCCGGCGCAGCAGCCCGGTGCGCCACCGGCTACGGTGACGCGGGTCCCTGCTCCGCCGCCGTGGTGGCGGCTCGGGCGAAGGCGAGGACGACCGGGTCGGGGTGGGCGGAGGGCCAGGCGAGGACGATGCGGCTCGGCGGGTGGCCGGTCAGTGGGACGAACGCGATGCCGTCGGTGCGGTGGCGGTGGGTGGCGGCGGCGGGCAGGATGCCGACGGCGCCTTGCCAGAGCACGGCGTGCAGGCACTCCGCGACGGAACGGACCACCGGGCCGGGCGTGGTGGCGCCGGCCCCGGCCGACCAGTAGGCGCGCCAGGCGCGGTCGGCCTCCTCGGGCAGGCGGATCCAGGAACGGCCGTGCAGGTCCCCGACGGTGACGGTACTGCGGGTCGCCAGCGGGTCGTCCGCCGCGAGGGCGGCCACCAGCGGCTCCTCGGCGAGCTGACGGATGGTCAGTCCCGTGGTGTCGAAGGGCAGTCTGGTCAGCGCGAGGTCGACCCGGCCGGAGCGCAGACCGGCCGTCGGGTCGTCGATCCCGCTCTCGCTCAGCCGCACCTCGGTGTCCGGATGCGTGCGCCGGAACGCGGCGACGATCCGCGGACCGAAGTCCAGCCCCGCACCCGCGACGGCGCCCACCACGACCGTACGCCGCCGCCCGGCCTGCCGGACCCGTTCCCCGGCGAGCTCCGCCGCCGCCAGCAGCCGCCTGGCCTCCACCAGCAGCACCGAACCGGCCTCGGTCAGCCGCACACCGCGCGCCGAGCGCTCGAACAGCAGGCAGCCCAGTTCGTCCTCCAGCTCACGGATCCGCTGGCTCAGCGGCGGCTGGGACATGTGCAGGCGCGCCGCGGCGCGGCCGAAGTGCTGCTCCTCGGCGACGGCGACGAAGTAGCGCAGGCGGCGGTGGTCCACGCCGGGCACCATATCGGGACGCTCTCGACCCCAGCGAAACGGTCTTGGACCGGCCCGGGCCCGTGCTGGTGAGCTGATCCCACCGAGCCCGCCGACCGGAGCAGCCGACGGGCGGGCGGAACCGATCCCCTTGGAGTGCACGTGTCGCACGACCACCACCACCCCTACTCCGACCCCGCGGACCTGGGCCGGGCCCGCGAGGTCGGCGCCCTGGCGCCCGAGGAGTTCGCCGCCTGGCGGGCCTTCCAGCAGGCGGTGGACCGCGGGGACGGCGCGCTGCCGCGCCGGATCCGCGAACTGCTGTCGATCGCCGTCGCGCTCACCACGCAGTGCTCCTACTGCCTGGACGTCCACACCGCCCAGGCGCGCCGGCACGGTGTCACCGAGCAGGAGCTCGCGGAGGTGGTCTTCGTGGCGGCCGCGGTCCGCGCGGGCGGCTCACTCGCGCACGGCCTCCAGGCGATGAAGCTGTACCAGGCGCACAGCGCGGCCGCAGCGGCGCCCTGAGGTACCGTCCGGCCGGTCGTGCGCGGGGCCGGAGGTGGGACGGGCGCGGCGAGCCGCCTGCCGCCCGCCGCCGACCGCGGCTCAGGGCGCGGTGGCTTCCCAGGCCGCCTCGATCATCCGGAAGACCTCGTCCACCGTGGCCCCGGGATCGTCCGCCCGGCAGGCCAGTGCGTAGGCGTCGATGGTGAACCGCGCGGTCGCCCGGCAGGCCGTCGCACTCCTTGCGAGGCGGGGATCGGCGGCCAGCGCTGCCGCCAGTGCCTGCGCGTGGCGCAGGCCCATCGACTCCTCGTACTCCCGCAGGGCGGACGATCCCTCGATCATGCGCCGGACGGGGGCGCTGCCCTCCGCCGTGCAGTGCCGCACCAGGGCCCGGACCTCGCGGTGCAGCGCCGGGACGAGCGGGTCGTGCGGAGGCCGGTCGGTCACCGCCCGGGTGAGGCGCTGCTCGAAGTCCTGGTCACGTTCGAACACCAGGGCCTCCTTCGAGGCGAAGTGGGCGAAGACGGTGGTGACGGCCACGTCGGCCTCGGCGGCCACCTCGCGGATGCCCACGGCGTCGTACCCGTGCTCCAGGAAGAGCCGCAGCGCGGTGTCGGCGATCTTCCGACGGGTCTCGGCCTTCTTGCGCTCGCGGCGTCCGGGTGGCTCGGTCATGCCGTGACACTATCAGTTATGAATCCCTAACCGTTGTGAAACCCTAACCGTTAGGGTTACTGTCGGCCGCATGAGGAAAATCAGCTACGCCGAGTTCGGCGGTCCCGAGGTCCTGCGCCTGATCGACGCCGAGGAGCCCCACGCGGGCCCCGGCCGGATACGAATTGCCGTACGGGCTGCGGGGGTCAACCCCGTCGACTGGAGGATCCGTGAGGGGCAGGTGCTGGGCGCCCACCCGGTCGAACTGCCCGCCGGGGTCGGGCAGGACGCCGCCGGGGTGGTCGACGAGATCGGCGAGGGCGTCGAGGGGGTCGAGATCGGCGACCGCGTGTTCGGCGAAGGCACCGACACCTACGCCGAATTCGCCGTGCTCTCGGCCTGGGCCCGGATGCCCGGGGGACTGACCTTCGAGGAGGCGGCCGGGTACCCGTCCGTGGTGGAGACCGCGCTGCGCGTCATCCGCGAGGTCGGCGTGCGGCCCGGGCAGACGCTGCTGGTCAGCGGCGCGGCCGGCGGCGTCGGGTCGGCGGTGCTGCAGATCGCCCGCGAAGGCGGCATCACGGTGATCGGCACGGCCGGGGCCGCGAACCAGGACTACCTGCGCCACCTGGGCGCCCTCGCCACGACCTACGGCGAAGGCTGGGTCGAACGGGTGCGGCACCTGGGCCGGGTCGACGCGGCCCTCGATCTGGCCGGTTCGGGCGTGATCCGCGAACTCGTCGAGTTGACCGGGGACCCGCGCAAGGTGGTCTCCATCGCCGACCTCGGAGCGCCGCAGCTGGGCGTCCGGTTCTCCGGCGTGGCCGGGAGCGTGCCGAACGCGCTCGCCGAGGCCGTCGACCTCATCTCCCGGGGCAGGCTCCACATCCCGGTGGAGAAGTCGTACCCGCTCGCCGAGGCAGCGGCGGCGCACACCGACAGCCGGGCCGGCCACACCCGGGGGCGCCGGGTCCTGGCCGTCCGGGCGGACGCCCACCCGGTGCCCGACGCCGAACGGACCGTCATCAGCGGGCGGTGAAGCGGTGCCGGGCGGAGCCGGGGCGCTCCCGGCCCGGTCCGTCGGGGCGACGGCGGCACCCCCGCGGGGATCCGGTTTCGGCCTGTCGGTGTCGTCGCGGCCCGGCCCGGCAGCACCCACCGCGGACACGACCGCCCGAGCGCCGCCAGGACACCGGGACTGTCCGACCCCCGCCCTATGATGGCCGGGCCGACGCGCCGGCGGCGGCAGACGGTGACAAAGCAGGAGGTCACATCGTGTCGCGTGTCCGGGTCCACAACTTCTCCGTCTCCCTCGACGGCTACGGCACCGGTGAGGGGCAGAGCCTGGACACGCCGTTCGGGCACGCTGGCGGACGGCTGACCGAGTGGTTCTTCGGGACCCGGACCTTCCGCGCGATGCAGGGCAAGGACGGCGGCGCGACCGGCGCCGACGATGCCCTCGCCGGGACCTGGGGCGACGGGATCGGCGCGGAGATCATGGGCCGGAACAAGTTCGGCCCGCAGCGCGGCCCGTGGGAGGACCACGAGTGGACCGGCTGGTGGGGCCCGAACCCGCCCTTCCACACCCCGGTGTTCGTGCTGACCCATCACCCGCGGCCCTCGGTCGAGATGGAGGGCGGCACGACTTTCCACTTCCTCGACGCCACCCCCCAGGAGGCGCTGCGCCGGGCCCGCGAGGCGGCGGGCGGCCTGGACGTGCGGATCGGCGGCGGACCGTCGACGATCCGCCAGTTCCTCGCCGCTGACCTGATCGACCACCTGCACCTGGTCATCGTGCCGATCGTCCTGGGCCGCGGCGAGCGGCTCTGGGACGACGGCCTCGAAGGGCTCGAGGACCGCTTCGAGGTGGAGTCCGTCACCACCCCCAGCGGGGTCACCCACCTCACCTTCACCAGGCCGTAGCGCCCGCGGCCCGTGGCCGCGCGCGTACGCGGACGGCCCGCCCCCTCCCGGCCGGGAGGGAACGGGCCGTCCACGTCGAGGCCGGTACGGGCCGCTCAGGTGAGCTGGGTCGGCACCGGACGGTCCTTGTCGATCGAGCTCACCCCGCCCGGGGTGAGCGCCTCGGCGAAGAGCTGCACGTCGGCCACCTTGCCGGCGGTGTACTCGCCGTAGGCGCCCTCGTACAGGCGGCGGCCGATCTGCACTGGGCCGGTGGCGTTCCACACCGTGCCGGTGTAGTCGGCGGTGGCGGCCGTGTTGTCGTCGACGTACAGCCGCAGCTCCTGGGCGTCCGCGTCGAAGACGCCCACCAGGTGGTACCAGGTGTTGGTCTTCGGTGCGAGCGGGCCCGTGGTGGGGCCGTAGGCGCTGGAGAACTTCCCTGCGGTGTCGTCCGCGTGGGCGTGCCCGAAGGCGAACGCGTGCGCCCCGCTGGAGTAGTACAGCTGCAGGCCGTTGGCGCTGGTGCCGGACTGCGAGACGAAGGTGGAGTTGTTGGTCAGGCTGGTCAGGTTGACCCAGGCCGAGACGGTGTAGTTGCGGCTTGTGTCCAGTGCCGGGCCGGCCGTGGCGGCGTAGCCGGTGGAGCCGTTGAGGGTGAGCGCGCTGCCCCGCTGGGCGTCGGCCGCGACGGCGGCTCCGCCGTTGAGGGTCAGGCCGCCGGTCGGACGGACGCTGTCGTCGGTGGAGTCCAGCTTCCACCAGGCGGTCGGCCGGTGGACGTGGCCGATCGCGACGGGGGCGGCGAACTGGGCGAGGCCGCCGGCCGCCGCCGCGCCCGGGTACTCGACCAGCCGGCCGGAGCCGGTGCCCGCGTACAGCGCCGGGAAGCCGGTGCCCTGGACGTCGCCGGGCGAGGCGACGGTCGGGTAGTCCTTGCCGCCGATGCCGACCGGGAGCACCGCCTGGGCGGCGGGCAGCACGTTGCCGCTGGTGGCGGCCCACTTCTGGTCCGCGATGTTCAGGCAGTCGTAGATGATGACCTGGGTCCTCGGGTTGCGGTTGCTCGCCGGGTCGGCCAGGCACCGGCCGGACTGCGGGTTCTTCAGGGTGCCCGGGTAGGGGCCCGGGACCCACTGCTGGGCCGCGGAGTTGTTGCACTGGTACAGCTGCACCAGGGAGTTGTTCTCGCTGGCGCCCTTCGCCACGTCCAGGCACTTGCCGAGCACGTGCACGGTGTTGTCCGTGCCCCGGGTGAAGGTCTGGGCGTCGGTGCCGTTGCAGGTGTACATCTGCGCCGCGGTGCCGTTGACGGTCCGGCCGCCGGCGATGTCCAGGCAGAGGTTCTTGTTGGCGGTGTCCAGGATGCCGGAGACCAGCGGCGCGTCGGTGGGGGCGGTGATCCGGGTGGTGGGCACGCCGCCGGCGAAGGTCAGCGGGAAGCTGCTGATCGCGCCGGTGGCGTCGTTGCGGGCCCACAGGGTCGGCCCGCCGTTGACGGTGCCGGGGGCGAGCAGGGTGACACCGGACCAGTCGCCGGTGCCGATCTTCACTCCGGCGCCGATGTTGCAGCCGGCCTGGAAGGTGCCGGGGAAGTACCAGAGTTCGCCCTTGTCGACGGTGACCAGGTCAGGGGCGTCGGCGAAGCCCGCGAGCTTTCCGGGGGCGAGGATCTGGGTGACGTTGTTCCAGGTGCCGTCCGAGCCCTTGGCCGGGCATGCGGCGGAGTCCCGGATCGGCACCACGTTCTGGGTGAGCGTGAAGTGCCCAATGGCGCCGCCGGGGGTGATGGCGTCGTTCGGGTAGAGGTACAGCTCGTGGCTGGCCTTGTTGTACACGAACAGGTCGTCGACGTTGGTGCCGGTGGCCGTACCGCGGTGCGCGACCAGGTAGTTGTTCCAGCCGGTGCCGTCCGGGCTCTGCGCCTTGGCGGACACCGTGGCGGGCGGGGCGGCCGGGTCGGCGTTGCCGCGCACCAGCACCAGGTCGCCGCCGGTGGTCGGGGCGATCAGGTCGGGGACCGCGTCGCCGTCCAGGTCGCCGGCGGCCACCTTGGCGTTGGGGTTCCACGGCGCGAAGAAGCTGTACTGGCCGACCGTGCCCTGGGTGTTGCCGGCGTTGTCGACGGCCCGGACGAACAGCGTGTGGGCGCCCCACTGGGCGGCGCTGAGCACGACCGGGATGTCGGCGGTGGCGTTGCCGCCGGTGCCGGCCACGGCGTCGACCTTGAGGGCGCCGCTGGCGGGGATGTTGGCGTCGAGGGAGTACTCGAAGCGGTCGATGCCGCTGCTGACGCAGGCGCCGCGGGTGCAGCCGGTCGGCGTCGGGTCGTTGGCGCTGACCGCGATCTTGACCCCGGTGTCACCGGCGTGGCCGGTGGGCGCCCGGTCGCCGCCGAGCGGCGGGAAGACCGGCGAGTCGGTGAAGGCCGGCAGGCTCGGCGCGCTGAGGTCGATCTTGAAGTAGCAGTTCGGGGACCAGCCGCTGAGCAGGGTGTCGTCGTCGGCCCGGACGTGCCAGCCGTACTGGTGCCCGTCCGCGACCTTGAAGCCGATGTTGACCCGGGTGGTGCCGCCGTCGCTGACCCAGCCGCTGACGGGCGCGCCCTTGGAGGTGGAGTCGCCGTCGGCGTTGGCCGTCTTGGTGTCCCAGACCTCGTACTTGGCACGCAGGTTGACGCCGGTCATGTCGGTGGCGAGGTGGGCGTTGAGAGTGATGTCGGAGGCGTCGCCGGCCAGTCCGGACTCGCCGATCCAGCCGGACTCCGCGCCGTCGCACCCGTTGCTCGCCGGGGCGCGGGTCGCCGGGGTGGTGCCGAGCTTGTCCGGCACCTCGGGGGCGATGTCGAACACCGTGGTCAGGTACGGGTTGTTGGCGAAGCGGATGAAGTCGTTGTTGCTGGAGGACTTGCTCTCGTTGCCGAACAGGCCGAAGGTCCAGCTGTCGTCCTTGCCGGCCAGCTTCTTGATCTGCCCGGTGACGTCCCAGTTGGCGTCGTGGTTGCCGCAGTGCTGGGACGGGTTGGAGCTCTTGACCTGCTGCGTGCCGCCGATGTAGCCGTCACCGGCCACCGAGGGCTGGTGGTTCCAGCTGGTGGAGCCGCTGATCGCGCCGACGGTCGCCAGCTTGACGCCGGTCTCGTTGTCGCAGTCGAAGGAGGCGCCGTAGGTCGAGGTGAGGTGCACCACCGACTTGGAGATCACCATGGACTTGGTGAGGTTGCCGATGTTGAGTTCGAAGTAGGCCCGGTTCAGGCCCAGGCACTCCTGCCAGCGCTGGTAGCCGACCCCTTCGCCGTTGTCCTGGGCGTCGTCGTACGGGCTCTGGCTCGCGCAGCCCTCCTTGACGGTGACGAAGTGGCTCTTCTTGCTGGTGATCGGGCTGGTGTACGGGTCGATGTACAGCGGCCACACGGTGCCCGGGCCGGTCAGCAGCCCGGCGTCCGGGACCAGCGTCAGGGCGTCCGGGCCGCCGGTCACCGTGAGCGGCTTGACCTGGGCGCCGGTGCCGGGCTGCTCGGCGGTGGAGGCGGTGGCGGGCTGCCCGGCGCCGTCCGCGGGGGCGGCGGCGGCCCGCGGGGCGGCGGCCTTGGCGG
>NZ_JAIZ01000675.1 GCF_000710465.2 Kitasatospora sp. MBT63 | reverse complement strand
TGGCGGTGAGGGTGGTGGTGGTGCCGCCGGTGCCGGGGTCGGCCTTGAGGGTGAGGGTGGCGGTGGGGTTGGTGACGTGTTGGGTGAGGGATGCGTTGCTGGCGGCGTAGTTTCCGTCGGGGGTGTAGGTGGCGGTGATGGTGTGGTCGGTGGTGGTGAGCGTGGTGGTATCGAGGCTGGCGGTGGGGCTGCCCGTCCCGGTGAGGGCGACGGGATCGCCGATTGGGGTGTCGCCGTCCTTGAAAGTGACGGTGCCGGTGGGCTGAGTGGCGAGGCTGCCGGTGACGGTGACGGTGGCGGTGAAGGTGACCTTCTGGCCAGGAGCAGACGGATTCAAGCTGCTGGTCAGTGTGGTGGTACTCCCCGCCTGAACAGTGATGCCCAGGGGTGGTGCACTGCTGCTGGACGCAAAGATATTGCTGGTGCTGCTGTACTTCGCAGTGAGGTGGTGAAGGCCGCCAGTGAGCTTCAGTTCGGTCAGGGAGAACGTTGCGGTGGCTTGTTTGCCGTCGTCGGCCGGGGCCAGTGCCCGGCCTTGGACGATGGTTTTGCCGGTGTCGGCGTCGATGATCGACACGAGGCCCGTCGGTGGGTCCACGGTGGAGGTATTGCCGGTGACGGTGGCCGTGAACGCTACGTCCTGTCCGGGAGCGGCAACGCTATCCGTGGCGTCCGAGGTGAGGATGGTGGTTGTAGCGACCTTGCTGACGATGATGTCGAGTGGTGGTGTGCTGTTGCTGGGGGCGAATGCGGCGGCGCTATTCGTGTAGTACGCCGTCAAGCTGTGGTTGCCTTCGAGCAGGCTCAGAGAGAAGGACACCCTCGAGGCATTGGTGGGATCTGCTGGATCCGATGAGAGTGTGCCGAACCCGACCGTGTCACCGTTGCTGTCCCGCAGGTCGACCGTACCGTTGGGAGGTGTCCCGATCGGAACCGTACTCTTCACCTTGATCGTGAACTGCACGACTTGGCCGGGAACCGGAGAGGCCTGGTCGACAGCGAGAGAAGTGGTCGTGGGAGCGCCGCCAACCGACTGGTTCAGGGAGGCCGAATCACTGGCGTTCAGGTTGGTGTTGCCGTCGTAGTGGGCGGTC
>NZ_JAIZ01000674.1 GCF_000710465.2 Kitasatospora sp. MBT63 | reverse complement strand
CCCACCCCGCCCCGCCGCGGTACGGGGGCTCCGGCCGCCGTACCGCGGCACCCCCGTACACCGTGCACACTGGACTGGTAAGGAGCACCGGACATGCAGGACATCGCCGAGCAGCTGCACGCCTGGCACGCCGCCGGGCGCTCCTTCGCGGTGGCCACCGTGGTCGGCGTCTCGGGCAGCGCGCCGCGCGACCCGGGCGCGGCACTGGCCGTGGACACCACCGGCGAGGCGATCGGCTCGGTCTCCGGCGGCTGCGTCGAGGGGGCGGTGTACGAGCTGTGCCAGGAGGCCCTGGAGAGCGGCGAGCCGGTGCTGCAGCGGTTCGGCTTCAGCGACGAGGACGCCTTCGCGGTCGGTCTGACCTGCGGCGGGATCCTGGACGTCTTCGTCCAGCCGGTCGTGCCGGGCGCCGATGCCGCGCTGGACGCCGGGATCGCGTACATCGCCTCCGGCACCCCGGTGGCGCTCGCCCGGGTGATCGACGGACCGGCCGGGCTGCTCGGCGCCACCGTCGCCGTCACCGCCGGGACCCACCACGGCTCGCTCTCCCCCGCGCCCTCCACCACGGCCGCCCTGGAGCGGTCCGCGGTCGCCGAGGCCCGGGCGATGCTGGACGCCGGCCGCACCGGCCGCCTCGAACTGGGCCTGGACGGGCGCCCCTGCGACGAGGGCCGGGGCACCGTCACGCTGTTCGTCGAGTCCTACGTGCCGGCCCCGCGGATGCTGGTCTTCGGCGCCATCGACTTCGCCGCCGCCGTGGTGCGGATCGGCAAGTTCCTCGGCTACCGGGTGACCGTCTGCGACGCCCGCCCGGTCTTCGCCACCGAGCGCCGCTTCCCGGACGCCGACGAGGTGGTGGTCGACTGGCCGCACCGCTACCTGGACTCCCAGCTGGACCGGATCGACGGCCGTACCGTGCTCTGCGTGCTCACCCACGACGCCAAGTTCGACATCCCGCTGCTGGAGCGCGCGCTGCGGCTGCCGGTCGGGTATGTCGGCGCGATGGGATCGCGCCGCACCCACCGGGACCGCAACACCCGGCTGCGCGAGGTGGGCCTGACCGACACCGAGATCGGGCGGCTGCGCTCGCCGATCGGCCTGGACCTCGGGGCCCGCACCCCGGAGGAGACCGCCGTCTCGGTGGCCGCCGAGATCGTCGCGCACCGGCGCGGCGGCAGCTGCCTGCCGCTGTCGGCCGGCCACGGCCCGATCCACCACGACCTGGCCCGCGCCGAGGCCGAGCAGCCCCGGCCCCGCCGGCGCTCGCACGCGGCCTGATCGACATGTGCCGGGCCCGGCCCGGCGGGACACCGGGGTTGCAGGACCGTCCCGCCGACCCGGCCGGCCGGTCGCCGTCCCCGGCGGTACCGGCCGGGCCCCGCGCGTCGTACCCCGCCCGCCCCGCCGGCCGCCGTGCGCTCAC
>NZ_JAIZ01000673.1 GCF_000710465.2 Kitasatospora sp. MBT63 | reverse complement strand
CGCGGCGATGGCGCAGACGGTGGCCAGCGCGGCGGCCGGCATGAGCCCGGTCCGGCGCGGCCGGGCGGCGGGGGCGGAGCGGCCCGGGGCGGCGGGGCGGTCGGTCTCATTCCTCATGCCTGCAAGCCTGCGGCGCCGGACCGGGCGGCAGCCAACGGGGACGCCCCCGATCCGCACCCCTGCCGACATGACCGGCCGTCATGGTCCGACCCCGAGACCGGTGGCCAGGCGTGGGACCGCCCGCGGCGACGGTGGCAGCGCTGGCGACGAGGACGGGGGCGGACAGGTGCCGGACCGGACGGCGCCGGTACGGCAGCAACCCCCCGCCGCCTTCGTCGTTGTACCACCGTTGACCAGCTGTGACCGGTTCGCGGTCGGAAGACCGCAACGAAGATCTGATGAGTCGTCACCAATCGGCCGGATCGAGCCCCACTCCCGGTCATCTCAACGGACTTGTCACCCGATGCATTGGGGTGAGGGCCTAGAGTGAGCGGAATGTGCGCTCCGCCGTCCCGACCAGATCGAGAGGCAGATGTGACAGACCGTCATGTCCAGGCCGAGGAACCGGCGGCGGCCCCCAGGGCCGGCGACTTCCCCGGTATGCCGGTGGAGTTCGGCGCGTTCTGCGAGCTCCACCGACCGCGCTACCTGAGCTACGCCCGGGTCTGGTTCGCCGATCCCGACCAGGCGGCCTCGGTGGTCCGGCACGCGTTGGGCTGCCTGGCCTCCGTCTGGTCGGAGGTGCTGGTCGGGCCCAACCCCACGGCCGCGGCCTGGGAGATCCTGCGTACCACCATCACCGAGCAGCGGGCCCGTTCCGCCCCCTCCGGCCTTCGGCCCGGCCCCGCCGACGAGGACCTCGCGATCCTGCACTACGTGGTCGGCCTCGCCACACCCGAGATCGCCGACGTGATCGGCACCGACACCGCCAGCATCACCGGCCGGCTGCGTCACGCCCGGCTGAACGAGATGGCCGAGGAGATCTGACTCGGCC
>NZ_JAIZ01000672.1:2943-4145 GCF_000710465.2 Kitasatospora sp. MBT63 | reverse complement strand
TCGCGGCCGTGATGGCGGCGGTGGCCGGCGCGGTGGCGGTGCTGACCTTCCAGGCCGGCACCGCGGCGGCGGACCGCGCCGGGTACGCGCCGTCGGCCCCGTCCGGCGCCGTCACCCTGCGCGTCCAGGCCGGCGATCCGGCCGGTCCGCGGGCCGCGGTCGAGCGGTCGGTACCCGGCCTCGGCCCGCGCGCCGACCTGCAGACGGTCGGCTACGGCGCCTGCGACGGCACCCCGGGCGGCTTCTGCGGCCGGATCGCCCTGACCACCCCGGCGGAGAACCTCTGCCCGCCGCTGTCCGGCCTGCCGGCCGACAGCTACGGCGCCCGGATCACCACCGAGAACGCCGAGCGGCTGCTGGCGACCGACCCGCGGTGCAGGCCGGCCGTCGCCCCGGACGCCCAGCAGTTCGGCGAACTGGTCGCGGGCGACGCCGCGCTCCTGCACAACCTGCTCGGCGCGGACGCGCCCGAGGCGGCCGGCGCGCTGGCCGAGGGCCGGGTGGTGGTCCTCGACCCCGCCCTGGTCAAGGACGGCTCGGTGACCCTGGCGCTCACCCGTTTCGGCGCCACGGGACCGGAGGGCAACACCGCCTCGACGCTCACCCTGCCGGCCGTGGCGGCCAAGGCCGAGGTGCCCTCGGTCCGGGCCGTGCTGTCACCGGACGCGGCCCGGCGGGCCGGCTTCGTCCTCGCCCCCGCGGGCTCGGTGTGGCGGCCCGCGCAGGCCCCGTCCGCGGCCGCCGAACAGCGGGCGGCCGCCGCGGTCACCGCCGACGGCATCCGCAACGACCTGCGGGTCGAGCGCGGCTACCGGGGCGGCCACGACGACGTGGTGGCGCTCGGGCTCGGGGTGGCCGCCTCGGTGGTGGCCCTCGCCGCGGCCGGCATCGCCACCGGCCTGGCGGCCTCGGACTCCCAGCGCGACCTCGCCACCCTGGCGGCGGTCGGCGCCGGTAGCGGGATCCGGCGCAGGCTCTCCGGCCTGCAGTGCGCCCTGATCGCCGCCGTCGGCGCGGTGCTCGGGACGGCGGCCGGTCTGCTGCCCGCCGCCGCCGTCCAGCAGGTGCAGAACGCCGGCGCGGTGGCCTCGGTCGATCCAACCGGCGGTATCGAACTCGGCACCCACCCGATGGTGCTGCCGTGGCCCTACCTGGCCGCCGTGCTGGTCGGGCTGCCCCTGCTCTCCTGGGCGCTCGCCGCC
>NZ_JAIZ01000672.1:0-2854 GCF_000710465.2 Kitasatospora sp. MBT63 | reverse complement strand
CCCCCCCGCCGGGCGGACTGACCGGGGCGGGGCAGCCGGGGGATCGCGAGGGCGCGCAGGACGCGCCCTCGGGGGCGGGGTGACGGGCCGGTTCCGTTCAGCGGAGCAGGACCGTCACCCCGCCCTCCTCCAGCACCGCCACGATCGCCTCGAAGTAGCTCGGCCCCCCGTCCCGCGCCGCCCCCGGCCACCCGGCCAGTCGCCGCCGGGCCACCTGGGCGTCCTCCCACTCCAGGACGTACGGCGGCACCGGCCCGTAGCCGCCGCGCAGGCAGTCGGCGAGCGCGTCCAGGTTCCGGCCGTAGTAGCCGCCCGGCGCCCCGACCGCGCGGCCGAGCGCGGTCCAGAACGCGGCCGGGTCGGTCACGCCCGCGCCGGGCAGCCGGTAGACCGGCAGGTCACCGGGGTGGGCCGGGGTCGTTGCGTGGTCGGGCACGGCGCTCCAGGGTCGGACGGATCGGGCTACGGATTAGCCCGAATGGCGGTCCCGGGTCGAGCGGCCCCGGCCGCTGGGCTGGGATGGGAAGGACGGACGCGGCGCCGGCCGTGCCACCGGACCCAGGGGCGTCACCATGACCAGTCTGTACCGCAAGGACCTCGGCCTGCTGGCCCTGCGCACCGCCGTCGGCGGTGTCCTCGTCGCCCACGGCACGCAGAAGCTGTTCGGCTGGTTCGGCGGCGGCGGCCTGGAGGGCACCGCCCAGGCCATGGAGCACATGGGCTTCGAGCCCGGCCGGCAGAGCGCCATCGCCTCCGGGCTGGGCGAGGCCGGCGGCGGCGCGATGCTGGTGCTGGGCCTCGCCACCCCGGTCGCCGGGTCGGTGGTCGCCGGCACCATGGCCGGTGCGATCTCCGTGCACGCCCCGGCCGGTTTCTTCGTCACCAGCGGCGGCTTCGAGTACCCCGCCCTGCTCGGCGCCTGCGGCCTCTCGCTGGGCGTGGCGGGCGCCGGACGCTACTCGATGGACCACGCGCTCGGCCACACCGTGGACCGGCCCTGGCTCGGGGTGCTCGCCTTCACCGCCGCCGCGCTCGGCGCCGTGGCGGTGGTGACCCGCCGTCAGGACGTGGTCCGGCGGCGGGAGGCGCGCGCCGCCGACGAGGCCGCCGACCAGGCGGGCACCGGACTCTCCTGACCGCCCGCCCGGGGTCACGGACGGCGGCCGCCACGGCGGTCCCCGTTAGCCGGGCCCTCCCACTGGGCATGATCGCGTCGGCGCGGCCGCCGGGCCGCGCCGACGCGTGCGCGAGGAGAGCTCCGATGGCGAAGATCAAGGGCCAGGTCAAGTGGTTCAACGAGACGAAGGGCTTCGGCTTCATCGCACCCGAGGACGGCAGCAAGGACGTGTTCGTCCACTTCTCGGCGATCCAGGGCAACGGCTTCAAGACCCTCGCCGAGGGCCAGCACGTGGAGTTCGAGATCCAGGACGGCCAGAAGGGCCCGAGCGCGGTCAACGTCTCCGCGCTCTGAGCCCCCGCGGTGCGGCCCCGCCCGGCCCGCCCGGCCCGCCCGGGCAGGGCGGCCCGCGGCGTCAGTAGCGGACCGCACCCGCGTACGGCATCACGTCGACGCCGACGATCTCCACGGTCTTGCCGGTGCGCGGGGCGTGCAGCAGCTTCCCGTCACCCAGGTAGATGCCGACGTGGTGCAGGTCCGCGTAGTAGAACACCAGGTCGCCGGGCTGGAGTTGGCTCTTGTCGATCTTCTGGCCGGCCGCGAACTGGGCCTGCGAGGTGCGCGGCAGCGACACCCCGCCCGCCGCGAAGGCCTTCAGCGTCAGCCCCGAGCAGTCGTACGAGCCGGGGCCGGTGGCGCCGTACACATAGGGCTTGCCGAGCTGGGCGTGGGCGAAGTCGAGGATGTCCTTGGTGCGCCCGGTGGCCGGGCCGGTGTACGGGGTGCGGGCGCTGCTGCGTGAGGCGGCGGGCCGGTCGCCGGCCAGCACCCGGGCCCGCTCACCCGCCTTGAGGCCGCCCAGGATCCGCTGGACCTCGGCGAGCCGGCCCTGCACCTCGGCCTTCTTGGCCGCCGCGGCCTGCCGGGCGCCGTCGAGTTCGCCGAGCCGGCCGGCGGTCTCCGCGCGCAGCTGGTCGAGCCGGCGCTGCTGGCCCTTGAGCTGCTCCAGGGCGCCGACCTGGGTGGCGGCCGCGGTGTCCTGGCGGCCGGCGCTCTCCAGGTAGTCGTCCGCGTCCGAGGTCAGCATCAGGCGCACCGCCGGGTCGAGGCCGCCGGTGCGGTACTGGGCGGCGGCCACCGCGCCGAGGGTCTCCCGCAGTGCGTTGAACCGGCCCTGCTGGACCGCGAGTTCCTGCTGGAGGGTGCCGGTGCGGGCCTGCAGCTGCTGCTGGCGCTCCTGGAGCCCGTTGTACTGCTCGGTGGCCGCCTCCGCCTCCTCGTACAGCGTGTCCACCTGCCGCTGGACCTGCTCCAGGGAGGGCTTGGGCTCGGCGTGCGCGGCGACCGCCGGCAGCAGCAGGGCGCCCCCCGCGCCGAGGGCCAGGGCGCCGAGGCGGCGCCGGCCGGCGGGGGAGGGGAGGCGGTGCTGGCCCATGTGGTGCTGCTCCCTGGGGTCGGGGTCGGGGTCCGTCCATCACTACTAATCTCCTAAGCAAATTAGTAGAAAGGGCCCCCGCAAGGCAAGCCGTCACAACCCTTGGCCCGGGCCGGGCCCGCGCCGATGATGGGGGTGAGGCCGGGGCGATGCGGGGGAGGCGGGCCGTGGCACAGCCCGAGGACCGCGCCGGCGATCTGGTCGGCGCGCTGGTGCTGATCACGGTCGGCGGCGTCTGCCTGTTCCTGGGCCTGCCCGACGACGGCCCGGTCACCTGCCACGGCGAGCCGATGGGGAGCGAC
>NZ_JAIZ01000671.1:21432-28340 GCF_000710465.2 Kitasatospora sp. MBT63 | reverse complement strand
ATGACCGGCGGGTCGCCGAGCTTGCGGCGCAGGGTCATCACGGTGACCCGGACGACGTTGGTGAACGGGTCGGTGTGCTCGTCCCAGGCCTTCTCCAGCAGCTGCTCGGCCGAGACGACGGCGCCGCCGGCCCGCATCAGGACCTCCAGGACGGCGAACTCCTTGGGGGCGAGTTGGACGGTGCGGCCCTCCCGGAGCACCTCCCGGCGGCCGGGGTCGAGGCTGATGCCGGCCCGTTCCAGCACGGGGGGCAGCGGGACGGTGGCGCGGCGGCCCAGCGCCCTTACCCGGGCGACGAGTTCGCTGAAGGCGAACGGCTTGGGGAGGTAGTCGTCGGCGCCGATCTCCAGGCCCTCCACCCGGTCGCTGATGTCGCCGGAGGCGGTCAGCATGATCACGCGGGTGGCCAGGCCCTGTTCGACCACGCGGCGGCAGACGTCGTCACCGTGGACCAGGGGGAGGTCGCGGTCCAGCACGACCACGTCGTAGTCGTTGACGGCGATACGCTGCAGCGCGGCCTCACCGTCGTAGACGACGTCGACCGCCATCGCCTCGCGGCGCAGGCCGGTGGCGACGGCTTCGGCGAGGAGTTGCTCGTCCTCGACGACGAGTACCCGCACGGTGGTGGTCCCTTCTGCTGGTGCGGCCCCACCGTGCCTGCCCGTGCGGGCCGTTGTGCGCCGGGCGCGGAGTCGGCGCGACACGGGCCGCGGACGGCCTCGGGACTCGACCGACGACTCCGACGGTGCTGCCCATCCTGCCTGGTTCCCGGCTAAAGCCGCAGTAAGACCGGGCGGACCGGCCTTGACCGGGGCCGGACGCGGTCCGGTGGGCGGGCCCGGGAGGCCCCGATCCGGCGACGGCCGCTCCGATTGGACTGTGACGCGGGCAACTTTCTCGGCCCGGGAGGTTTCCCCGGCCACCGGGCGGGGAGGACAAGCTCACACTGCGATGCCGCCGTAGCGCGGATCGCTCCCACCCGCCGCGTGTTCATCCGCACCGGTACGGGGATCGAATGTCACCGGTAGCCGCCGCAGGTCGGCTCCCGCGCCCGACCGGAGAGACGGCCACCGGGCTCGGCGCTCCCAGTGATCTCGTTCCGCAGACCGGGGAGCATGCGGACCGTGCCCGTCCGAAGAAGCAAGGGGGCCCGTATGGACGCCTTTACCGACGGCATCCTGCAGCGCATAAGGAATGCGGAGCAGGATCTCCACCGCGCACTCGAGTCCGGGGACGAGTTCCTGGCCGAGGTCGAGCAGTCCGAGCTGGAGGACCTGCGCAGACTGGCCGCCGAGCACGGGGTCGACGCGGTGCAGGAGATGCACCGCTTCGCCGCCTGACCGGCAGCCGCCACCAGCGGCAGTACCACCACAGCACCGCCTGTCCGCCCCGCACCTCCGGGGGTAGATGAAACGCGAGCCCTGGCACCTCAGTCGTGCCAGGGCCCTTCCTTGTCCGCAGCCGCCTCCCGCCGTCCGTCGGCGGGAGGCGGCTGCGTTCAGTCGCGCCAGGCGCCGATCTCGTCGAGCCTGCGCTGCAGTTCCTCGAACAGCCCGGCGGGGGCCGCGACGGTCAGCGTGCCGTCCGGCTCCTGGCCGGGCCGGCCGCCGGCCAGGGCGCCGGCCTCCCGGGCGATCAGCACCCCGGCGGCCCGGTCCCAGGCGGCGAGGCCGCGCTCGAAGTAGCCGTCCACCCGGCCGGCGGCGAGGTCGCAGAGGTCGACCGCCGCCGCGCCGCCGCGCCGGATGTCGCGGAACTCCGGCATCAGGGCGAGCAGCACCTCGGCCTGCCTGACCCGGATCGACTGGACGTAGTTGAAGCCGGTACTGATCAGGGCCTGGCCCCACGGCGGCGCCGGCCGGCAGGAGACGGCCTGGCCGTCGAGGAACGCGCCGCCCCCGAGCACCGCGTGGAACATCTCCCCGCGGGCGGGGACGTAGACCACCCCGACCACCGCCCGGCCGTCCAGCTCGGCGGCCACGCTGACGGCCCAGTTGGGCAGGCCGTACAGGTAGTTCACGGTGCCGTCCAACGGGTCGACGACCCAGCGGACGCCGCTGGTGCCGGCCCGGTCGGCGCCCTCCTCGCCGAGGTAGCCGTCGGCGGGGCGGCGCTCGTCGATCAGCTCCAGGATCAGCTTCTCGGAGGCCAGGTCCATCTCCGTCACCACGTCGACCGGGCTGCTCTTGGTGGCGGCGACGCCGAGGTCGGCGGGGCGGCCGTCGCGCAGCAGCACGCCGGCCCGGATCGCGGCCTCCTTGGCCAGCTCCAGCAGTTCGGCGAGCAGGGCGGGGCTGGGTGACACGCGGGTTCCTCCTGGGGTGGTGGGCGGGTCGGTGCCGGGCGGGCCCGGGCGGCCGGGGTCGGACCGGGGTCAGAGCTGGGCGGCCGCTGGCCTGGGTGCGCGGGGGTTGGGGCAGCAGGCGACGGCGCACACGTCGTGGCTCGCGCCGAGCGTACCGAGGGCGCATCGCTCGACCTGCGCGCCACGTTCGACGGCCGCACGCTCCAGCACTAGTTCCCGGACGGCGGCGGTGAAGCGCGGGTCGGCGCCGACGGTGGCGGCCCGGGCGACCGGCAGGCCGAGTTCGGCCGCCTTGGCGGTGGCCTCGGTGTCGAGGTCGTACTTGACCTCCATGTGGTCGGAGACGAAGCCGATCGGCACCATCACCGCGGCCGGTGCGCCGCCCGCGTGCAGGGCCTCCAGGTGCTCGCAGATGTCCGGTTCCAGCCAGGGGACGTGCGGGGCGCCGCTGCGGCTCTGGAAGACCAGTTCCCACGGGCGGCCGGCCACCCCGGTGGCCTCGGCGACCGCGTCGGCGACCAGCCGGGCGACCTCCAGGTGCTGGGCCACGTAGGCGCCGCCGGGCGTGCCGCGGGCCGGGTCGTCCGGGGCGCCGGAGGTCTCGGCCATGGTGTCCGGGATGGAGTGGGTGGTGAACGCCAGGTGGGCGCCGTCGCGGACGCCGGCCGGCAGCCCGGCGAGCGCGGCCAGGGTGGCGTCGATCATCGGCCGGACGAAGCCGGGGTGGTTGTAGAAGTGCCGCAGCTTGTCGACCCGCAGCTCCGGCAGGCCCTCGGCGCGCAGCGTCGCCAGCGCGTCGGCGAGGTTCTCCCGGTACTGGCGGCAGCCCGAGTAGCCGGCGTAGGCGCTGGTGGCGAGGGTGAGCACCCGGCGGTGACCCTCGGCGGCCAGCTCCCGCAGGGTGTCGGTGAGGTACGGCGCCCAGTTCCGGTTGCCCCAGTGGACCGGCAGGTCGAGGCCGTGCTCGGCGAAGTCCTTGCGCAGCGCCGCGAGCAGCTCGCGGTTCTGCTCGTTGATCGGGCTGACGCCGCCGAACAGGAAGTAGTGCTTGCCGACCTCGGCCAGGCGCTCCTTGGGGATGCCTCGGCCTCGGGTGACGTTCTCCAGGAAGGGCACCACGTCCTCGGGGGCCTCGGGGCCGCCGAAGGACAGGAGCAGCAGCGCGTCGTAGGGCGCGGGGCCGCCGGGCGCGTGGTCGGTGACTGAGGGCGAGTCGGACATGGCACCGATCCTCCCACCAGACACCGCGCGGACGGCGGCGGGCCGCCCGGCGAGCCCGTCCGCCCGGTGCCGCGGCCGTCCCGGCGGGCGCCTCGGGGAGTACTTCGGGGAGTGCTTCGGGGGCAGCCTCGGGGCGAATCCGCTTGCAGATGTTCGTAAGCTGTCTTTACGGAGCGTGCGCCTTACGTACCGTGCACGCCCCATCCCGCATCCACCCCACCCGCGGAGCACCAGTGCTGTCCAGCTACCGCCAGATATTCGCCGCCCCCGGCACTCTGGCCTTCTCCTCGAGCGGCTTCATAGCCCGGCTGCCGATCTCCATGACGGGCATCGGCATCGTCACCATGCTCGCGGTGCTGCGCGGCTCGTTCGGCCTCGCGGGTGCGGTGTCCGCCGTGGTGGCGCTGTCGGCGGCGGTGCTCGGGCCGCAGGTCTCCCGCCTGGTCGACCGGTACGGGCAGCGCCGGGTGACCCTGCCCGCCACCGCGGCCACGCTGCTGGCGGCGGGGGCGCTGCTGCTCTGCGCCCGCTTCGACGCCCCGGCGTGGACGCTGTTCGTGTGCGGGGCCGGGATGGGGGTGATGCCCAGCGCGGGCTCGATGGTGCGGGCCCGCTGGGCGTACCTGTACAGCGCGGAGCCGCCCAAGCTGCACACCGCGTACTCGTTCGAGGCCGTGGTGGACGAGGTCTGCTTCATCGTGGGGCCGATCCTGTCGATCGGGCTGGCGACGGCGGTGTTCCCGGAGGCCGGGCTGCTGCTGGCGGGGGTGTTCCTCGGGGTGGGGGTGCTGCTGTTCACGGCGCAGCGCCGGACCGAGCCGCCGGTGCATCCGGCCGCGCACCACCGCGGCAGTTCGGCGATCACCTCGGCCGGGCTGCAGGTGCTGGTGCTGACCTTCGTGGCGACCGGTGCGATCTTCGGCTCGGTGGAGGTGGTCACCGTGGCCTTCGCCAAGGCGCAGGGGCACACCTCGGTGTCGAGCCTGGTGCTCGCGGTGTACGCGCTCGGGTCCTGCCTGGCCGGGGTGGTGTTCGGGACGCTGAAGCCCAAGGGTTCGATGCCGGTCCGCTTCCTGGCAGGCGTCGCGGTGATGGCGGCCTCGATGGTGCCGCTGGTGCTGGTGGCCTCGACGCTGCGCGGTACGGCCGGGCTGGCCGGCATCGGTGCGGCGCTGTTCCTGGCCGGGCTGTCCATCTCGCCGACGCTGATCACCGCGATGGCGCTGGTGGAGCGGCTGGTTCCGGCGGCGCAGCTGACCGAGGGGATGACCTGGACCACCACCGGGCTGGCGCTCGGGGTGGCGCTCGGTTCGTCGGCGGCGGGCTGGGTGGTGGACGCGGCGGGCGCGGCGGCGGGCTACTGGGTGCCGGTGGCGGCGGCCGGTTTCGCCGCGCTGGTGGCGCTGGCGGGCCTGTCGCGGCTGCGCGGGGGGCTGGTGCCGAGCGAGCCGGAACTCACCGAATCGTCACTGCCCGGCTGAGCCCGCCACGGCCCGCCGGACCGGCGTCCGGCCGGTGAACGGACCATGGACCGTGGGCAGGGGAGTGACTACGCTCACCCTACCCACGGGTAGTCCGTGCGGGTGACGTGAGCAGGAGGCCTTCGCATGCCCGAGAGCACCGCCACCGCAGGCTGGCGCAACTGGGCCGGCAACCAGAGCGCCCGGCCGGGCCGGACGGTCGCCCCGGCCGACGCGCAGGAGCTCGCCGAGGTGGTGCGCCGCGCCGCCGAGGAGGGCCGCACGGTCAAGGCGGTCGGCTCGGGCCACTCGTTCACCTCGATCGCCTCCGCCGACGGCGGCGTGCTGGTCCGGCCGGACCGGCTGACGGCCGTCCGGGCGGTGGACGCCGAGGCGGGCACCGTCACGGTCGGGTCGGGTCTGCCGCTGCACCGGCTCAACCGGCTGCTGGAGACCGCGGGCCTGTCCCTGGCCAACATGGGCGACATCGAGGTGCAGACGGTGGCGGGCGCCACCAGCACCGGCACCCACGGCACCGGGCGGGACTCGGGTTCGCTCGCCGCCCAGATCCGGGCGCTGGAGATCGTGCTCGCCGACGGCACCGTGCAGCACTGCTCACCCACCGAGAACGCGGAGCTCTTCCAGGGCGCCCGGCTCGGTCTCGGCGCGCTCGGCGTGGTCAGCGAGATCACCTTCGGGGTGGAGCCCGCCTTCCTGCTCACCGCCCACGAGCAGCCGATGTCCTTCGACGAGGTGCTGGAGCGCTTCGACGACCTGACGGCCGTCAACGAGCACTTCGAGTTCTACTGGTTCCCGCACACCGACCGCTGCTCGACCAAGCGCAACAACCGCAGCCAGGGGCCGGCCGCCCCGCTGCCGGCCTTCAAGGCCTGGCTGGAGGACGACTTCCTGTCGAACACGGTCTGGGAGGGCGTCTGCCGGGTGGGCCGCCGGCTCCCCGGCACCATCCCCTCCATCGCGGCGCTCGCCAGCCGGGCCTGGTCGGAGCGCAGCTACACCGACACGGCGTACAAGGTGTTCACCAGCCCGCGCCGGGTGCGCTTCATCGAGATGGAGTACGCCGTCCCGCGCGAGGCGGCCACCACGGTGCTGCGCGAGCTGAAGGCGCTGGTCGCGCGCTCGGACTGGCGGATCAGCTTCCCGGTGGAGGTCCGGGTGGCGCCCGCCGACGACCTGTGGCTGTCGACCGCGAACGGGCGCGACAGCGTCTACATCGCCGTCCACCTCTACCGGGGCAGCGCCGATCAGGGCTACTTCACCGGGGTCGAGCAGCTGATGACCGCTCACCAGGGGCGCCCGCACTGGGGCAAGCTGCACACCCGCGACGCCGGGTACCTGGCCTCGGTCTACCCGCACTTCGGCGACTTCACGGCGCTGCGCGACAAGGTCGACCCGGGCCGGCTGTTCGGCAACGACTACCTGCGCCGGGTGCTGGGCGCCTGACGCCCCGCCGGGTCCGCGCTCACGGCGCCGGTTCGGCGGCGGGGGCCGAGCCGGCGGGCGTGGCACCGGAGGGCCCGCCGGACGCCCCGGCCGAGGCGCTGCCCGACGGTGCGGCGGAGTGGCTCGCGGACGGGCTGGCCGAGGGGGACGGCGTCGCCGAGGGCCTCCCGGACGGGCCGCCGCCGCTCCCCGGGTCGGTCGTCGCGCCCGGTGAGCCGGAGGGCGACGGCCCGGACGGCGGGACGGCGGCCGGGCCGGAACCTCCGGTGGACGGTGCCGCG
Source organism: Kitasatospora sp. MBT63 (assembly GCF_000710465.2). Taxonomy (GTDB): domain Bacteria; phylum Actinomycetota; class Actinomycetes; order Streptomycetales; family Streptomycetaceae; genus Kitasatospora. The sequence goes on along the minus strand of NZ_JAIZ01000671.1, from coordinate 21,609 downwards.
GGGGACTTGCCGGCCGGTTCGGCCCGGCCCGGGGTGAGCGAGGTGCCGGTCCGGGAGTCCCCGCCGGTCAGACTGCTCACGGGCCGGCCCGCCAGTACCTCGACCGCCAGGATCGGCACCATCGCCAGGGCGAACACCAGCGCGGAGACCACCGCGTACGTCCGCCAGCCGCGGCGC